>CALIJJ010000016.1 GCA_938017515.1 uncultured Pseudanabaenaceae cyanobacterium
CCGCTGCGCAATGCCACCACGGCGGCCTGCACGCGATCATTTACCGCTAACTTATTCATAATGCCCCGCACGTAAGTCTTGACCGTGTTGGTGCTGAGGTAGAGCTTCGCTGCAATGTCTGGGTTGCTGTAGCCCTCTACGATGAGGAGCAACACTTCCATTTCCCGCTCTGAGAGCTGGCCAATGACGGGGGGCGCGGCTTTTTTCGGCGTGGTTTGGAGTTGGGCCACGAGGGTTTGGGCGATCGCCCCATCCAGATAGGTTCCTCCCTCACGCACCGCAGCGATCGCCCGCATCAGCTGCTCCACGCTGGTCCCCTTCACGCAATAGGCATCTGCCCCGCTCGATAGGGCCGCAATCACTTCTGTCTCCGCGGTATGGGAGGTCAGCATCACTACCCGAACATTGGGGCACTGGGCCTTAATCTGCTGCGTTGCGGCAATGCCGTCCAGACCCGGTAGGCCAATATCCATCACGACTAAGTCTGGCTGCAGTTCGGTTGTTTGAGCAACGCCAGTATCCCCATCTTCGGCCGTCGCAACCACTTCAATGCCAGCCTGGGCAGTCAAACTGTGCTGCAACCCTAAGCGCATCATGGGGTCATCTTCGACGATCAAAAGCTTGAGCGGGGCAGGCATAACAAAGCTCCACAATGACCCTGTCAAAAGTATAAACGCTCAAAAACATAGGGTGACCCGTATTACTCCAGGCCACCCTATGTTTGCCAATGCGTTTCAGATGCGCGATTCAGATGCGCGGTTTAGATTCGCGGTTCAGACGCATCGTGAGGAGATGAAGCGCTAGGATCTAGCCTTCGCCGCCTTCACCACCTTCGCCGCCTTCTTCAGCCGGTGCTTCTTCGCCTTCGCCGCCTTCACCGCCTTCTTCCACAGCAGCAGGAGCTTCGTCGGTTGCAGGTGCTTCAGCAGGGGTCTCAGTTCCACCACCGCAAGCGGTCACGGTTGCAGCAAGGCCCAGGGCCAAAAATAGTTCTACAGGCTTAAGTTTCATGGTCACACTCACACTAATGTTACGAAAAATGTCGCAATTCAATATACAGCGAATAGGGTCGATGGCAACTCTCCCATCAGATAGACAACATTATTGATAGGAAAAACTTATTTCCAACCCGCTTGATCCATGATTGTGATCGCCTCAGAATTGTTACGACCGTAGGCCGAAACATTAATGGGCGAAGCCGTAAATTCTCCAAAGTCCTGCAGAACGGTATCTAGTTGTGTACCCTCAACCGTTGGGTATTCATTATTGCTTTGAGCAAAAAACGTTTGAGCGTCGGGGCTTGCAAGATATTCCAAAAACTGGACTGCATTATCCGTATTGGGGGCATTTGCTAAAACCCCTGCACCACTGATATTAAAATGCGTTGAATCCGGGAAGTAAGCCCCAACTTTATCCGTGACAGCTTTGTTCTTTGGGTCATCGGATTTGATAAGTCGGGCTAGGTAATAGTGGTTGACAATGGCCACATCACAGGTGCCTTGTGCTACGGCACGAATCTGAGGAACATCACCGCCTTCAGGGTCTCGGGCAAAGTTATTAACGAGTCCCTCGGCCCAAGCGGTTGTTTTGTCGGCCCCGTCTTTTTCGATCATCCAAGCGACCAGGGACTGGTTGTAGATGTTGTTGGAGCTCCGTACACAGACGCGCCCCTCCCATTGACGACTCGCCAGGTTTTCGTAGGTGGAGAGTTCCTGCTCTTCCACCTTGTCGGGGTTGTAGACGAAGATGCGGGCGCGTTTGGAGAGGCCAAACCAGAGACCGTCAGGGTGGCGGAGATTGTCGGGAATGGCTGCGTTGAGGGTTTCAGATTGGGTGGGTTGAAACAGACCCTCTTCCTCGGCACGCCAGATGCGACCCGCGTCCACGGTCAGAAAAATATCGGCGGGACTGCGATCGCCCTCACTCTTGAGACGTTCTAGCAGTTCGCTGTCCTTGCCTTCAATGACATTGACTTTGATTCCGGTTTTTTCGGTGAAGCCGTCATACAGCTCTTGGTCCGTGTTGTAGTGGCGAGCAGAGTAGACATTGACCACAGCGTCACTGTCACCGTTGCCTGAGCTGGAGCCGTCTGGGCCAGAACTATTGCCGCAGCCTGCGATCGCGACCATCAGTCCCGTTGCCACAATCGTTTTCAAGGTTGAATTCATGGTTAATCTGGGGCGTTTCTGAAGTCGCTTATTGAAAATAAATTCTATTAAACATGATTGTGCTGGATTGGGGAATCGTGGGTGATGCCGAAGACCGACCTAGCGAAACAGCAAGACGATGCCGGCAAGGGCGATCGCCACCCCCAGGATGGCTCGCAGGGATAGGCGATCGCCCATCCATACCGCCAGAGGCATTACAAATAATTGACTGGTGCTCGTTAGCGCCTGGGCGATGCCAGCGGGGGCAAATTTGAGCGACACCTGCTGGAGCCAAATGGCGAGGTAGGTGCCGAGGAAAGCCGCGATCGCCACTACCCCCAGAGTCCTCCAGTCCAGGCGAGGCCTTGGCAGACTCCCGGCTTCTCCCGGAGAGCGAGGGGCTAAGCTGCGACCCGAAATAACCAGCCACAGCGACAGCAACACCGCCCCAGCCCCCAGCCGAATCAGCGAACTCCAGAGGGGATCCATTGTTGTGTCCGCGAGGGCGGCGCGTGAGAGGACCGCGCCGCTGGCCTGCCCTATCGCGGCTAATAATCCATAGCCAATCCCTAGTAAGAGGTTTTGGGGCTTGGGGCTAGGGCTTGAGACTAAGTTTTTTGAGATTAAAGTTTCTGATGCTGAATCTTCTGATGCTGAATCTTCTGGTGCTGAATTTTCTAATGCTGAATTTTCTGGCGGCAAGCGCTCACTTACAGCCCAGGTCACCCCGCCCACCGTGAGGAAAATGCCGAAGACATTCGCGATCGCCAGCACCTCTTGCAAAAAAATCAGCGCCAGGAGCGCTGAGAGGGGAGGGGCGAGGGATTCGAGCAGCAGGGCTCGTCGGGGACCTAGGAGCGTTAGTGATCGAAAGAAAAATGTGTCCCCTAGGCCAATGCCAACAACACCGCTGAGCGCCAAAAATCCAATGGATTGGAATTCAACCTCTGGAAAGGGGCGTTGGAGCGCCAGTGCTGTGCCCAGAAGGAGTGCGATCGCCACCAGTCCCTTAACGAGGTTTAAGACCAGCGGTGACAGCGTTTTGCCCACACGGGCATAGACCACGGAGGCGATCGCCCACAGCATCGCTGCCGTCAGTGCCGCCAATTCTCCACGAAACTGCCCCATTGCTTTGTCCCCGTTTCTCTCTCGCTAATTCTGCCCTGGGGCTAAGCCTCTCCAGTATGATGGACCTGAACACCAACGTAGGATGTGAGCCCAAAACACGACTGGGTTAGAGCTGAACTATGGATGCAATGGAATTCTTTCGGCGCAGTGCCGGACAGTGGCAGTCTCAGCGCACGACCCACCACCTCCCCTTTCGTCGGGCTGAAAGTGGTTCGTCCTCTATTCGGGTCAAATCCCTAGAGGCTGACGATCCCCAGATTGTCGAAATCTGCAAGATGCATGACTTTGACCCCGCCAAGACCATTGGGGGGGCCCATGTCACCTGGAATGGCTCCATGGACTGGGATAAAGAGGACGAAGACCACGAGGGCAGCACGGTGTTTGCCCTGGTTCCCGATGAAGATAACCCCAAGGAAGGGAGCTTGCTGCGGGAGCGGGGCTATGCGGAAATCGCTCCCGTGGTGGGTCGCTATTTAATTGATGAAGAGGAAGGTCTGGTCCTCACCACTGAGTACGACACCATGAGTTCCACGGAGCGTTTCTGGTTCATGGGTCCGAACTTGCGGTTGCGCAGCAGCACCGTGAAGCGATTTGGTGGTCTGAGCACGTCTTCATTTTGCGCAGAAACGCGAGTCGATGATGTCAGTGAGACACCTGAAGCGGAGAAAGCTTGGGAAGAGACGGCACTCTATTCCAGTTTGGGTTGGTAGCAACGGTTGCGCTCCACCCACAATCTGCTCTAAAGCCCCCTCAACGGTTGGGATTGGGGGGGCTTTTTGCTGCCGTTTTGTTGCCGTTTTGTTGCTGTCGATGGTGTCGTTCTAGACTGCTCGCCGGATGACCGAAGACTCTGGGGCATGCAGTCTTGCTTCCCTGCCACCGTCTCTATTGCACTTCACGGATACCTCTGCCGCAAAGTAGAGGTTTTGTCGGCGATGTAGTTTTCGGCTGGGCAATTGCCAATACTAGAATTGTCTCGACTAAGACGATCTCCAGGGTGGCGATCGGCTGCTCCGAGCCAGCAAATCTGGAACTTGAGACTGATAGAAACCCTTGAGATCAGGTTTGCTTTGGTATGGTTTCCTGTCCCTGATTGCTATGCAACCTCTTTCTGTTTCAGTCTCGCTCGATGAGACCCAAGCTTCCTCTGGTCAGTTCAGCGCTGGGGGGGCGACTGATGCGATCGCGACCCTAACGACAAGGGTGGCGAAGGAGGCCGAGGCGATCGCCCATCGGGCGGTCCAGCTCTATGAGCACAATGCCCAACTCCAGGCTCAGCTCCAGCAGGCTGAAATAGAGCACCAGCGACAATTGCAAGCCCAAGCCAAAACCATTGACCAGCTAAAACAGTCTGAACAGATCCTTCAACTCATTTTTGAAATCCAGCCCCAACGTTTCTTTTGGAAAGATCGTGAGTCCCGTTTTCTCGGTTGTAATCCGTTGTTTTTAGAGGATGCAGGCTTAGATTCCCTAGAGCAAATCGTGGGTAAAACAGACTTTGACATGGTCTGGATTGACCAAGCCGCAGCGTATCGAGCGGATGATATAGATGTGATGACCCGCCATTTCTCGCGGATTAACTATGAGGAAGCCCAATCGAGGGATGACGGAGAACTCGGCTGGCTCCGAACGAGCAAAATTCCCCTGCGAGATGATGCTGGAGAAATCATTGGCGTTTTTTGTTGCTATGAGGACATTACGTCCCTCAAGGCGACGGAAACAGCGCTACGAGCGTCTGAGAAGGAACTCCGTCAGAAATCTGAGCAGTTGGAGGAATACTCTCGCACCCTAGAAAAAAAAGTAGAAGCGAGAACTCAAGATGTGGAGCATGCTTGGCAGTTCTTGCATCTGGCCATGAATACATTGCCCCAGGCTATTTTCTGGAAGGACACCGATTTAGTTTACCAAGGCTGTAACCTTGCATTTTTGGCGGCGACTGGATTAGAAAAACTCGAAGATATTCAGGGCAAAACAGATTACGATTTGCCATGGACCGACGAAGAAGCGGAATGGTTTCGCAGCTATGATCGTCGTCTCATCGACAGCGACACGACGGAGCTGGGCATTGTAGAACCTCAGCTCCAGGCGGGTGGCAAGCAGGTGTGGCTGGAAACCAACAAAGCGCCTCTCCACGATGGTGAGGGCAAGGTCGTTGGTATTTTGGGGTCGTTTCAAGACATCACTGAACGCAAGCAAGCCGAAGAAGACCTTCGCCAGCTCAACCTTGAACTTCAGCGTGCTAAGGAAATTGCTGATGCTGCGAACCAATCCAAGAGTGAATTTCTGGCCAAAATGAGCCACGAATTGCGCACACCCTTAAATGGCATTCTGGGCTACTCCCAAATCCTAGGCCGCTCGATGACCCTGACCTATAAGGAGCGCCATGGCATTGATATCATCCATAGTTGCGGCAATCATCTTCTCCAGCTAATCAACGAAATCCTCGACCTTGCCAAAATTGAAGCTCGCAAACTAGAGCTTGACCCCAGCCCGGTCCATTTCCCTACGTTTATGCAGAATATTGTGGAAGTGTGTCGCGTTCGAGCCGAAGCGAAGGGCATTCAACTGTGCTACGAAATTCAGGGGAAATTGCCCGTTGGACTAGACCTCGATGAAAAATGCCTGCGGCAGGTGCTGTTGAATTTGATCGGTAATGCCATCAAATTTACCGACCAAGGCAGCGTGCGGATTCAGGTTAAACCGCTGCATATCAACTCGGAACGGGCCCGGCTTCGCTTTACGGTCTTGGATACAGGGATTGGTATTTCCGAGGGCGATCTCGACGTTCTGTTTCAGGCGTTTGAGCAGGTGGGCGAGCGTCAACGTAAAACGGAAGGGACGGGTCTGGGCCTCACCATTAGCCGGCAGATGGTCCAGCTCATGGGGGGGGAGATCGAGGTAAAAAGTGAACTGGGTGTGGGTAGCCAATTCTGCTTTGAAATTGAGTTGCCCATTGCCCATAGCTGGTCTCAGTCTGTCGATGCTGAGAAGGGGGTCGTGATTGGGTATCAAGGTCGCCGCCAGAGCATTCTTGTCGTGGATGATCACTGGGAAAATCGAGATGTGCTGAACACGATTCTGACCCCCCTGGGGTTTGAAGTATTGCAGGCCAAAAATGGACAGGAGGGGCTGGAGATCATGGGCCAAAAAAATCCTGACTTAGTGATTCTTGACCTCTCTATGCCCGTGATGGATGGGCTTGAAATGTTGGGCCAAATCCGTTGTAATACCATCTTTGATAATGTGAAGGTTCTCGTCTCGTCTGCATCCGTTAGTCACAAGGATCAGCAGATGAGTCTTGTGGCGGGGGGGAGTGGATTTCTGGCCAAGCCGCTCCAGGTCCGTGAGTTGCTCGCCGCGTTGCGTAAACATCTAGGCGTCGAGTGGATCTATGCTTCGGAACCTATCCCAAACACTTCTCCTCCCGCGCGGTCTTCGGAGAGGTCAGAACAGCAGCACTCAAGCCAGCCTGAGGACGAACCGGCGATGGCTGATGCCTTAAACGGACAGGTGCCACCGAGGGCTCTCTTGGCTGACCTGCTGCATTGTATTCAAGAAGGACGGGTTCAGGCTTTTACGGCTCAGCTTGAACTCGCTTGCACGCAAACGGATGAGTACCGGGCTTTTCTGGAGCCATTGCAGGCATGGGCCCAGCAGTTTGAGCTGGAAAAAATCGAGGATATGTTGTTAGCAACGTTGGAGTAGCTGGGCTCGTATGGGTTTCGTTTGCATGCTGGGTTTCTTTTGCACGCTTTGACTGCTTTGGATTTGAGGTGCTTCCTTCGGAAATAGACCTGGGCATGATGCATTTCAATCTTCACTCACCCCTTCCCTCAGAGAATCATGATCTTTGATGACCGCAGCTTTGTTCTTATTGTTGATGACACCCCAACTAACTTGGCGGTGATCTCTGAGGCTCTCAGTGATGCGGGGTTTGAGACTGCTGTGGCGACCAGCGGGGAGCGGGCGCTGAAACAAATAGAGCGGCGATCGCCCGATTTGATTTTGCTCGACATCATGATGCCAGGCATTGATGGATTTGAGACCTGCCGTCGTCTTAAAGCTGACCCTCGATATGAGGAAATTCCGATTATTTTCATGACGGCCCTCGCCGATGTCAATAGCAAAGTGCTGGGCTTTGATTTAGGGGCCGTGGACTATATTACAAAGCCCTTTCAAGAGCGTGAGGTCTTGGCCCGGGTGGGGACGCATCTCAATCTAAAGCAAACCCGAAAACAGCTTCAGGCTAGTGAAGCCCGTCTGGATAGCATTCTCAATTCCCTTGACGAAATTGTTTGGTCTGCCACACTGACTCCCTTCCGACTGTTGCATGTTAGCTCCGTCGTACAAAAAATTTGTGGTCATACTCCGGCTGCTCTGCTTCGGGATGCGTCACCTTTGTTAGACAGCATTGACCCAGCGGACCAGAAAGTGCTCCGCTCACTTTTGGCCAATCCCGTGGACCAGCAACGTCATAGTTTTGAATATCGTATTCAAACGCCTCAGGATGAGATGCGTTGGCTGATGAGCAAAATTCAGATTCGCTGGTGCGCTAAAACCAAGCAACATATTGTGGACGGCATTACCCACGATATTAGTGCTCGCAAACAAGCCGAATCCCAGCTTCAATACACGGCTTGCCACGATGACTTGACGGGGCTGATGAACCGAAACTATTTCCTGCAGGCGGTGGATGAGATGCTTGCGGAGAATCAGGCGTTGGCTCAGCCGCAGCGCGATCGCTTTGCGGTGTTGTTTATTGATCTCGATCGCTTCAAAACGGTCAACGATAGCCTGGGGCACCAGCGGGGTGATCAGCTGTTGGTGGAGGTGGCTGATATTTTGAAACAGTCGGTGCGCCCAGCCGATTTGGTCGCGCGATTGGGTGGGGATGAATTCACGATTTTGCTGCGTAATCTCTGCGATGAGACCGAGGCAAAAATGATTATTCAGCGCCTGCAGGCCCAGCTCGAAACCTCCTTTGAACTGGAAATGGGGGTCAAAGTGGCCATGAGTGCCAGCATTGGCGTGGTCATGGGAACTCCAAAATATTCTTCTGCCCATGAGCTTCTGCGGGATGCCGATATCGCCATGTACCAAGCAAAGAAGCTTGGCAAAGCCTGTCATCAGTTGTTCAGCGAAGACATGTATGAGTCAGCCTTGAAGAAAATCAACTTGGAACGTGATCTGAGGGAGGTTTTAGAGCAGCTATCACGCTCTGAACCTCAGTCTCAGATTTTGTTGCATTATCAACCTATTTGCCAGCTGGTGACGCAGAAACTCGTGGGCTTCGAAGCCTTGGTGCGCTGGATCCACCCCACCCAAGGCTCGATTTCTCCAGGAGAATTTATTCCCCTTGCTGAGGAAACAGGGCTCATTATCCCGCTGGGATGGCAGATTATGCGCTGGGCCTTGACCCAGCTGCGTGATTGGAAAAGGGCTTATCCAGCCTTTGGGGATATCACCATGAGCGTCAATCTTTCCAGTCGTCAGCTCCAGGACCCGGACTTTTTGCAGCATCTCGATGAGATCTTACGGGAGACCGAGATCCATCCCTCCGCTGTGAAATTGGAGATTACCGAAAGTCTGCTCATGCAAGGGGGAGAATCGGGGTTCGCGATTCTCAATCAGCTGAGGGCCCGAGGGTTTTCCCTCAGCCTGGATGACTTTGGGACGGGGTATTCCTCCTTGAGCTATTTACACCGTTTCCCGATCAACACCCTCAAGATCGATCGTTCCTTTGTTCAAAAATTAGAGCCTGGGGTCAGCAGTTTTGAAATCGTACGCAGCATCACGGAATTAGCCCGCAGTCTGCGAATGGATGTGGTTGCAGAGGGAGTGGAAACCAATGCTCAATCGGAACAGCTCAAGGCACTATCCTGCGAAATGGTGCAGGGATATTTATTTTCCAAACCCCTAGATGCAGCAGATGCGGCGGATTATTTGAGCCAACAATTGGACAGGGAAGCGCAGGTCGAGGAAGAGTCCAGACGAGGGCTTATGCCGACAGTGAGCTAGGGGCAAGGATACCGAAATCTGACAGATTCAGGTTGGCCCCCGCTTGCGCGAAGCGTGAATCTGATTCAGCCGTCGAATTTTCAGCCGTCGCATTTTCAGCCGTCGAATTTTCAGCCATCGCATTTTCAGCCAGGTCTGCCAAGTAAGGAACTGTGCCCAGAACAGGGCGTTGGCTCAGGGCAGCGACCTGTTGAGGAGGGGCCCAGTCCAGTCGATTTTCCTCGGCTGTTGGCGTTGTGCAGTTGAGTACAATCCCTCGCACATCGCAGCGAGCTTGCTTCGCGAGAGCGACATGGGCGACTAAATCATCTAGGCAGTGGGGAGTCACCGCTGTTACGAGGAGGGTGGGGAGGCGCCAGTCCCAGGCCAAATCTGCCAGGGTGGATTCTGGGGTGACGGGGGTTCCGAGACTGCCGACCGCTTCGATTAGCAGGCCCGAGTGTTGGGGGAGAGCCGCCTTTTGGGATTGAAGCGATCGCCAATTTTCCGCTAAATCCATCTGACTCGGACTGGCCTGGGTGAGGGAGAGCTGAGCCCAGGGGGAACCGGTGGCGGCTTGGTAAGCTGCGATCGCTCGGAGCACAACGCTTTTACCGACACCGTAGCCCGTTCCGGCCACCAGAATTTGAGGAAATGTTTCGTTCATGATGTGTTTGATTGTCTGCGATGCCGAGTGACTTGCCCCCATGTTCCTAACCTTCGGCCGGTAACTCTGTGGGGGGCGGTGGGGGTGGTTCGGGGGCCGGTTCCGGCTCGGGTTCGGGAGCGGGTTCGGGTTCAGGTTCGGGGGCCGGTTCGGGCTCGGGAGCGGGTTCGGGTTCAGGAGCGGGTTCAGGTTCGGGTTCGGGAGCCGGTTCAGGTTCGGGAGCCGGTTCGGGCTCGGGCTCGGGAGCCGGTTCAGGCACCTCAACCGCTGTTACATTCAGCGCCACGGTGAAAGAGCCTGGCTTACCCCGAGCAACCTCCACCACATAGCGACCGTTGGTGGTGGCTTGCACGGTGCCGCGATCGCCCACCAGGTCGGGAATGGGTTGGCCATTGGGAAAATAAAATCGCAGGGTTGCATCTCCCTCGACGACCCGAGCACTCAAGCGTTGTCCTGGGACGACCGCAACCTGGTAGCGCTTAATTTCGTTGCTGTCGAGCTTATCGGAATAGAGTTGTTCAAGCCCGGTTACGAGGGACACCGGCTCATCCAAATAGCGAATCTCCGGTTCTGGCTCCGGTTCTGGCTCCGGTTCGGGTTCCGGCTCCGGTTCCGGCTCTGCGGTGGGGGGGGTGACGCTTAGCAGCAGTTTAAAGTCTCTGCTCTCTTTGACCTTCGGGTCAGTTTCAGGGCTGACGATGATTTGGTAATCGCCATCGAGGGGAAGGCCGCCTTTCCAGAGACGTACCCGACTGGCCTTCTGGTCGATCAGCTGATCGTCTGGGGCCATGAGGGTCATCAGGGTCTTGTCATCCCCCAACGCGGCATTGAGCACATCTCCTTTTTTCGCTTCAAACGCGTAGGTGATGCTGTCGCCGGGGTTAAGGCTGCGGGTGAATTCCTGGGATTTGCCTGGCAGCAACTTGATGCGCTGCTGGAGGCGGCTGGGCTGGGGAGGAACTTTGGGGGGAGCTGTGGTGACGGGCTGTTGGGTGGTGGCTGGGGGCGGAGCGGGTTTCTCGGACGGTCCCGACAGTTGGGAGACAATCGTCCAGGAGGCAACCCCTGCCAAGATCACAACCCCGGCTCCAACGGTTCCCAAGGCCACCGGATCATCCCAGAAGGATGATTCGGGTTGGTCGGTGGGGCGGCTGTTGCGTAGGGATTTGTCGGCTTCTACGATGCGGCTTTTGCGTTCGAAGGAGGGTTCCATGGCACGGCCCACGGCCATGGTGCGCATTTGGGAGGCAGGCGCGGAAGGAGCAATGCCTGTGGGGGCCGCTTCCATGTTGGCGTTGCTGGATTCTGTGCCTTCCTTCATGCTATCGAGGGCTTCCATGACATCCAGGGCGGCGGGGTAGCGATCGCCCGGCCGATAGCTCAGCATTCGATCCAGAATGGCGGCAAAGCGCTCCGGCACGGTGCTGACCAAGGGACGCCAGCGCCAGATCATTTGGTTGGAATCAAACAGTTCCGTGGGTTGTCGCCCCGTCATCAAGACGATGGCCGTCACGGCCAGCGCGAATAGATCGCTGCTGGGATACACCTCACCCCCCCGGATTTGTTCGCTAGGCGCATAGCCCGGCTTGCCGACGGTGGTGGGGCCACTGGTGCCATCACCCTGGAGCTGGGTGGCAATGGCCTTGACCACCCCAAAATCGATCAACACAGGCGACCCATCCTGATCGCGATGCATGACGTTATCGGGGGAGATATCTCGGTGGATGATGCCTTTTTTGTGGATGTGATTGAGCACCGGCAGCAGTTGCCGGATAAATTCTAGGACTTCCGTTGGGCTAAAGGACTCTCCGTTGGTCAAGCGATCGTTGAGGATGTCGCTGTAGGGCCGCCCTTCCACATAGTCCTGGACGAGAAAGAAGCGATCGTCTTCCTCGAAGACCGCCTGAAATTTGGGTACCTGGGGATGCTGAATTCGGTGCAGGACGGACGCTTCCCGTTCAAAGAGCTCCTTTGATTTTTCAATGGCGTAGGTGCTGTCCCGAGGGGGGATATATTCCTTTAGAGCACAGTACTCATTGAAGCGCCCCTGGTCAGCGGCAAGGTAGGTGCGCCCAAACCCGCCTTGGCCCAGGATTTGCAACATCCGATAGCGGTTCTGGAGTACGGTGCCAATGGGGATAGGAGGTTGCATAGCCAAACGAAGCCCGACACAATCTCCCACAGGATATAGAGGGGTGTCTGCGATCGCAACAGCCCTAACGAGCCAAAGGACTGTGACCCTGCTTCCTGGAAGGACGCATACCAGCCGAAAATTTGCAGTTTCCGGGGGCTTCCGATAGGCTAAATGCAGAAAATGGAAGATAATCTTAAGAATAATCGTGTTCTTCAAAAATCATGCGTTCTTGGCCTCAGCCCCCAACGTTCCCAACGCTTGTCTCTAGCCTAATAAGGCTTTCACGCAGGTCTGGACAACTTTTCCATCGGCTTGTCCCTTGAGACGTTTCATGGCAGGTCCCATGACTTTGCCCATGTCCTTGGGCGAACTGGCTCCCACTTGCTCAATGACTTCGGTGACAATCGCTTTGACTTCATCTTCAGAGAGCTGCTTGGGCAGATACTCCTCGATGATGACGAGTTCCTGGCGTTCTTGATCGGCAAGCTCTGTCCGTCCGACATTTTCATACTGGGTGATGGCTTCTCGGCGTTGTTTGGCGAGCTGAGTCAGCACCGTCAACTCCTCATCTGCCGAAAGCTCATTCTTTCCTTTGCCGCGGGCTTCAACTTCTTTTTCTAGCAGTAGCTTCTTGATGCTGCGAACCGTTTCTAGTCGAACCTTATCCCGAGCTTTCATTGCTGTTTTGATATCTTCACCAATGGTGTCTTTAAGACTCATTTAGGGGTTTCCTCTTGTATTTTCTCTCGTTTTTGATTGAACGATAAAATCTTTTCATTCAAGCAAACATCCTAGCGCTTGTTGCTAAGAACTGCCGTTGTTTCTCGTGTACTGCTTCACCTCATTTTTTCTGTCTGTCTGCTCGAAAGAGATTGATAGAATGACTGGTGCTGTGATCATTCAGAGTGAGTTCTTACTTCTCTCTCTTTCCGCTTTGCAAATCTAGGTTTGATCCCATCGATATTGGGTCGATATCCGAGTTTATTTTTTCGACCTTCGTACGAGTGCCTTGGTACGAGTAATTGTGTCACTGATGCTGATGATATCCATTAGACTTCTTGCATCAATCATCTAGCCCTCACCCCAGAATTGGGAGCAAGGGGTCGGGGGATGGGGGCGGCTGTCAGGTTCGTGTAAGAGGTCTATTGAAAAACCTGCTCTAAGCTCCGCTGCTGTCGGTTCCTCAATGATTTACTTGTGATTATATTTTAGGATTTGAGCAGGACATTTGTCGCACGGTTTCCCCGCAGCTGAGTCCGGTGGAGACATACTCGCAAAAATCCCTTCTAGTCCTAGCTTTGGAGATAGCCTAGAAAATGCACGAAAAGGGATAGTTGGACCACCGTGAATTAAAGAATAGAATTACAAATCAATTAATCTTGATGAAGAAAAGAAACGAAGTCTTGGAGCTGAGTTTTGTCTGGATGGGCGTCTGAATCGTGGAAAGAGCATTGTTTCCTTGGGCCTAACTCTTGTCGAAAAGTGAACATTAAATCTCAAGCTTCTCGCTTCGAATCATGGTTTAACAAGTGAATTAAAAATGCTAGGATTTGCTGGAACGCACTCCAAGATTAGCCGTGATCCGTTCCGCACCTATTCCCTTTCCTTCCTCCGTACCCTCATTTCCCGATAATCAACGCCTGCGTCTTTTCTCTGGCTCATCCAACTCCGCTTTGGCCCAGGAAATCGCCCGCTACCTTGGGATTGACTTGGGTCCCATGGTTAGGAAGCAGTTCGCAGACGGTGAGCTGTATGTCCAAATCCAAGAGTCGATTCGAGGCTGTGATGTCTACTTGATTCAGCCGACCTGTCGCCCCGTCAATGATCATTTGATGGAGCTACTCATCATGATCGACGCTTGTCGTCGGGCTTCGGCTCGGCAGATTACGGCGGTGGTTCCCTATTACGGCTATGCTCGGGCTGATCGAAAGACGGCCGGGCGCGAATCCATTACGGCAAAGCTTGTGGCCAACCTCGTCACCCAGGGCGGGGCGGATCGGGTGCTGGCGATGGACCTGCACTCGGCTCAAATTCAGGGCTACTTTGATATTCCCTTTGACCATGTGTACGGTTCCCCCGTGATCATGGACTATCTGCTGAGTAAGAGTTTTTCTGACCTCGTGGTGGTCTCGCCGGACGTCGGTGGCGTGGCCCGTGCCCGTGCCTTCGCGAAGAAGCTCAACGATGCTCCCTTAGCCATTATCGATAAGCGGCGTCAGGCCCATAATGTGGCTGAGGTGATGAACGTCATTGGTGATGTCCAGGGCAAGACCGCAGTGTTGGTGGATGACATGATCGACACTGCGGGGACGATTTGCGAGGGGGCGAAGCTATTGCGGCGGGAAGGGGCGAAGCAGGTCTATGCCTGTGCCACCCATCCGGTCTTCTCTCCTCCAGCGATCGAGCGATTATCCCAGCCGGGTTTGTTTGAGGAAGTCATCGTGACAAACACCATTCCCCTGGCGCCGGATCAGCAGTTCCCTCAGCTCAAGGTGCTGTCGGTCGCCAACCTCATTGGGGAGACCATCTGGCGCATCCATGAGGAAAGCTCGGTGAGCATCATGTTCCGTTAAACCTTGGGCGCTGTGCATGTTGTTGGTTGGGAGGGGCGCAGTTCACTGCGCCCCTCTTGGTGTTTAAGGCGAAACGCAAGATCAGGCGTCGCGATCGATAAAGGTTTCAGAGGGTCTCTGGGGCACGGTCCAGTCTTCGTTTTCGCCACCAATGATCAGCTCCTCGACCGGGACGAAGTCTTTGGCAAATTGTTTGAAGGTGTTGGCTAGGACATCGATGGCGATCGCATCGCTGGTTCCCAGGTCAAACCAGCAGCGAGCCCAGAGGCCCTCAAACTCCACGTCACCCATGTTGTGCATCAACGCCATCATGCTGTCGTCGGCGCGATCGTCGTTATAGTCCATATAGGACAGCTCTAAGCCTTCATCCTGAATCTGCATGTTTTCGGCATTGAAGCCGCCCAGTTTTCCAATGAAAAACCAGGAGTCCAGCAGCTCTTCAACATACTGGCGCTCTTGAATGGAGGGAACGGTCTCAAACCGGATCCAGATCCAGGTATCAAACGCGTTAAATTCTCGAAACTTTACTTCCATTGATTCATTTCGCTGATTAATGCAGCAGCAACGGGGCCAGGTCATTCCAGAGAATTCTAGGATGTCCCGGCCCCGTCGCATAGGGCGGTTCGCGCTGTGGTGTTGTCCCGTTCTAGCGCGCCGGGCGCTCGAGCATTGTTTAGAGTTGTGGCAGAGCGCTGACTTCCGGTCCCCAGGGATCAGTTGCATCGTCGCGAATGGCATCGCGCATGGGGTCACAGGCTCTGGCTGTACCATCTAGGCTTTGCTCATTCTTGCAGGCCTCATAAAAAATCTGGGCGACCAGATTGTCAGGCATCGTAGCTGAAGCCCGCAATGCCTTTGCAAACAGCGGCTTGGCTTCAGAGTGCTTGCCCTCAGCCTCCAAGATTTGTGCTTTGAGGTAGTTTAGTTCGGCGTGGTCGGGCTGATCTGCCAGACCGAGGTTTACCGCTTCAAGGGCTTTATCTTGCTTTTTCATGGTCCGGTAGCCGGTGGCCAGCGCCCAGTTGGCCAGATAGGCGGCATCGGGATTGGTCTCCCGTACCGATTCCAGCTTCTTGATCGCCGACTTGGTGTCCGACAGGGGCAAGTAATTGGACACCATCATGTCGAGAAATCCCTGCACTAGGTTGAGCTCAGGGTCGTCTGGGTTGATGGCGCGGGCCTTTTTCATCGAGCCGTAGATGCCCCGCAGTTTGCCAAAGGCGGTGGACATGCCCCGCACCGGCCCATCCTTGGTGATGGCGTAGGCACCGTCCAGGAAGTCAGCCATGGCGAGGTAGAGATTGCCCCGCAGCTTGGAGCTGTCGTCGCCCTTGCGGCTCAGGGCCTTGGCAGCAGATTCTGTTTTTTCGGCATAGGTGCTCAGTTCCGACCAGTCCTTGCTGTCTTCGTTTTGATAGATCAGGAGGGCTTGGAGGGTGTACAGCAGGGGCTCATCGGCCTCGCTGCCTTCGGCTGTATCCAACAGGGCCTCAGCCCCCTTGTAATCGCTATTCTTGAACATGAGCTCAAAGGCTTCGCCCGTCGTGCTTCCCATCGGTGATGCGTTGGGTGATGTGCCGGAACGGAAAGGGTCGGCAGCCAGGGTTGGCAGCGCCACGCCCAGTGTCAGAGCCGTAGCCATGAATGCACGAAGGTAGTAGGGAGTAACCATGAATTGCTCAATCCTTATGTAAACAAATTCCAAGCCAGTCACCCAAGCCAGTTTAGTCAACAGGTCAAACGAACGCGTGGCCTAAACAAGTGGCGGGGAGGGAGTGGGAACATGGACGGGTCAGTCAATTAAGACGGGAGGCGGGGCTACAGGTTCCAAGTAAACAGCCAGACAGTATAAAAATTGCCACAATGGGAAAAATATTCCCAGTTCGTGTCACCCCGCACTGCCCCTGCCTGTATACGTACCCTGCTTTCATGCTCTATCTCAAGAATCTCTCCTACCATCCCGCCGCAACCACCGCTCCCATTCTCGATAATCTCAACCTCACCCTGGCTCCCCAGCAGCTTGGCCTGGTGATTGGTCCCAGCGGTTCGGGCAAGAGTACGCTACTGGAGATTTTAGCGGGCCTTGCCCAGCCAACGTCTGGCCAGGTGGCCTGGCGGGAGCAGTTGTTGACGCCGCTGCATTTGCAGCAGTTGGGTGGGCTGGTGTTTCAGTTTCCCGAACGGCATTTTTGTGGCGGGACGGTGCTGGAGGAGTTGCGTCTGGGCCATCCCGAATTGGGGGGCGATCGCGTTGATATGGCCCTCGATGAGGTGGGTTTGGGGCACCTCTCACTGAATAATCCGCCCCAGGCGCTCAGCGGCGGCCAGCAGCGGCGACTCGCCCTGGCCGTGCAGTTAATCCGACAGCCCCATCTGCTGCTGCTGGATGAGCCGACGGCGGGCTTGGACTGGTCCATGCGTCAGCAGCTGGTGGCGCTGCTGGCCCGGCTCAAGGCAAAGTGGACGCTGCTGATTGTCACCCACGATGCCGGGGATCTGATGCCCATTGCCGACTGTGCCTGGCATTTGGATCACGGTGTGTTGCGCTCGGCGGACCTGTCGGCGATGTCGGCCTAGTCGATCGGGCCAGTACCGACAGCGGAGAGCAAGACAAGCGAGGAGCAAGACTCGCAAGAAGCAAGACTCTCAAGAAGCAAGACCCGCAAGAAGCAAGACGGGGATCGCCTTCGCGTTCCCCCACGCAGTTTTGTAAGCTGAAGGGGAAGAGCCGCCAGATTGATTTCAGGTGCGACAACAATTTGTGCGCGATAGTAATAGCGATAGGGCGGAGCAATAGACCACAGCATGGTAGACCAACTCATTCGAGCGACGGCAGCGGATACCGGTATCCGTGTGGTGGGGGTCACCACCACTGAATTGACCCAGGTGGCCCGCGATCGCCATAAGCTTTCCTACCTTGCCACCGTCGCCATGGGACGGGCCATGGCAGCGGGGCTCCTCTTGGCGTCTAGCATGAAACAGCCCCAGTCCCGGGTCAATCTGCGCATTAAGGGTGCGGGACCGCTGAAGGGATTGCTGGTGGATGCGGGGCTCGACGGCACAGTGCGCGGCTATGTGGAAAATCCGGCTGTCGAACTGCCCCTCAATCAGCAAGGACAGTTTGATGTGGGTACAGGCTTTCAACCGGGCTATTTGACCATTCTGCGGGATGTCGGTTACGGGGAGCCCTACAACAGCACCGTTGAATTGGTGTCCGGTGAAGTGGGGGACGATGTGGCCTTTTATCTGGCGAATTCCGAGCAGACGCCTTCGGCGCTGATGCTGGGCGTGTTTACCAATGACACGGGGGTGGAGACCGCTGGAGGGCTGTTGGTACAGGTGCTACCCAAGGCGGCGCGGGATGAGTCCTTGGTGGAGTTGTTGGAGTCGCGCATCAGTCATTTGGCAGGTTTCTCGGCGCTTCTCAGCAGTGGCAAAACGCTGCCCGAGATTATGGAAGATTTGTTGGGGGATCTGGGGCTGGAGATTTTTCCCGATGTGCAGCCGCTGAAGTTTTATTGCCCCTGCTCGCGATCGCGCGTTCTCAGTGCGCTGCGATTGTTTGGCAGTGAAGAACTACAGGACATGGTGGAAAAGGACGACGGTGCCGAAGCCACCTGTGAACTGTGTAATGAGGTCTATCAGGTGAATGGCCAGGAGCTGAAAACTCTTATTGCATCGATGGATGCCACGCCCCAAGCAAGCTAGAGCATTTGTCCTCAAACACAAACCTCGGTGCCACGAAAACGTGACACCGAGGCAAACAAGCAGCGTATTTTGCGGTCTGCTGTCCCTACTTGAGGAAGCTGCTCACTCCCCACAGAACAATGAGGGAGAAGATGGCTGAAACCTGGGCCTGCCCCAAGGCAATGCTGGCCAACATGGCTTCTGGAATCAAGAGAGCCACCAGTAGGCCAATAATCAGACCCCCCAGCAAGCCCAAGAACGACATCAGCACTGCGCGGCCAAAGCGACCTTCCTTGCGATTGATAAAGTAGATCGCCGATCCCCAGCCCACGGCCAGGGGTAACTGAAGCGCAGCGGGATCCGTTGCATTGCCCAGATAAAACAGCGTTAGTCCGATCAAGGCCAGCGTGATCCCCGCAGGAACCCAAATGTCCTTGGGCTCAGGCTGATCCGCCAAATCCTGCATCCAGCTGGGCAGCTTGCTGAGGACCGCAGGCTCGCTGGGAGCCGGGGCCGGGACACTACGCTCGGGGAATCGGATACGCTCAGGAACCTTGATTTTGCCTTCCTGGCGCATTTTGAGGCGATGCATCAACACGGCATCGTAGGCCGCTTCGATGGCTTCAACCTGTTTGCCATCCGACTCATCAATTTTTTCCATGAGGCGGTTACGCGCTTCCTGAATTTCATCAAAGGAAGCACCATCTTTAACCCCTAAGAGCTCATAGGGCGTCTGTTCGCTCATTTACAACCTCCAAGAAGCCCTGTCATTTAACCGATCCAGAACGCATCCATCCAAAAACAGCTGCAATATATCGCACCAGGCTCGATGAACCAACGAATTGCCTTCCAGTCTAGAGTTATTTTCTCGGAAAGTCTGGCGAGTTTACCGTTGTTTTATCCAATCTACGGTTTTCACGTGGTTTTTTGGCACTGCTTTTTGGTCCCTTAGCGCGACAGCCTTAAGATGGAACAGGTCTTCACATCCCGACCAAGCGTTGGGGGGAAGACTGTGACAAACCGTAACTGATCAACGTCAAACATGGCAGCTCTAAAGAAGGGATCCCTCGTGCGAGTGGTGCGGGACAAAATTGAGGGAAGTGTGGAAGTGACCGCCAGTGATGCGCGGCTGCCGTCCTATATCTTTGAAACGAACGGCGAGATTCTCAGCGTTCAAGGAGATTATGCTTGGGTTAAATTTGCCCTACCCGTCGCGAATATTTGGTTTCGTCTCGACCATCTTGAGGCGTCAAGCTAGGGACATTAATGCCTTCTTTTCCCAGGCTGGCAGTTCCCCCGGTCGCACTGGTGTTGTTCTCCATCGTTTCTACCCAGCTGGGCTCGGCCATTGCAAAGCCGCTTTTCCCAGTCCTGGGGCCAGCGGGGGTTGTGCTGTTGCGTCTCGCCTTTTCAGCGCTGATGCTGGCATGCTGGCAGCGACCGGATTGGCGGCGTTACGGTGCGGCTGAGTATCGTTTGCTCGTGCTGTTTGGTTTGGCTATTGCCCTGATGAATGGGTTTTTCTACGCGGCGATCGCCCGTATTCCCATTGGCATTGCCGTCACCTTAGAATTTTTGGGTCCCCTGGGGGTGGCCCTGTTCAAATCCCGTCGCCGTCTCGATCTGTTGTGGGTTGCTTTGGCTGCTGTGGGGATCGCACTCCTGTCCCCTTGGTCTGCGATCGGATTGGGTGCAACGGACGAGTTCTTGTTGGATCCCTTGGGCGTTGTCTATGCCTTGCTGGCGGCGGTGGGCTGGGGTAGCTATATTCTGCTGTCGGCCAAGGCCGGGGAGTCCTTTGCCGGGGAGGTGCTGCCCCTCGTGTTGGGGGTTGCAACGGTGGCAATGCTGCCCAGCGGGATTGCCTCAGCGGGCTGGGCGTTGTTCCAACCGAAAATGTTGTTGTTTGGAGCCATTGTCGCGTTTCTCGCGTCGGTGATGACCTATAGCCTGGAGATGCTGGCTCTCAAGCGTTTGCCTATCCATGTTTTTGGTGTGTTGATGAGTTTGGAGCCTGCGATCGCGTCTTGCCTCGGATTTGTGATTTTGGGCGAGACGCTGTCGGTTCGCGCATTGATGGCCATTGCATTGGTTAGCGTGGCAGCTGGGGGAGCGGCTGTTAATCAGTTCCCCGATGCCTAGGTCTTGGCTCGGTTGGCGAGCGACGGGGCAATGAACTGGGAACATCGCTCTTTTGGCGTGCCTATTAGACCTCTTGCACGAACCTGACAGCCGCCCCCATCCCCCGACCCCTTGCCCCCAATGCTGGGGGAAGGGGAGTCAAAAAGCCTCTCTCCCAATGCTGGGAGAGGGGTTGGGGTGAGGGCCAGATGATTTATGGAAGAGATTTATTCTTTTGAAGTTCCTATTCTTTTGAAGCTTTTTTTTACCCCCTAGACAACCCCCTCAATCTCCGTCGGTTGCGTGTGGGATTCGCTACTAGGGGTGGTGGTATTTGGTCATTTCTTCAGCTTATCTTGGCGTTTTTCTCGCATCATCGCTGCAATTCATCATCATTGAGCCAGGAAAATGGTGATAACGTTTTGTAAAGGTGCTCTGTGTCCAGGCGGCAAAAGATATGGCAAGTGATCCTCTCGTCTCTGCTCGGAATGTGAGGGATATCGAGGCTTCCTTCTGCGACTTATCCCATGGCATTGCAGTCCGTTTGCGCGATGGTTGGTCCGCTGACAACATTTTTCGCGATGTTCTGGCAGGGCTACAGGCCCTGTTGCATTTCGAGCAGGGACTGCTGATTCAATTCTCGCCGGACTGCCAGCGAGCGGTCTGTTCGGTGAGCCATGTTGCGTCGTTGGAGCGGGGGATTGTCCGCCCCATTTCTAATTTTGTCTTGGACCGGGATTGGTGCCATGAGATTTATGGGGGCGTGGGACTGCGCTGTCAGATTGAAATTTGGCAGGGCGAGGATGATCACCGATTGCAACATCATCAGTTGCTGCGACATCATTTGCAGGCGCGCAATGAACTCCTCATACCCATTGCCCTTCAGGGCCGTCTGTGGGGACTGTTGAGTTTGCAAAACTTCCGCGAGCTACGGCCTGACGAGGTACGGCCTGACGAGGTACGGCCTGATTCGTCATCGATGGGAGAAGGCTCTCCGTTGCTTTGGCCTGGGCTTGTGCCGGAACTGGAAAAATTGAGCGTCTACTTTTCCTTGGTGGCGCAACAGTCTCAGGCTGGGGTGCCGTTGGCTGATGCTTCCGTCACTCCTCCCGCCATTGCGGCAGACCTGCCGCCAGGGAAAGCCCTGCCGCTCTCCGCCGCGATGCCCTTTGCGGCGGTCGAACAGCAGTATGCTGCCCTGCAGGTCATTGAAAAAATCCGTGCAACGCTCGATGCGGAGACCGTTTGTCAGGTGGCCATACAGGAGATTCAGCGGTTGCTGAGTTGCGATCGCGTGGCGCTTGTTCCGGGTCCCCAAGTCGCCCCAGCAAATGGGTCAGAAGACTGGCCACAGGGCTTGCCAGAGATGGCGACCAGTCACAACGGGACTCCGCTTCAGGTTGTGGAGGTTTTCGCCGGCCAGCAGACCTGGGGATATCTCTATGCCTGGAGTCGCCATGTCTGGACCGCTGATGCGCTTGATCTGCTGCGGCAATTGGCCAAGCCCGTCGGGGCAGCGCTTTACCATGCGGACATTTACCAGCAGGTGCAGCAGCAGTCGTCACAGCTGAGTCAGTCGGTGCAGCGGGAGAAGGCCGTTGCCGGGATTGTTGAGCGCATTCGGCGATCGCTTGATCTCAACAGCCTGTTCCAAACCACTGCCCAGGAAGTTCGTAACCTTCTCCAGGCAGACCGTGTGGCGATTTATCAGTTCCATGGAGACTGGACGGGACGCTTTGTTGTGGATTCTGCTGCGGATGGCTGGAAGCCGCTGTTGCAGGAGCAGCATACGAATCCTGAGCTGTGCCACGATATCAGCGGCTGTAGCGTGAAGCAGTTGGCAACACCGAGTGCCGCAGAGACGTCTGCCGGTGATGTTCAGTTCAACGACACCTATTTCCAGAACACGGCGGGGGCAGCCCAGGGCCGAGGCAAGATTTTTCGGGTGGTCAGTGATATTTACGAGACTGGATTTAGTGACTGCTATCTTCGCCAACTTGAGACGATTCAGGCGCGAGCTTATGCCATTGTGGCGCTGTATCAAGGCGATCGCCTTTGGGGGTTGATGGCGGCCTACCAGAATTCTGGGCCGCGTCATTGGCAGACGGAGGACATTCGCTTCCTGCTGCAAATCAGTAGCCATCTGACCGTGGCGGTGCAGCAGGCGGAACTCTTGGGTCAGTTCCAGGCACGTTCCGCCGTGTTGCAGTCGGAACTGACATCACGCCTGAATCAGCGGGCGGATGAGCTGGTCCAGGAGACGGAACGGCAGCGGGCGATCGCCAAGGTCATCAATAAGATTCGTCGGACCCTCGATCTCAATACGATTTTTCAGACCACTGCGACTGAAGTCCGGCAGTTGCTTCAGGCTGACCGCGTCAGCATTTTGCGCTTTGTGCCAGGCTCTCAGTTTGCCGAGGGGGAATTTGTCTCTGAGGATGTGCTGCCTGGATTTTCCCCGGCGATGCAAGATACCGTGACCGATACCTGCTTTGCCGCTCGCCACGAGAGCCACTATCAAAAGGGCTTGGTCTGGTCAACGGACGATGTTCTCAATGCGAATTTTTCGGACTGCTATCTCGCCACGCTGATGCGATTCCAGGTTCGGGCCAATTTAGTGGTGCCGCTGTTACGAGGCGATGAGCTCTGGGGGTTGTTGTGTATTCATCAATGTACCGAACCGCGCCAGTGGCAAGAACAAGAAAAGGATTTTGCCTGTCAGGTGGCAGCGCAGCTGGGTGTCGCGGTACAGCAGGCCAATTTTCTGAATCGCCTCCAGGAGAGCACTCGCTCTGCCGATGCCGCAAATCAGGCCAAGAGTGAGTTCCTGGCGAATATGAGCCATGAACTCCGCACGCCGCTCAATGCCATTTTGGGCTTTGTGCAGCTCATGCGACGCGATCGCGATCTTAGTCTGGAGCACCGGGAGCATTTGGATATTATTGGTCAGAGTGGTGAGCACCTCCTGGCTTTGATCAACGATGTTCTCGAAATGTCGAAAATTGAGGCGGGCCAATGCAGCCTCAACGAGACTAACTTTGACCTTCACCAGTTGCTGTCATCGCTCCAGGAAATGTTGGAGCTGAAGGCGGAGTCTAAGGAATTCGATCTGATTTTTGCCCCCTACGACCATCTCCCCCGTTATGTGCGGACGGACCAGGGCAAGCTACGACAAATTTTGATTAATTTGTTGGGGAATGCGATCAAATTTACAGAGAAGGGCCGGGTTGTGCTCCGGCTTCGGGTTGCCATGGACGCAGCTCAACCGCAGTTGTGGTTTGAGGTGGAAGATACGGGGGTGGGGATTGCTGAAGCGGATTTGCCTGGGCTCTTTGAAGCTTTTGTCCAAACGGAGTCGGGTCGCCAATCCCATGAGGGGACAGGTCTGGGTTTACCAATTAGTCTCAAGTTTGCCCATCTGCTGGGCGGAACGCTGCGGGTGAGCAGTACCGTGGGGCTCGGCTCAACGTTTAAGGGCTACATTGGCATTCAGCTTTCCAATGCCGATGCTGTACCGGTCGCCATCCCTGCACGCACAGTGCTCGGTCTTGCGCCGGGGCAGCCCACCTATCGCATTCTGGTGGTTGAGGACAAATGGGCCAACCGTCAGCTTTTAGTCAAGGTGTTTGAACCTTTGGGGTTTGACGTTAAGGAGGCGGCGGAGGGGCAAGCTGCAGTTGATTTGTTCATGACCTGGCAACCCCATCTGATTTGGATGGATATGCGCATGCCGGGGATGGATGGCTATGAAGCCACACGACGGATTAAGGCATTGGTTGAAGGCAGGCAAACGGGAACCGATGCCGCTGAATTTCAGTTGTTGGTACAGCCCAAGATTATTGCCTTGACGGCGAATGCCTTTGAAGAGGAGCGACTCAATGCCCTGGCCCTTGGTTGTGACGATTTTGTACGCAAGCCCTGTGATGGCGATGTTCTGTTGGAAAAAATGGCTCAACATTTGGGGCTGACCTATCGCTATCGAGACGTTGTGCCCACTGAGAAGGCAAAGGCGATTGAGGGGGTGGGGAGCGTTCAAGATGTAGAAGTTGTTCAAGATGCGGAAGTCGTTCAAGATGCGGAAGTTGTTCAAGATGCGGAAGTCGTTCAAGATGCGGAAGTTGTTCAAGATGAAACTGTATCTCCTGTCGCATTGACTTCGCCTGCTGCTGCCCCGTCTGCGATATCTTCCCCATCAGCATCACCTTCCCCATCAGCATCACCTTCCCCACCGGCATCACCTTCCCCGCCTGCGACGCCTTTCCCACGCTCCCCTAGAACCTACAGTCGTCGCTCTGATTCTGACCTAGAGCTGAGTCTGTCATCCCTGCGCATTTTGGTGGCAGAGGATAACCCGCTCAACCAAAAATTGATGCTGCAAATGCTGCGTCACTTGGGCCACGAGGCTGCCGTTGTGGGTGATGGGGATGCGGTTTTAGAGGCGCTGCAAACAGCAGACTATGATGTGATTCTCATGGATGTCTGTATGCCCAAGCGTGATGGCCTCTCGACGACCCAGGCGATTCATCTGACCGTATCCGCCGCCTCTCAGCCCTATATCATTGCCATGACCGGCAATGTCCGCGAACAGCAACGGGCAGCCTGTCTGTCGGCGGGGATGGCTGAGCATCTGAGTAAGCCCGTTTCCCTCGATGCGCTTCAGCAGGCCCTAGAGAGAGCTGCGCATCATCGCCTACAACGTCCTGATGTGAAACGGCTGCGTTCAGCAGGTCAGCATGTTTCGTCAGTCTCCCAGCTTCGCTCGGACCGGCCAGTGGTGCTGCGCTCTGGGGGGGCGGTTGAGCCGCATGGGGGTGATGCTGGGGGGGATGAAATTCTTGACCAAGATGCGCTGACGGTTCTTCGGCAGATTGCTGGGGCTCGTGGCGATGCCTTTTTGACGGAAATGATCGATAGTTATTTGCAGGAAGCCCCACAGATTATGGCGGGTATTGAGGGGGCGATCGCCCAGGCCAATTTTCCCGAAATTGCTCACCATACCCACTCGCTCAAAAGCATGAGTGCGGCTCTCGGCGCAACGCAGCTGTCGGAGCACTGTCGGCAGATGGAAATGCTGGCCCAGCAGCCGATGGCCCAAGTCAATACGCTGATGATTTTGGCCACGCTGCAACGCTCGCTCCAGGCAGAGTTGGACGAAGTCTGTGGAGCGCTGCAGGGGGAACGGTGCGAATCGATCGTGGGGGATTAGTGGGCCGAAAGATTGAGCTGAGTTTCTGACTCGTCGTCGGGCCCGTTTTCGGGTCTGTTTTCGGGCCTAAAATCTTGGTTAATGAGTGCGATCGCCTGTGCTTGGGGCATCGGTTTGGCCATCCAATAGCCCTGAACGTAATCACAGCCTAGGGTTTCTAGGGCGCGATATTGTGCCAGGGTTTCGACCCGCTCCGCTGTGACATCTAGATTGAGACGATGGGCCAACTGAATAATGGTGCTGACAATTTCGGTGCCGTTTTCCAGCATCATATCGATGAAGTAGCCATCGATTTTAAGCTTGTCTACAGGTAAATCTTGAAGATAGCTAAAGGAGGCGTAACCCGTGCCAAAGTCATCAATGCTCATTTGGATACCGAGCTGACGCAACTGTTTTAGGTGGGCTGTGGTGGTTTGGATATCGGTCAGAAGCAGGCTTTCGGTCATTTCTAGGTTGAGCCACTGAGGCTGAGCCCCGGTCTCGGACAGAATGTGCTGAATGCGCTCGGGTAAATCGGCTTTGCCAAAGTGCCGAGACGAGAGGTTGACATTCATAGAAAGGGGCTGTTGCGATCGAAACTGCCATTTTTGGAGCGTTCGGCAGGCTTCTCGCAGCGTCCAGTAGTCGAGATCGAGAATGAAGCCAGTGTCCTCCGCGAGGGGAACAAATTCACTCGGAGCAATCCATCCCTGTTCGGGATGGTGCCAGCGAATCAAAGCTTCAAAGCTATCGACTCGGTGGGTTTTGAGCGAAATGATGGGCTGATACCACACTTCTAATTCTCCGGCTTCGAGAGCCCGGTGCAGGTCCGTTTCTAGGCGCCATAATTTGAACGCACGGGCATGCATCTGGCGCTCAAAGAGCACGGAGCGGCCACGATCCAGGGCCTTAGCCTGGTGCATGGCAATGCTGGCGTTGCGCAGGAGTTCTCGGGGGGTGCTGTAGCGATCGTGTTCACTCACGGCGATGCCGACGGAGGCTGTGATCATCAGCTCCTTACCGCTGCTGGGTTCTGGATCGGTCCAGTCTAATCCCAGGGCATCCCAGCGGAATCCTTGTTGGAGTTTTCGATTGACCCGCTGGGCGATGGCCAGGGCATCGGCTTCGTTTTGAACTTCGTGGAGGAGAATGCCAAATTCATCGGAGCCAAATCGGACGGGAATATCGTTCGGCCGAAGACAGCCCTTGAGGCGTTCTGCGACCGCTCGTAGGAGGCGATCGCCGGTGCTATGACCCAGGCTATCGTTGAGAATTTGAAAGCGATCGAGATTGAGCACCAGCACTGCAAAGTGCTGAGGGGAATGGTGCTGAGGAGAATGGTGCTGGAGCTGTTCGAAGCGGTTGGTCAGTTGCGAGAGAAAGAAGGTCTGGTTGGGCAACCCCGTGAGAGCATCGTAGAACTTTGCACCCATGAGCTGGGTCTCAGCAATTTTCCGCTCTGAGATGAAGCTGAGTCGCTCCTGGCGAGCCGTTTGCAGCCACTTAAATCGCTCGGAATATTTGGAGTCGGAGGATTCGATCAGTAGGATGCGTCGTCTTTCTAGATAGAGAGCAACGGCCTCCAGACGCACTTCTTTGCCCGATCGCCCGACTTCGCTCCAGAGACCGGAACGCAAAAAGGAGGTCGGGCAATCCTGCCAGAACTCCACCGCATCGAACAAAAAATTGTCGAGAAAGAGTGAGAACTCTCCAGCCTCAAAGGTTGACTCTGGAAAATTTGTGGCCGCTTGATCGGCCGTTGATGTTGTCCCAAAACAGCTAAATTCCTCCTGGGCCCAAGGGGGAGGATAGCCAATGGATTTGAGCTGCCCACTGTCCTCAAAATATTCCAAGGACAAGATTTGAAGGGCAAACAGAATCTTGCTAAGGATGGACGGTTGCATAGCAGAGGTCCTGGGCGTAGAGCTGTTGTCCTGCAAGGGGGTCATGTTTGGAAATCATTAGGGACGGAGAAAACTGGTCTTGATAGTGGCCGAGGCTGCGAAAGGTATCGCTGTCGATGAGGATGATGCCGGGACGAATCCACTCCCGGAGGTTGAGGGTGTGCTGGACGTTGTCGCCCAGGGTTGCCAAGGATCGATAGCCATGACTTTGAACCATGCCTGAGGTCAGGGTTCCTGTGGTGATGGCAGCCCCGATATTTAATCCTGCGGCCTGGAAACTGGTGCCTTCCTGCTCAAAGTCTTGGAATTTTCGAATCATCCGATGGGCCGCATCGGCCGCTTGCTGGGCTTGGCTTTTGTTGGATGGGAGGAGGCCAAAGAGAGCCACGGCTGTTTCTCCAAAAACATGGTGAATCATGCCGCCTTCGTCTCCGACGATCTGCGCGATGATCGAGAGATAGGCATTGAGCAGTGTGAGGGTGGAAGCGGGCGATCGCCGTGGGTTGGGATGGGCTAGCTCACAAATTTTGACGAGGAGGAGGCTGCTCTGACTCTGCTGGGTGCGGGCCAGAGGAATGCTGCTGAGGGGAGTCTTAGGATGAATCGTGGCACTGGAAGTCCCGATGGTGGCTGTTGCTTGGGCCATGGTCGGTTCGGTTGCAGCAGGGATTGGCGCCTGGGACGGGGCCTGATTGCTGTTCTGATGACCGCTCTGATTGCTGCTCTGATGAACGCTCACATCCTGCTGTTGCAGAACACTTTTAATCAACTTGGTGTATTGCTGGCGCAATAGGCTGAACTCATTGCCCTTTTGTTGGAGGCGCGATCGCCATGCTTCATCACCGCTGGCATCTAACAGTAAAATCCAACCCACTCCATCCTGGGAGAACAAATGCACGTTGGCATTGACATTGCCCTTAAATTTGACACAGGATAACTGCTCTGGGGTGTCTCCGAGCGGAAAGAAAGAGTCGATAAAAAAGAGATAGTTCCACACTGGCATCCCCGTCTCTACCAAAGGAATGGCGTATTGCTGAAGATCGCCGCCCGATTCGAGAACCGTCCCTGCTAACGTCACCTTGAAGTAGGCCGCTGAACGGCAGCTCAGCGTAAACGAGATTAAGTAATCGCGAATTTCGTTCGGGAGTGTGGACATGTTCTCTTCCTGGTTGGGTCTGTGCGGCTCGAATTTATGCCTGGGCGAGGGAGGTTAGCTTGGGGGCCATGAGCATTTGGGCCAGTTGAAGAAAACTATCTTCGACCCCCTGGGCGGTTTTGGCGCTGCCCTTGAGGATGCTCCATCCCCGATGCTGAAGGGGGGCTAAATCCTCATCGCTGATTTCCCATTCCGCCTGTAGGTCAAATTTATTGACGATTAAGACAAAGGGAATGGGACCGATATTTTTTTCCACCTTGGCTTGGAGCTGCACTGCAATTTCTAGCGTCTCTCGGCGTGTGCCATCCACCACCAGGAGATAGCCTGCGGTTCCGCGCAGGTAGGACATTTTGATGTTCTGAAACTCGTCTTCGCCATAGATATCCCACAGCACCATATTGATGGTTTGCTCTCCTAATGCCACCTGCTTCTTATCGATTTTTACGCCGATGGTGGTTTGGTATTTGTCGGAATAGAGTCCTTTTACAAATCGAGCGACGAGGCTGGTTTTGCCTGTGGCAAAGGCACCGATCATGCAAACTTTCTTTTGGATCATTGTTCTTCTGGCCCCTCATCTCTAATGGAAAATGTCACGCTGCGAAATTGTGCGGCCTGACCCTCACCGAGGAGGTCAGTGTTTCCCCTGGCTCCGAGGGCTTTAATGGCTAAGACCCTGGCCGGAACACCTTGAGCCAGAAGTTGTTCTTGGACGTATTGGGCTCGCTCCTGGCTGAGTTTCAGGTTTTGGGCGCGATCGCCCCGGGGGTCGGCCTGGCCGTTCAGCACCATTTGGGGGGAACGACCAAGGCGTCGGGCGATCGCCACAAACGCCTTCAAATCCTGGGCCTGGGCTTCAATCTCTGTCAGCATCTCTGGTTTGCTTTTGCCGTCTCCAAACAGGATGATGCGGGACTCAAGGCGAGCTTGAAGCTGTTCCAGCCTGTGCTGTTCTGCTGACTGAAGCTGGGAAAAATCCCATTGCCGAATGATGTCGGCGGAGAATCCATCGCTGGATTCGGCGATCGCCATCGCCGAATCAATCCAGTCCTGAGAAGCGACGCCAGACACCCGTAATATGCCTGTCTCGCCTAGGGTGAGACTGACCTCCGAAGGGGGAGATAGCCAGCGTTGGAGACGTTGGAGCAGAATCTCTTGATCAAGGGAGACATAGGAACTCCAGCGAAACTCAACCTTTTTAGGATTGAGGCTGGTATGTTCCACCATGAGTTTCTGCGGATCGACGGCGAAGGGATCGCGCAGCCCCGAGAGATGATAGCTTCCCCAGCGATGGTCGCTGTGGATGACGACAAGACCAGGTTGCTGATTCAACAAATTGACATAATCATTCCATCGCTGCTGTGCCCAGATGCTGTAGGCGAGCCAGCCACTGATGCCCAGTAAGAGGCAGCCTGTGATGAGGGCCAGCGTGGGGGGCTGCTTCTGACTGCTTTCGCTGTCACTTTTTCCCTTGAACTGCGATCGCAGACAGTCTTCCAGATAGAGCCGACTTCCCGCGATGGGGTCAGTATCACCCTCAAAGGTCTGGAGCACCGTGCCAAAGCTGCGGTGAACTTTCTCCAAGCTGTCCTGGAGCAATTCGCGCAGCTCCTGGGGGGCATTACCCCGAATCACGCAGGCCAGCACCGCCTGGGGACCTTCTTCAATCCAAATATTCAGCTCGCCGAATTCTAAGGTATCCAAGGAGCCACCGGCTTGAACATTGAAAGAATCCTTGACGAAGTCTTGGATCGCCGTCAGCATGGCGGACACCAAATCTGGATCCTGGGCGCTGGCGCTATCTGACATCACTTGCTGTAGCAATAAACCCGTTTCCCGATGAATCAGCAACACCTGTTCCACCTGGTAAACCAGCGTTCGCAGCATCACCACCTCCGCAAAGGAGCGGCCTGTTCTGGCTGCCTCCAGTCGCCACTGGAAGCTTTTGGGTGAGAGGCTATGCTCCAAGCCCTGGTTGAGAGATTGGGTCAGATTCCGAATGGCCGTTGAAACCGACTTGCGGGTAGCGGGGCCAATGACCGGAAACAACGCATCGGACAGGATGTTGGAATCCAGTTTGACGGAATGGCGAATGGCCGCTTCCACGGTGGGAACTGTTGCCGCGCTGAACTGGGGGGACTGTTGTTGACTTTCAACAATGGCATCCGCCAGCACTGCGCTCACATCCTGGGCTTGCACGGGCGGTCGCTTTAGCAGGTTTTCTAGCTCCCCACCAAACAGAAGCCGCCGGAGCTGCTCAAGCTCACCGACCTCGGTCGATTGTTCCCCCTGAGATGCCTCAAGGTTAGAGTGATTCATGGTAAATGCCGCCCCAGGGGCGTTTCAGACAAGGCGTCGGGCTTCAGCTCTCATCCTGGAGGCGAGCAGACAGCTCGCCGAAGAGAGCGGATAGATGGGCTCGCTCCCCCTGGCTTTGGGTTCTGCGCTTTTTCACTTCCTTTTCCAGTTCACCCATCAGCGCCTCGGATTTCTCGTGCATGCTTTCGGTGAGTTGGCTGGACTGGTCCAGAATCTCTTGCAGTAGGGATTGCGTTTCTGTATCCACCTTTTTCTCCAGCTTGGTGAGTTTTTGCGTCAAGCTTGCTTCCATTTCACGGCTGGAGTCACCGGCACGATTCTGGGCTTGCTGGCGTGCGTCTCGCTCTGCCTGCACCTGCTGGGTCAGGGTGTTGAAGCCCTTCTCGACCATGTCTTCTAGATGTTCAAAGCGTGTGTTGACGTCGGTGGTCAGTTGGTTGAGCTGGCGCTCGAGTTCGTTGAACTGCTGCTCGTGGGTGCGAGCCTGGTTGCCAAACAGAATTTCGCGAACTTTGTCGAGGCTGGCGGCTTCGACAGGGACCATGGCAGCTTGGGCCTGGGCCACGGCTTCTGCGGTTTGTTCGCGATGGGATGCGGCTTGTCCCTCGCCTGTTTTGGCTTCTTTTCTATGGGCTACTGTTTTCTGACTCATGGTTATAACCCTGGTAGACTCACTTGGATACTCGATTCACCAGTGCCATGGCAGTAACCCCATCAATTCATGCCTAGATCGGCTGTCTTTGACAGGTTTCTGGTGGGAGCGTACCAATATGGTTCCCGAAGTTTTTTCCACATCACCAACAATATTGGAACGAGATGGGTGGCCATTCGGCTGGTTCTGAGCGGTTGGTTCTAAGCGGTTGATTCTAAGCGGTTGGTTCTAAGCGGTTGGCTCTATGCCAACTCACCCTGGTTTGGCTGACATCTCGCTCGCCTCATTCCGGCTGGCACTGGGGGCAGTAGTAAAGTCGTCGTCCTGCCAGGGTCTCTTTGAGGATAGGGGTTGTACAAATATGACAGGGTTGCTGGGCACGGCTAAAGACCCAGTGGCGATATTGCCAACGTTTCCAGCCTGCTTGCTTGAGCTGGGTTGCGAGGGCGGGGTCGTTGGTGATGCCGCCCGTTTCGTAGGATTGCCGAGAGACTGTCACTGCCGCTTCCCCGAGGGCGCTCAATTCTGAGTCTGTACAATCCATGGGACGTTTGTTGGGATGAATTCGCGCCACAAACAGAATTTCGCTGCGTAGATAGTTGCCGAGTCCACTCAGAAACTGCTGATTGAGGAGGAGACCGGCAAACCGTCGGCGGCGATAGGTCTTGTCTTTGACCTGGTCTACGACGCGCTGGAGCGGGGTGTTGGGATTGACAACGTCGGGGCCAAGTTTGCTGAGGAAGGGATGGGCCGCAATTTCTTCGGGCGCTAGAACTTCGATGTCTGAGGCGCTGTACAGGAGCGCTGATTTTTTGTCGTTGTGGATGGCGAGGCGGAGCTGGCGGTTGGTGCTGGGATAGCTGTAGGCCTTGCGAATCATCCACTTGCCGTAGAGTTGGTTGTGGCTGTAGATACTCTGGCCATCTTCAAATTGGGTCAGGAGGGCTTTGCCATAGGGTTCGACGGCAACGATGGTTTGCCCCTGGAAAATACGCTCGTAGCCCTTGAGATGTTCGAAGGCAAAGAAGATCTCTTGGACGGGACGATGGGCGATCGCCTGGGCAATTTTGTCAGCCGCACGACGAATTTCGGGACCTTCAGGCATGGAACTGGGCTCAGAGGAGGTTTGAAAACGGACAAAAGCTAAACCATGGTTTCCACCGCTGGCGATCCGGTGCTGGCTCGCGGGGCAAAACCATCGGCAACAAGAAAACCTGACTTTAAAGTATGAGCCATTGTAAACCTCCTCCCAATGGGATAGGTTTCTGCCTCATGGAGGCTTGCTGAAAGACTGACTTGGCAAGGCTTTCTGCTTGGTTCGAAGTCTATGGGGAAAACGCATCGGTGATTTCTCGCAATTCAAAGACTGTCAAAACCACTACGTTAAGAAGTAGAGGTAAGATGATACGTTTTTGTTTAAACAGCGAATATTTATGGCTTCTTTGCGTCGTTTTCCCTGAGTAAGGCGTCAGGGACCGTGAAGCCGCCCGGTTGTCTGGAGAGTGTGAGTGATGTTTTCTTCTGCGTTTTCTTCTGCATTGGTCCCTGATAGTCTTTCCCCGGCTGAATCGAATTGTTCGGGGCGATTTGCTGCCTTAGGCGATCGGATCTTTGCCGTTGCAACTTTCGACTCTAACGGTATCTTAGAGCGCAGCGAATTTCGGGCGGAGCGCCAGGCCCCGTATTGGACTGAGGCGATTTTCTCGGCCATTGGTTTCAAAGGGCTGCTGGATGCAACCCTCAACCACCGTTCATTTCGTCATGCCAAGATTAGTGGTGAGGGGCATGTCGCTTTTTTGGTGCGTCGCCGTCGCCGCTACGTTGCTTTGCTGTCGGAGCCGCTGGCCACTTGGGAAGAGGAAGCTGAGATGCGGGCTTGTTTGCGAGAGATGGGGACGGGGGACTTGCTGGAACTCATGTGGGCCTCAGAGGGGCGTTCCACAACGCCAGTTGTGGTTGGCTAGACAAGACCGGCTCTATTGTTGGCGTTGGCTCAGGGAGACGTCTGTTCGAGGCTTACTTTGACCCCGTGGTGTAGACATTCCAGGCGATGATGCCAACAAGACCGAGGAAGAAGGCGGTCGTAATGGCGTCGGTGGGGCTACTGGGTAAGGGGAGATAGGCCATCAGGTCTAGCGTGCTGGGAAGGGTGAGGCCCAGGAGCATGGGAGGGAAGGAAAGCATGGCTGAAAAGGAGATTTCTGGAAAAAAGCATACCCTGTGGCAGGGGACGATGTTGCTCAAATCGACGTTGCTCAAATCGACTCATCTTGTTTGATGACTTGATTGATGTCTGGATTGCCTAGGAGATGATCAGCGCGAGATCGTCGAGGACTTGCTCGGCATTGGTGTAGCGATCGCCAAAGTGATACTTCGCCATACGTGCCAGGATTTTTTTGAGTGACTCACTACAGTCCACAAAGGGCTGCCAAACCAGATCACCACTGTCCGCATCCTGTTCCATCATGTGGGGGGGAATGCCCGTAAGGGCGCGAATGGCAATGACACCGAGGGCATAGAGATCGCTGTTGAGACGCGGGTGTCCAGCCAACTGTTCCGGCGGGGCATAGCCCTGGGTGCCGATGGCAATGGTTTGTTCCGACGCTGGGCTTTCCCCCTGGGGCTGCATCTGCTTGACGGCACCAAAATCGATCAGCACCAGCGCCCCGTCGGAGCGGCGAATGATGTTGTTCGGCTTGATGTCCCGATGGATGATGCGGCGTTCGTGGATGAACCCTAGGGTGGGCAAGAGTTCCCGGAGTAGGTCGATGACTTTGGCTTCTGGCCAGCGCTTGTCCTGGGGGAGTTCTGTGCTGAGGGGATTGCCCCGGACAAACTGTTCAACGAGGAGGAAATCTGCACCCTCTTCAAAATAGGCCAGGAGTTGGGGAATGCGATCGTGGCGACCCAGGATTTCCAGGATTTCTGCCTCGGCCTGGAACAGCCGCCGAGCCACGGTGAGGAATTGGGCATCTTGGCGAGTGGGTCTGAGACGTTTGACCACACATTCCGGAGTGCCGGGGCGCTGGGTATCGGTGGCGACGTAGGTGATGCCAAAGCCGCCGGAGGCGAGAACCTGCTTGATGCGGTAACGGTTGGCCACGAGACCGTTGCGCTGGAAGCGGGAGGCGGAGGGGCCCGCTGAGCGTTCTGATGCTTCGGTTTCAGCGGTCGCCGACCGCTCGCGCTGTTGACTGGCGGCCAATCGCAGCGAGAGAATGGCCTGCTCCTGTTCCTCTGCCCGCTCGGCCAGGATGCGTTGCTCTCGCTGGGCGCGGTAGCTGTTATAGCTGACCATGGCGATGCTGCTGCTGATCAGACCCACGATGGGGGTGATGATGGGGAGCCAGGTACTGCTGAGGAAGAGTCCCCAGGTGCCACCGACGAGGAGCGCGATCGCCCCTGCTTCCAGTCCCACCAAGGCCAGGGGATTGCGCAGCAACAAGGTTGCAGATGCCCCTAAAGTTGTGCAAGCAAATAGGAGTAGGAACTCACTCCATTCCGGCCAGACTTGTATCAGAGGCCGAGCCCCTTCTGCCGAAGGCCCTGTTGTCTCGTGCTTGGCTGTCTCGTGCTTGGCTGTCTCGTCGGCGTCACGCTCCGGTTGACCCAGCACCGCATCGAGCAACTGACTGACGATTTGGCCATGGACAAAGACCCCCGGCATATCGAAGCCGCCCTTCTTTGACTTGGTAAAGGGTGTGAAAAAGAAATCCTTATCGCTCAGGGCCGTGGTGCCGATCAAAACAACCTTATCCTGAACCCACTCGGGCTTAAAATTGCCGTCCACGATGTCGTAGAGCGTCACGGTACGGGCCAGATCATTGGCGGCACGGTAGTTCAGAATGAGCTGCCAGCCATCATGTTGCACGGTTTGATAGCCCCCGTCCGTGAAGGAAAAGGGCCGAATCGTGGTTTTGCCCCAGTCGAAGGCATACAGCTCATCGCTGCGGGGAACGGGCTTAATGCCGTCAACATCGAGATAGCGCTCCGCCAGCCGATAGGCAAAGGAATATTCCAGGTTGCCGGTGTCCGTGTCCCAGGTCAGTAGGAGACTGCGGCGTAGAACACTGTCCGGATCGAGGATGACATCGTTGAATCCGACTTGCTCCGGGGGCATGTTGGGGGCTGCAACGCCGTTGGGGTCGAGGGGCGTGGGGAGTCGTCGGATGCCTACTAGGTTGGGGTTCTGAAGTTGTTCGTAAAGGGCCTTTTCTCCCGGAGGTTGGGAGAAGTCCCGATAGATATCGAGCCCAATGACGCGGGGCTGATGTTGCTGAAGCTGGGACAGAACCTGGGCAAAGAGTTCGTCGCTAATGGGCCAGCGTTGGGCACGCTGGATATCCTCTTCGGTGATGCGGATAATCAGCATGCGGGGGTCAGGGCCGGGGGAAGGCCGCAGTCGCATCATCAGATCGTAGGCCCGGAGTTCCCAGGTTTGTAGCCCCCCCGCCTGGCGAACAAGGACAATACTGCCTGCGGTGAAGAATGTCACGAGCAGGACCGGACGGACGGCATTCAGGAGGGATTTTCCTGGGGCGGTTTGGCCGATTTTACCGAGGATCTGGTGGAAGGATTGAGCGATCGCCTCCCCCACAAAACCGGGCCGTCGTCGCTGCGACCAAGCCATGCGCCATCGCCGCATCCCGCCTGTGGTTTCGTCAGGGTTTTCAGCACTCGCTGGCAACGCAGTGGGGGGCAGCTGGGTTTCTAGGATGTCGCTGGTTGCCAGAGGGGTTGGCGAATGAAGGGCGGTGGAGCTGTTGGAGGGGATTGGTGGGGGATGGAGGGCGGTGGAGGTATCGCCTGTGGCGTTGTCTGCGCTTAGGTTATTTTCGCTGGGGTTACTTTCGCTGGGGGGATTGGCGGTTGAGTTCTCTGGGCTGGGGCGACTCCCTGGGGAAGCCTGGTTTGCTGAATCGTTACGGGGCGTATTGCCTAGAAATTCATGCAGGATGGTGGGTTGCCCCGAATCTGGACCTAACGACTGTCTCGGCTCCTTGTTGAGGGTGTCAGGCTTGGGGGCGAGATGGGTTGCTGAGTCTGCATTGTCGTGGCCCGTTGGGCGAAGCGGGCGAGGGCCAGATTGAGAGGGATGAGATTGAGAAAGGCCAGATTGGGAGGGACCAGAGGGCTGAGATGGCTCGGCTTGCGTCTCGTCTGCTGCAGGCTCGGATTGTGGGAGTTCGGGGTCTTGGGGAAGCATGGAGCAACTGAGGGGGAATCAGACCAGGAACGATCGGAGACGGGGCTGGAGGGAGATGTATTTCCTCCCATTGTAAAAAACTGGATTCCTGACGTCGGGCGTGAATATGCGGGCTGCTTGCATGAACCCACCGTCCAGCGCACTATTCTTAAGGGATATCCCTGGCGCTTTGCCAAAGTAGTTTCACGGATATGCCAGCAATAGTTTCCCACGATATTTCTCAACAATATTTCTATGACTTCGCAATCGCCCATCCCCGTCGTCATCAATGGTGCCACTGGCAAAATGGGCCGAGAAGCCGTGAAGGCGATCGCCGCTGCCGAAGACATGACGCTCATCGGTGCCCTGGCCCGCAATCCTGAATCCCTGGGCCGGGATGCGGGAGAGATCGCAGGCTGTGGTCCGGTGGAGGTGCCCATCACCAATGATATGGAGGCCATCTATGCCATGGCGTCCCAGGAGAAGGAGATTCCGGTGGTGGTGGACCTGACCCACCCGGATGTAATTTATGACAATGTGCGGGCGGCGATCGCCTACGGTGTCCGGCCTGTGATCGGTACAACGGGGCTGACACTGGACCAAATTGCGGAGCTGGATACCTTTGCCAAGAAGGCGAGCATGGGGGGACTGATCATCCCTAATTTCTCCATTGGCATGGTGCTGCTGCAACAGGCTGCCATGCAGGCTTCCCGCTTCTATGACCACGTGGAAATCATTGAACTGCACCACAACCAAAAGGCCGATGCTCCCAGCGGCACGGCGGTGAAGACGGCACAGCTACTGTCGGAGCTGGGCAAGACGTTTAATGTGCCGGAAGTGGAGGAAACCGAGAACCTCGCGGGGGCGCGGGGCGCCGACGGTGGTGAGGGCATTCGCATCCACAGCATTCGTCTGCCGGGTCTGGTGGCGCACCAGGAAGTCATCTTTGGCACGAAGGGGGAGACCTATAGCCTGCGCCACGACACGAGCGATCGCGCCTGCTATATGCCGGGGGTGTTGCTGTCGATTCGCAAAGTGCGTGAATTTGAGGGGCTGGTCTATGGACTGGAGAAGATTCTGTAGGATGCTATTCCATCGCTGAACTCGTTATATTCTGGCCTCATATTCCGGTTTCATATTCTGGCCTCGCTTCTATCAGTCGCGAGGCCAGTTTTTGATTTGTCAGCGGTTTGATGGGCTGGTTGATGTACAGAAATAAAATCTAAAAAGTAGTGGCGAAAGAATTAAGCCACATTTATATGATTCATCAGAGAAAAATAGATTTGAATCATAAACCGTCGTAAAACTATCCAGCAGGTTCATACGAATGGGCGAAATCTTTATCGACACCAAAAATTAGAAAGTTCACGTATCCAACGGGCTATCGCTGTAGTCATAAGTGTCGAAACACAACACTGCAAGGCGATACCCCATGTCCTTTTCCTACATCGAAACCAGCATTGTGAAGCTCTCTGTTTTGGGAGCTGCTGCCATGGCGATCGCCGCGACCTGCAATACCCTCATTCCCGTTCAACCCGCCCAAAATAATCAGACAGCGCCTGTCTTCTCCGTTTCGAGCCTGCACCACGATGCTGAGCCGCTGGATGTTGAGACAACGCTTGCTTACCGTGCCTCGGGCCGCTTTGACTCTGGAATCAATGCAGTGGCCCACCGGGCAACGGGACGCATCGATTCAGTCCATCAGCTCATTGCCTACCGTGCGTCAGGTCGATTGAATTCCATTGATAATCAGGTGGCATATCGTGGCAGCGAACGTGGCATTAATCAGCAATCTATTGCCTAAAGAATTAATTGCCTAAAAACCTATTTTTTGTCACAGATTTTAGTTGCTCAATGTGACTGAAAGAAGACTCAAAATTCTCGCTTCTGACCCTCTTCTTTCTCTCTTCCCGCTGAACGCTATTCCGACCCCATCTATTTCACCCATTTCACTAAAACCATGGAACTCTCTTTTATTGCTACCCGAACCAACAGCTTCCCCACGGGCTACTGTGCTGCTATGCCCGCAAGCCGATAGTCCAACGATCCGATAGTCCAACGATCAATGTTCCTGTTGCGACATTTAAGGCGAGTGCTGGACATTTTTTGACTGCGATCGCAAGAACGGATGTTTTATGGTACAAACGTATTGCATTCCTCGATAACAGGACGTTGCGACTATGACCCATCCATCTGAAACGACCCATCCCGCCATGGGAATTCGGGAGTTTGCTCGGTACTACGGTTATTCCGAAGCGGAGGTGCGGCGAGCGATGCGCCACCTCTCCATTCGTGGTACATCCCAAGGGCGTGGACGCCCCACATTGCTTTCTCCGACGGAGCAGGGTGCTCTCTTGGAGCAAATTGAAGGCCCCGATGAGCGACTGGCGATGCAGGCGACTTCAGCTCTTCCTGCGGAGTCAGTGCCGACGGAAGCGACTCAAATTCAGCCTGCTCCGGTGCAAAATCTGCCCATTCAAGATATGCCGGAGTTGGAGCCAGCTTTGGAGGTCCGAGAAGAGCCCGTCCGAGAAATGCCGCTCATCACAGAGCCGATGCCGCCCGCTCCCGTGGTTGGTCTGTCGGGAGAGTTGCCGGGAGCTTTGTCCCATCCCGATGCTGCTCTTCAGCACCACGATCTGCACCGCGATCTGCAAATTTCCCAGGGGAACCATCGCACGGTTTTGGAGGCTCCTAGTATTCCTCAGTCCTATGACTTGGCGCAGTTTAGAAGTGCGGAGTCGATCCAGGCGATCGCCGATCCCGGTGAGGTAGCCAACCAAGCCATGGCCGCCATCGATGCCCTGGTCTCGGGGATGGATTCGGATATTCGCCAGCAGCGCCAGCAGTTGGAGCAGACCCAGGAGGCGGCCCAGGCCCTGCGGCTCAAGGCCAAGCATTTGCAGGACAAAAAGCTGGAATACATGATCCAGTCCACGGCCATTGGCCAGTCCCAGCAGCGCTATACCTCCGAACTCCAGGAAGCCCTGGGAGAAGTGCAAGCCCTGGGAAAGTCTCCGCGCAGCGAGCAGGAGCCGCCGTCGCCGTAGCGTTCATGGCCATGATTCTGGGGGTTGCAGCGTTTACGGTGGCCGTCTCTAGCCAGGAGAACCAGGAGGCAGGGTCGAGCCAATGGCAGGAGCCAGAACTCAGTCAATATGACTATTGAATCGTCAACCCCAGCTCGCTTAGGCGTCTGGGGTTTTCAAGATTTGGGTCGTGGTTTGCTCCAAGACCTTCAAGGCCTGGAGGGAGCCTCGAATCAGATTGAAGGATGCTTGGGGCTGTCGGAGCATGGCCCAGGCCATGCCCCAAGGATTGAGCGTGCCGTCGGCCCGCGTTGCTCCGGTGATATCCGGAAGGGTGGTGTGGATGTCGTCGCTGATGACCCGGACGGTGGCGATCGCAATCTCCCTGTCGGCAAAGGATGCAAAGCTCTGGGCGATCGCCGCTGCCTCCATATCCACCGCGGAGGCCAGGGTCTGTAGGGCTTGCTTTTCGCTAGCTTCGTGCAGGAGGCGATCGCTGTTTAGCGCTGTCACAGCCTGGGCCTGGGGCAAGCGCTGCTTCAGTGTTGCCACCGCACTCCCCACCCCAACGGGGTCCCCCGATGGCGACACAATCTGGTCATAAATCACCACATCCCCGACGCCCAGTTGGGGGGATAAACTTCCGGCCACCCCCAGCACTAAGACTTGCTTGCAGCGGTCAAAGACTCCCTGGGCAAGGGCTGACGTAAGTCGCTCGGCCGTGACCTGTGGCCCCATAGCGATGGGAAAAACAGCGGTGCTAGCTTGGGCGAGCTGTAGACCCCGGCGCACGGCTGCGGCCTCCGCCCCCTGGGGCACCAGGATGCAATCGAAGGGCAGATCGGTGGATGGGTCTACTGGATTTAAGGCCATAGGAGCTCGCATTCCCTGCGTTCTATTTTTGTGATTAAAGAAATTATTAAATTACTCGACTGTAGATTTCTAGGGAACTCTAATAGAGTCGGGCCTGTATCTGGTTTGGTCCAGGAGCTGAATCGTGGACTGAAGCCAGATGACGGCTCAGAGGACGAAAATAACTCCGGCGGTGCCCCCCGCTTAGAGATCGCCTCCGTGGCAGCCCTTGCATTGGCTGCTTCTGTGTGTGGACCCCTGCATGAAGGCTTATATAGAGCCGAATAGGAAACTGACACGTTCCAGCGGTTGTGAAATTCAGCAAACCTTAAGCTGAGTTGAGTAATATTCGCTTCGGAAAGTGTTTTTCCTAAAAATTAGGACACTTTTGGCAATACCCGTAGTCTAGGACTTATGGTTTAGCGTCTCTTTGGCCTTTCTGAGCCTGCGTCAATCCCCTAGGCATCCCTAGCACCAGGCATACATAGATTAATTCCGACATGGATTAATTCCGACATGGATTCCCCTCGGAAGCGGTCAGTCACATCAGAGTTTCTACTCTGGGTGTCTGCATCTTTCGAACCTAGTCGTATCTATGGATACTTGGGCTAACTGTCTTGCCCATCATCCCTTACCATCCAAAGAGAATCGCAATGTCTCTAGCGAAAAGATTTTCGATGGTGCAGCCGAATCGGAATACCAGCCTCCGGCAACGACTTAACATCTCTCGTCTTGCACTTTCCTATCCCCGGCTGACCATTAGCTTCTGGATTGCCGTGGCTGTAGCCGGTCTGTTGGCGTTCAGTTCGCTCAAATATGCCCTCTTCCCGGACATTACGTTCCCGGTGGTGGTGGTGGATGCGGCGGTGCCGACGGAAACGGTGGTGGCTACGGAGCAGCAGTTAGCGATCCCGTTGGAGGATCGGCTCAAAACCCTAGAGGGCTTGGACGGCCTTAAAACGTCTAGTTACAGTGGGCGGGCGGCCCTGACCCTCTCGTTCAAGGTGGGCACCGACCTCAATGCTTCGGAGGAGGCGGTGAGCGATGCCCTCGCTGGGTTGGACTTGCCCGATGGCGCTACCTATAAAGTCTTGCCCTTTAATTTGAACGAGTCGGCGGCGGTGAGCTACGCTCTCTATCAGTCGGGGGAAAGTGTTGCCGACTTGATGCCGACGGTGCGCGATCGCGTCATCCCTGAGCTAGAAAAACTACCCGGCGTCCTGCGCGTGGAGCTGCGGGGGGATGCGGCCTCGGAAGATGTGGAGACAACCAATGGCGATGTTGATCCCACCAGTGGCGCGACATTGGTTCGGTTTAATGCCCAGGATGCGCTGGCGCTGGAAGTGATTAAAACCAGCGAAGCCAATACGCTGGAAGTGGTGGACCAGGCTGAGCTGGCCGTGGCCAAGCTGCGCCAAGAGCTGCCGCTGACGATTGAACAGGCGGCGACCCAGGCGGACTTTATTCGGCAGGCGACCCGAGCCACGCTAGAGGATCTGCTGCTGGCGATCGCCCTCGCAGTTCTGATTATTTTCCCGTTCCTCTGGAGCATTCGCGCCACGCTGATTGCGGCGTTGGCCATCCCGATTTCGCTGCTGGGCACGTTTATTGTGATGGCGATCGCCGGGTTCAACCTGGAAACGATCACGCTCCTGGCCCTGGCCCTGGTCATTGGCATCATCATCGACGACGCCATTGTGGATGTGGAGAACATCACCCGCCACATTGAAGAAGGCGAGTCGCCCAAGCAAGCGGCCCACAAGGCGACGGCGGAGCTGGGCCTGACCGTGGCAGCGGCGACCCTAACCATCGTGGCGGTCTTTCTGCCCATTGGTTTGATGGGCGGCACCGTGGGCCAGTTCTTTAAGCCCTTTGGTCTGACGGTGTCGGCGGCGGTGTTGATTTCGCTGCTGGTGTCCCGGACGCTGTCCCCCGTGCTGTCGGCCATGTGGCTGGAGCGTCCCGAGAAGAAGATGCCCCGCGATGGTAATCCCAAGGCGTCTTCGGGATTGTGGAAAGCGGTTTTGGATGTCTATCGCGGCTTGTTGATGTGGTCCCTGGACAACCGTTGGTTGGTGGTGGCCTTTGCGGTGGCGAGTTTGGCGGCGGGGGTTGCCCTGGCTCCGTTGATTCCCAAGGGCTTTATTCCCAAGCTCGATCGCGGCACATTTAATGTCACCTATGTGGTGGCGAGCGATCGCCTGGCCAATGGGGTGGAAGAGCGCTTTAGCCAGAAGTTATTTGATTCCTATACGGTGCAGTCCGGGGATACATTGGAGGCGATCGCCAGCGACCAGCTGGGGTCTCCCTTTGCGGCGTTCCAGTTGGCCCAAACCAATCGGCTTGATCCCAATGGTGAATTGCAGGTGGGTCAGACGCTGCGGATTCCGACGGCGGCGACCTTAGAAGCGGCTGAGTCGGGTACGGAACCGGCGCCGACAGAGATGGAAATTACGCGCTTTTCGCTGCAGGAATCCCAAACCGCAGAGGAGCGGCTAGAAGCTTCCATTCGCGAGAATCCCAATGTGGAAGCGGTGTTCTCGGTGATGGGTGAGCGCGGTGCGGTGAATCAGGGGCGCTTGTTTGTGCGCCTCAAGGATGAGCGTGAGGTCCACACGGCGGTTGTCCAAGACCAGGTGCGTCAGGCGTTGCCCCAGATTGAAGGGGTTGAGGTCAGCGTTGAGGATATTCAGTTTGTCGATACCGGCGGTGAGAAGCCGTTGCAGGTGGCGTTGCAGGGTGAGGATTTGGCGCTGCTGCGGGAGACCGGCGACAAGATTGGCGATCGCGTCCGTGCCAAGGGCTTCGTCGATGTGACGGTGACCAGCGAAGGCGATGCGGCGGCGGATGTGACGGAAATCCAGCGTAAGGATGGCCAGCGCACGGTCTATGTGACGGCGAACCTGAGCCAGGGTCAGGCCCTGGGCGACGCGACGGATGAAGTTATTGCGGAGGCCAATGCGCTGTTGCCTGAGGGGGTGACGATTGACCTGGGCGGCGATTCGGCGCGCAGCAATGCGGTGTTGAGTAGCTTTGGGATGACCCTCGCGATGTCGGTGGGCTGCATGTTGCTGGTGCTGGTGTTGCTGTTCCAGCGCTTCTCGGATCCCTTTGTGGTGATTCTGTCGTTGCCGTTGGCGATCGTTGGCGCGATGTTTGGCTTGCTGGTGACCCAGAGTGACTTTGGCATGATTGCGGTCATTGGCATCATTTTGCTGATGGGTTTGGTGGATAAGAGTGCGATTTTGATCATCGACTACATCAACCAGTTGCGGGCCAAGGGGGTCTCGAAGGTGGAGGCGATTTTGCAGGCCGGTCCGATTCGTTTGCGGCCGATTCTGATGACGGCGCTTTCGACGATTTTGGGCATGATGCCGATCGCGTTGGGTCTGGGGGCGGGCTCGGAGTTGCGGCAGCCTTTGGCGGTGGCGGCGATTGGTGGTTTGGCGACTTCGACGTTGCTGAGTCTGATTGTGGTGCCGGTGGTTTATTCGTTGTTTGATGATGCCCAGGAGAGCATCAGCAAGTTCTCGCTGCGGCTTCGGTAGCGGCTTCAGACACCGGGTGTTTTGCTGAGGGTTGGGTAACGAGTCTCAGGACTTCCGCAAACACCCGGTGTCTTGGCATTGGCTTCGGTGTCTCACGCTATATTTGGGGGGAGCGATCGCAAGGAGCAATGGCGGGGAATGGTTCAAGCGTTACCAGACCTGATGAGCTTCGAAGCATTTTTGGAGTGGCATCCAGAGGATGGCCGCGTTTTTGAGCTGATCCGAGGCATACCCAGAGAAGTTAATCCCAAGGG
>CALIJJ010000017.1 GCA_938017515.1 uncultured Pseudanabaenaceae cyanobacterium
AGCCGCGACTGATAACGCGCACCGCCATCGCACAACACCGTCACAATCGTGTGCCCTGGTCCCATTTGCTTGGCCAACTTGACCGCCGCACCCACATTGATGCCCACCGAGCCGCCCATAAACAGACCGTCCTTGCGCAACAGTTGGTACACCACCTCCAGTGCCTCCGGATCCGTCACCCGAATCGCATCATCCGCCGGAGCCCCTTCCATGTTGCCCGTCACGCGGCCATTGCCAATGCCCTCAGTAATCGAGTTGCCTTCCTTGTCCAGCGTGCCGTCCTTGACATAGCAGTAGAGCGCACTGCCCATGGGGTCCGCCACAATGCATTTGACGTCAGGGTTCTTCTCCTTCAAGAACATGGCCGTTCCCGCATAGGTACCCCCCGTTCCCGTCGCCGCGACCCAACCATCGACCTTGCCGCCGGTTTGTTCCCAAATTTCCGGTCCCGTGGTTTCGTAGTGGGCCAGACGATTGGCGACGTTCTCGAACTGATTCGCCCAAATGGCGTTTTCCGTTTCCTCCGCGAGGCGGCCGGACGCCTTCACATAGTTATTGGGGTTGGCGTAGGGCACCGCAGGCACCGTGCGCACCTCAGCCCCCAGCGTGCGCAGCAGGTCAATCTTTTCCTGGGACTGAGTTTCAGGGATGATGATGACGCACTTGTAGCCCTTGGCGTTACAAATATGGACAAGCCCAATGCCCGTATTGCCCGCCGTTCCTTCGACGACGGTGCCGCCCGGCTTCAGCAAGCCCTTCTTCTCAGCGTCTTCAATCATGAACAGGGCCGCGCGGTCCTTCACAGACCCGCCGGGGTTGAGAAATTCAGCCTTTCCCAAAATCTCGCAGCCGGTCTCTTCGCTGTAACTGTTAATGCGAATCAGTGGGGTGTTGCCGACGGTTCCGACGATGCCATTTTTGATGCCGTCGTTTTGGATGCCCATAGTTCAAAAAATATCGTGACCACGCACCCACCATTGTACGGTGCGGTTAACCGACAATTTCCTCGTATTCCGATCGCAGCATCGACAACAAAATCAAAGATTCAAACCCCTTTGCACTCTTGTAGCTTTCCCGCAGCTTTCCTTCCTCAACAAAGCCGAGGGAGCGGTAGAGATGCAGCGTGCGCACATCAAAGTCCTTGACTTCAACCCAGAAACGATGGGCTTCGAGTTCGTCAAAAATGTATTCCGTCGTTAGCTTAATCGCCCGTCGTCCAAAACCTTGCCCCTTATCTGTAATGACGATACGGCGCATCTCATAGCTTTGGTTGGGGCTGTCGATGCCCGCCAGAATGCAGTAGCCCAGGGGGCGATCGCTAGAGACAATCCAATGCTGGAGATTGCTATCTTCCAGGGCAGCTTTATGCTGTTCTCGGCTCCAGGGAATCACAAAGCGACGGTTCGCTGGTGCAGACTCCGCCTCAAAGACAAAGTCAAGATCGTCAGTGGTGGTGGGCCGGAGGGTAAGCTCCTGGGTCAGCAAGGACATGGGTGAGGATATTTGAGGAGATGTAATTAGCTTTGCATACCCTTGGCCGATTTGGCGTGGGGATTGATGCGGGGATCAGCGGGTTCGCAGCCTGCCAATATTTGCCTAAAACCTAGGGGCATTGCACTGCAATGCCCCTAGGGAAAATCTGAACTAAATCAGAAGTTTATTAATGGGTCGAACCACAGCGATCAAGCTGGGTTCATCTAGCTCTCAGACCGACTCGCTCTCAGACCTACTTGTTGGGCTGAGGGGTCATGCGCAGATAAGGCTTGACCTCGGTGACACCCTTGGGGAATTCCTTCTTGGCATCTTCGGTGGAGATGGAAGGAACGACGACGCAGTCACCGCCGTCCTGCCAGTTCGCAGGGGTTGCAACCTTGTGGTAATCGGTCAGTTGCAGCGAATCGATCACCCGGAGCAGCTCGTCGAAGTTACGACCCGTGCTGGCGGGGTAGGTGATCATCAGACGAATCTTCTTGTTGGGATCAATCACGAAGACCGAGCGCACGGTCAGCGTGTTGCCGGTGCTGGACTCGGGGTGCAGCATGCCGTAAAGGTTGGAAACCTTCTTGTCCTCATCGGCCAAGATGGGGTAATCAACGCTGGTGCCTTGGGTTTCGTTGATGTCACCAATCCAGCCCTTGTGGGACTCGACGCCATCGACACTGAGGGCGATGGTTTTGACGTTACGCTTCTCGAACTCAGCGCGGTACTTGGCGACGGTACCCAGCTCCGTGGTGCAGACGGGGGTGTAGTCAGCGGGGTGGGAGAAAAGAACGACCCAGCTATCGCCAGCCCACTCGTGGAAATTAATGTCGCCAGAGGAAGACTTCTGGCTGAAGTCGGGGGCGATGTCGCCTAGTTGGAGTGCCATAGGTGCAAACGTCCTGTTAACTCGATGAAACTGTGACTGTAGGGAATCTGTAACTTGGCAGAATACAGGAGCCTGATTAGTCAGGGCTCCTAATATCCCACAAAACCCCGGTTTCCCGATGGGAAAAGTGGTCTTTCTGAAAAGATCGTAACAAATCTAGCCATTCCGATGGCGCGCGGCGCGCACCCTAGACCGAGAATTGCCTCTAAATTGCCCGTCTAATCACGCTGCGATACAACCTTTTAACCCTTGATGTTGCAAGAGTTTTAGAATCTTTGAGGCTTCTCTCTTTACGGTAATGCAGGGAGGGAGCCTGACCTAGGCTGTGTTTATAAATCTCAGTTTATAAATCTCAGGATTACTCCCGATGATGAATACTGTCTTCGAGACGCTTCTGCTGCGTCTGTTTCAGATCATGGCTGGGCTGATTCAGTGGCTGCGACTGGTTCCCCATTGGGTGTGGACAGGGCTGTTGGCTGGGTTGGCTTGGGCGATCGTCTTCATGACCCTCTGGAATCTCTTTGCCGCCAGCCGAGACACGGTCAAACGTGCCCAGACGATGCACCAGATTCCCTGTGCGAACTGCCAGTTTTTCACCAACGACTATCGCCTCAAATGTACGGTGCACCCGAATACGGCGCTGACGGAGTCGGCTATTGGTTGTCGGGATTTTGACGCTGCCCTGGGCATGTCTGCCTATGTCCCAGGGGACCCCTCTGAGGCTTAATTTCAGTTGCTTGCTCTGGTTTGACCTAGTCTTGTCTTCGTCAGAATGCAGCAGTGAAATCGTTCCTTCCACATCACTTTCTTCGGCACTTCCCTCGGCACTTCCCTCGGCACTTTCCTCAGCTAGCTATTCGGCTATTAGGTATTCGGCTATGTCTCAGGCCAGCTCTGGTTCTAACGCAATTCTTGACCAAACCATCCATGATGCTCGTGTGCGTCTGAGCGCCTGGCTGGATGACGGGGAAGCCCTGGCCCAGGTTCTGCAAAATCCGTCGATGCAGAACACGATTCGCAGTCTGCAAGAGAACATCAGCCAGCCTTTTTTGTTTGTGGTCATTGGCGAGGTTAAGGCGGGCAAGAGTAGTTTTGTGAATGCCTTGCTCAGCAGCGACATCTGCGATGTGGGGGCGGACCCGCGCACCAATGTGGTGACTAAGATTGTCCATGCGAATGGCGAACCCTACAGCATTGACCTCAAGCCGGGGATGCTGAAGGAGATCGGGCGGCCGGTGCCGATTTTGCAGCAGATTGCGATCGTCGATACGCCGGGGACCAACAGTCCGTTCATCCAGCACGAGGAAATCACCAAGGAATTTATCCCCAATAGTGACCTGGTGCTGTTTGTCTTCTTTGCGAAGAATCCCTATACGAACACCGCCTGGGAACTGCTGGACTTTACCCAAGGGGAATGGCATAAGCCGACGGTGTTTGTGCTGCAACAAGCTGATATCACCGACCCCGTTGAACTGGAGACGGCCTACGCCTATGTGCGTCAGGAAGCGGAGAAGCGCGGGATTGAATCCCCTCGGGTGTTTGCCACCTCGGCCAAGTTGGAGCTGAATGGCCAATCGGCGGAGTCGGGTTTTGACCCCATTCGCGCCTTTGTGCGCGACACGATTACGGCGGGGCAGGGCTACCGGCTCAAGCTCCAGTCCAGTATGGGCTCGGCCCAGCAAATCCTGGCGCGGCTGTCGGGGGATGTGGAAGGGCTGAAGCAGCAGGTCAACTTGGACCGGACGGTGGTGGAACGCATCCAGGGGCGACTCACCCAGGGGCAATCAAAATCCCGCTATGAGCTGGATTCTCTGGTGGAACGACTGTTGGCCCAATACGATCGCATTGCGGCCCAAATCAAAAGTGATTTTCGGGAGGGACTGACGGTGTTTGTGCTGGCGAAGCGCTCCATCGTCGGTATCTTCAATCGTCAGGAGCGGGTCGAGCCTTGGATGAATAAGCTGAAGGAGCGCTCCAAAAAAGAGCTGGAGACGGCGCTGGAGGAGACGTCTCGCGAAGGCGCAAAGCATTTTGTTGGCGGTATTCAGCAGTTGATTCGTCGCATCGTTGAAGACCTGAATACGCTTCAAAATACAGAGCTGCGCACGACGGAAATCTCAGTGCCCATTCTGGAGCATCGCTATGCGGTGATTGAGGATGTTAAGGGCAAGGTCTCGAATTTGCTCAGCGATGAAGCCTTTTTGGATTTCATGGCAGCGAAGGCGGAAAGTGTGGGACCGGGGATTGCTAGCGGTGGGCTGTTGGCCATTGTGGGCGGGACGATCGCGGCTGTCACGGAAGTTGTGATTCTGGATATTTTGGGCAGCGTGTTTTTGGGGTTGGGCGTTGTGTTGGCAGGGGGCATCTTGATCACGAAGCGGCGGGCGATGATCCAAAAGTTTGAACGGGAACTCGATCGCAATCAGGAGCGGTTTCGGGCTACGGTATCGGAGCAGTTGGAAGGGCAACTGGGGGTGATCTATGAGGAAATCGATCGCAGCTTGATTGATCTATACCAGTATGTGGATCAGCAAGACGCCAGCATTGTGCCATTGCTGGAGCAGTATGCTGCCCTGAAGCAACGCGCCGATGCTCTCGCCGTGGAGATTCAGCAGCTTTAGGCATGGGACTTGAGCGTTCTGAAGCGTTCTGGGCAAGACCTGCATACAACCATGGCCTGACTCTGGCATGGTCTGACTCTGGCATGGTCTGACTCTGGGGTTGTTCTTTCTGAACCTAGCGAGCCTCTGGGTGAGGGGCTAATCCCCTCAGGGCAGGGAATACGCGCTCCCAGGTCATGGGATCAATTCGGTGCGATTCCTGCATTCATTGGGCCGAGGGCTGGGTAATTCCTTCGGCCTCGGTGCACCAACCGGTACACTGGGATCAAATGTTCATTGGATATGGGGGACCCCAGGGGTCCCTTTTTTTGTCTCCACTATGCCTACGGATACTTGGTTTCCCCTTGCCATCTATCGCAGTGATCTGCCCGAAGCCCCGGCCCATAAGAAGGTGCTGTTAGAGACGGTGCTGGCGATGGAAGAGGCCGTGACGGAGCGGCGAAATTTTCCGGAGATGGCCTGGACCGGCGATTTGCATGGGGTGGCGCAGATTCACCAGGACCCCCGCTTTGCCTGGATCGTAGAACAGGTGGAGCATCACACGCTGCAATATCTGGAGGAACTGGGCCTGGATGTGAGCCAGGTGGCGCTCTATATCCAGCGGGCTTGGCCTGTGGTGTCTCGCTATCAACAGGAAGTGGGGACCCACTGTCACAACACGGCCCACATCAGCGCGGTGTATTACGTCAGTGTGCCGAATTCTGGCAGTGATGAATCGGGCTGTTTGGTGTTTTTTGATCAGATGCGCCCCAATGAAGTTTGCCCTGGCCTGGGTAGTGAAAATACGAATATTGTTGCGAGTTGGAATGCGCTGAATCAGGACCAGGCGGTCTATGAGCCAACGGAGGGGCGGCTGATTATTTTTCCGGCCAAGCAGCAACATGGGGTGACGTTCAATCACACGGAAGCGGAGCGGGTTTCGCTGTCGTTTGATATCGTGTTGACCGCTGCACCGGGCCAGGCCGCGGGAGCCTATGAATTTTTGTCGCCGCCGCCGAGCCAGTGGCAGCGATTTGGCACACGAGAGACGGGAGGTTGACGGCGATGCTACCTGAAGGCTACTCACTGCGATCGGCAACGGCAGCGGATATTGGGGCGATTCGTAGGCTCGTTCTATCGGCGTTTTTGGATCCGACGCAGTTGCGCTGGCAGCAATTTTGGGTGGTGGAGCAGTCGGGGGCGGTTATGGCCTGCGGCCAGTTGCGTCAGTTTGAGGGGGCGCAGGAGTTGGGCAGTGTGGTGGTGGAGAAGGCGTTGCGGGGGCAGGGCATTGGCAGTGCTGTGATTGAGCATTTGATTGCCCAGGCAACTCAGCCGCTGTATTTGGAATGTGTGGGAAAGGGGCGATCGCAGTTCTACACCCGTTTTGGCTTTGAGGGGGTGGATTGGAAGGATTTGCCGCCATCGTTGAAGGGGAAGTTTGGGGTGGGGGCGATCGCCCACCAGTTCCTTCGTCTGCCTATTTTCTGTATGCGACGATTGGGTTGAAAAATGATGATGAATCGCGACGGCAGATTAGACCTCTGGCGCGAACCTGACAGCCGCTCCCATCCCCAAGCCCTTGCCCCCAAGCCCTTGCCCTCAAGTCCGGGGGAAGGGGGAGTCAAAAAGCCTCTCTCCCAAAACTCAGTTAAGTCACGACCTACCTTGCTCGGGTGCATGCTGACGCAAAATCGCCATTGCACTAGCCGAGGTGCTTCAACCTGGTCTGCCCACCGGGGGGGGATTTCAGCTAAAGGGGCAGGAATTTGTACGCTCAAAGTCCTTTTAGGAAGATTTTGATCATCAACTCAGCGTTGGGTCGATCTACAGGCTTATTGCTGTGTTGTTCGACCCTATAGGAACGCCTTGATCGATTCTATTTTGGTGTGATTTATGCTGCTTTCAGCAAGCCTTATATCCTCGGTGATATTTGACGCTTGTTACAAAAGTCCTAGTCTGATTTTAGGGCTTTGGACCCAGGCAATCATGATTGATGTCTGCTTAGGATTAAATCATTGGCACCGAGGCATCGCAATTGATCAACAGTTGTCGAATGAGAACGATGTCGTTGGAATCGCCTCCTGAGCGTTTCTAATTTAATCGTTTTACCTTCAACTAGCTCAGAGTCGGTTCTGGAAAGCACCGAATCTACTCCTGCGCTAGGTGGGGATCAGTCTTCTTTCAGCTCGAATCTTTGCGTCATGCCATGGCCCCCGGTTGTTCCAGAACGATTTGGATAACGACCTCATTTCCTCCCTTCCTTCCCCCATGCATACCCTGATGAATCCGCTCACGGCTTTTGAGTCTGCCTATTCTGTTTATCCAGCAACTGAAATGCCATTTCTCCAGTTGCAGAGGAAGCAGATGGCGGACAAGCGACCCTATGCGGGCCTGAAGATTCTCCATAACCTTCCCCTCACCCCAGAAGTTTTGTTCAAGCTAGAGGTGTTGGTTGCCAGCGGCGCGGAGCTGACGGTCACTTGTCCTTTGTGTTCTGAGCCCAACCCCCTGGCGCTGAAGGTCCTTGATGCGGCTGGTGTTAAGGTCCAGCTTTCCTACGATTTCGTGGATGATTTTGATATTGCCCTAGACTGCGGCGGTGAATTATTAGGACGGGTTACCCCCCGTATTGGTGCTGCAGAAATGACGCGCACGGGCACCATCGGCTATGAATCCACGGCTTTGTCCTATCCCGTGATTTCGATTGATGGGAGCACGATCAAATCTATCGAATCGGTTCTGGGCACGGGGGATGCATTTGTGCGGGCATTCCAAGTTTTAACCGGTGAGTCAATTCAACATAAGCGGTTCATGGTGGTGGGCTGTGGAAAAGTGGCTCAGGGGATTGTCCATGCGCTAAAGCGACACACCGATGATCTGGTTATTGTGGATAGTCGCATCAGTGCTGTGGAGCATGCGATCGCCAAAGGCTTTAGCGCTATTCCCGCGAGTCATGCTGCTGACGTAGAGGCTCAGGTGGCGGATTGCTTTGCAGTTGTTACAGCGACAGGGCGAGAGCAGATCATCACCCAATTGTTCAATCCTCAAGTCTTTAAGGGCCGCTATTTGGCTAACATGGGCGATGGAGATGAGTTTGGAGATGGTTTTGCTCGCGATGAGGTGATGGGCGACAAGAAACCCATCAACGTTGCCATTGATAAGCCCATGCTGATGCGATATTTAGATCCAGTTTTTTACGCTCATAATATGGCGATTGACCTCTTACTTTCTTCCCCTTGGGAACCACAGGTGTATCCATTTCCTGTTGAAATTTCTTCAGAAGTCGTGACAGCCTGGGAGCACTATTTTCAGGAAAGCTTGAGAGCGGTTAGCCTGGGAAAATTTTCTAAATTGGAGCATCCTTAAGCATGTCGAAATCAAACCTAAACTCAATTCCATCAGAGTCGTTGGCAGCCCTGGAGCTGGCTTATCAGCAAACCATTTACGAAGTCTTTTCGGAGGACCAAGTCATTCACCTACAGGTTAATGTCAAGGCCCCTCAACTGGATTGTCTGTTGCAGCAGCATCAACAAACAAGCTGGGCCTTTATCACAGCCCATAATCCCTTCTCTCAACTCCTGACCTCTGCTGAAAACAAGCGTAGAAACCAGACCCTGACGGTGGAACTGGAGCGACGAAAGTTCACCTATCTCAAGGGGCTGGGGCGCGATGTCGATGGCCATTGGCCCCCTGAAGATAGCTACTTTGTGTTGGGTATTTCCCGCGAGGAGGCCATGGAGGTGGGGCAAGCCTTTTCTCAGAATGCGCTGCTGTATGGCGAGCAAGGACAAGTGCCTCAACTCGTTTGGCTGGTGAATTAGCGCGACTTTTTCGGACGCTGTACCTATGCGCGTTACCCGTTGCTATGGCCTTGGCGATCGCCTTTTCCCTTCATGAGCCCATCCACTGGACTAGGCATATTTATCGACCTAATCCAGAAAAATTCCCGTGTTATTTATGAGCAATGCAACTGGCTTTTCTGGGCAAGCTCGACTTAAGAAGTGTTGGAATCAAAACTCACTGCTTTGAACGTGGTTACGATACCTTTTTTGCCCAGCATTTGACATGTTTTTGCGATTGCTCTACCTGACAATTTTGGGGGTTCTTGTGACGCTGCCCGCGATCGCCCAAACCGTCACCCCAGACAATACCGTTGGTACTCAGGCGACATCAACGGCTGGCTCATTTACCATTACCGGCGGAACGCAGCGGCTCAACAGCCTGTTCCACAGCTTTACAGAATTCTCTCCCGGCACAAGCAGCGTTACATTTTTCCTGGATGGAACCCAGAGTTCTGTGGACCTCGTCATTGCTCGGGTCACTGGGGGCGATCGCTCTTGGATTGACAGCCAGCTCTCTCTCACGGGCGGCAATAATCCAGACTTATTTTTAATCAATCCCAACGGCATTGATTTTGGCCCAGGGGCTAGCCTTTCGCTACCGGGGGCGTTTCTGGCAAGTACCGCAGAGTCTGTCTTGTTTGATGGCGGGCTCGCCTTTAGTGCCAAGACTTCCAGCCCCGCGCCCTTGCTAAGGGTCAGCACTCCCAGCGGATTACAGTTTGGTGACACTGCTAATACGATCAGCAGTGAGGGAAGCAATTTAGCCATAAACCCAGGTCAAGTCTTGAGCTTTTTTGGCGGCGACCTTACCTTCTCTGGCAGCAGCCTGACCACCGAAGGGGGACGCCTCAACTTAGGTAGTGTGGCTGCTCATAGCCAGGTGGACTTCAAGCCTGGGCTCTCCAAGCCCGATGGAGATATTGACTATGGCGGTGTTACGGCATTTCAAGACATTACCCTGACCGAGACCACCATCGCTGATGTCAGTGGTGATGGTGGTGGCCGCTTCCAAATCCAGGGCCGAGTCTTTCAGCTGCTGGATGATTCGATTGTGGATGCCACAAATTATGGTGCAACCGATGCGGGTATTGTGAGCCTTCAAGCCTCTGAGCGGATTGAGCTCAGCGGAGTAGAAACGAGTATTTACGTGAATGTCGAGGGTTCCGGGCGAGGTAATCACCTACGCATTGAAACGGACCAACTCATCATGAAGCCATCAGCCTGGATCGTGGCTGATACTTTTGGCTTGGGTGATGGAGGGGGGATGACAATTCTGGCGAAAGACATAGTCCTCTCTGGTTCTCCAGATGCAAATGATGTACAGACTCTGATCGGTTCCGGTGCTTTTGACGATGGTCAAGCTGGAGATGCAACCATTACAGCAGAGCGACTCATCGCCGATGGCAATGTGATTATTGCAGTTGATACAGGCGGATTTGGTCCCAATGCAGGAGCCGCAGGAAATTTGGATATTAGCGTCAACCAACTGTCATTGACAAATGGTGTGCAAATTGCTGTCACAACGTTTGGTGATGGCGATGGCGGCAATCTAGACATCCGCGCCACAGAGTCCGTAGAAGTGTCAGGCACTATCCCATACGAGACAGATGTTGCATCCAGTGGCATCTTTGCCAGTGCAGAGCCAGACTCGACTGGTAATGCTGGAAATCTGAGTATTGTCACGCCTCTGCTACAGGTCACAAAAGGTGGAAAGGTTGCAGTGAATACTCTGGGAGAGGGGAACGGCGGCAATCTGGCCATTCGTGCTCAGGAGATTGAAGTTGCGGATCCAGTCATTGATTTTGTTGGTGCGGTGAGCGGTGTAGTCGCCAATGTTGTGGCAGGTTCTAGCGGTAATGGTGGGCGATTAGCTATTGAAACTCAGCAACTCACTGTTACCAACGGCGGACAAATCACAGCCTCAACAGATGGTTTAGGCCATGCCGGTTCCATCGATATTCGCGCTAACGAGATCAATCTTTCAGGTCAATCTAGTGATGGCCTGTTTCGCAGTGCTATTACTTCAAGCTCAACGACTGCCTTTGATGCAGGTTCTATCAATTTGAGCAGTGACAGCATCAATATTTTGGAGGGGGGAGACATTTCAGTCAGTAGCCTTGCCGAAGGAGACAGCGGAAATATCAACCTGACGGCCCAGAGGTTAGTTCTCAGCAATGGCATCATCGAAGCCAGAGACAATGCTGGTGCTCAGGGCAACCTAAATATTGATGTCAGCCACAGTTTATTGATGCGTCATGGGAGTCAGATAACGACCAATGCGACCGGAACTGCAACGGGGGGCAACATCATCATGAATAGTCCTTTTTTGGTGGGCCTGGAGAATAGTGACATTACGGCGAATGCCGTGTTTGGGAATGGTGGCAATATCGCCATTACAACCCAAGGGATTTTGGGCTTTGAATTTGGTGAGCAGCTAACGCCTGGCAGCGATATCACCGCCAGTTCAGAGTTTGGCGTCAGGGGAACTCTGGAGATTAATAACTTGAATAGTCGCACCAATCCTGAGCCAGCGGAACTCCCCAATCGCGTAACCAACAGCAATGAGCAGATCGCCCAAAGCTGCATGGATAGCGATGATAATCAATTCATCGTTTCCGGACGAGGGGGAACCCCCAGAGGCCCCAGCTCTGTTCTGACACCTACGGAACTTTGGCATGATCCTCGTCTTGTATTGCCAGATGCTGACCCGTCACGTTTCAATCAGCGAGCCCATGGCCATCGCATTGTCGAAAGCAACACCTGGCATCTCACCCCCAAGGGACAAGTCCAACTCTTGGCGATCGATACTGCCCCTCTCCAGCCGTTTCCTCGTCATGCAAATTGCCCCAATTCAGCTCTAGCGGCTCAGAGCTAAAACCCAGCATTCCATTCTCTATGGGCCAAGCTCTAGAGGATAGCTCAGCTAGACAAGAGCACCTGGCTATCGCTTCTTGGGACGCTGTGCCCAGGCGGGCGCATCACCGCCGCCACCCCGACGCTCACCCCCACTACCCCGGCGATCGCCCTTGCGACGATCGCCACGTTTTCTCGGCTGACCACCCCCACCCCGCGACGGTTGCTGAGGCATCGCCGCATTGTATGCCGCCTCATTGGCCTTGGCCGACTTAAACAAATCCACCACTGGATTGGGATAGTCCACCCCAAGCTTGACGCCAAAGCGCTCCTGTTCCACCGGCAACAGCTTCCAGGGCTCATGTACCTTGTGGGCCGGGACCTGCTTTAGCTCCGGCAGCCAGTGCTTCACATACTTACCGTCCCTGTCATAGTCCTTCGACTGCTTCTGGATATTGAAAAAGCGGAAGCCCCGGGCATCATTGCCCACGCCCGCCGTGTAGTTCCAGTTGCCCCAGTTGCTACAGACGTCATAGTCAATCAGCAGCGACTCAAACCACTCCGCCCCCATGCGCCAGTCAATGCCCAGGTTCTTGGTCAGAAAGCTCGCGACGTTTTGCCGACCACGGTTGGACATAAAACCCGTCAGCTTCAGCTCCCGCATGTTGGCATCCACCAACGGGAAACCCGTCATCCCCTCAGTCCAAAGCTCAAAGCGTTTGGGGTCGTGTTTCCAGGGCAGTGGCACCCCCTGCAATCCCTCAATCTTGAAAATCTGGTTGCCGTGCTTGGCACAAATAAACCGGAAGTAATCCCGCCAGAGCAGTTCAAAAATCAGCCAGTAGGTCGAGTCATTGCGCACACGCTGGTCTTCGTAATCCTGCACCTGCCCATAGATGTAGCGCGGTGAGAGACAGCCCAACGCTAGCCACGGCGAAAACTTAGAGGAGTAATCGGCTCCCACCATGCCATTGCGGGTTTGCTTGTACGCCTGGAGGTGATCACCCTCCCAGAAATAGTTCTTGAGCCTTTCCTGGCCTGCGGTTTCGCCCCCTTTAAACTGAAGCGCTGCCCGCGAATCAAAATCAGCGCTCTCTAGCCCCAAATCCCCTTGAGTTGGTAATACACCAGAGCCTAGGCCGTCGGGTAAGGCTTCTAGTGCCCTGGGGCGACTCAAGCTGTTATAGACCGTGCATTGCTTTTCTACATCCTTGCGGAAGCGGGTGAAGACTTCGGGGATCTCGTTGATGCCAAAGGGCAGGTCATCGGGATGGAACAGTGTCGCACTCCAGAATGTTTGGACCGCAATGCCTTGTTCTTTGAGCTGAGGCTTGAGAGCCGCTTCAACAGCCGTTTCTTCTGAGGTGACTTCTCTGTGGAAATAGACTGCGTCAACGCCGTGGGCGCGAACCAGTTCCGGGATGACCTCCTCGGGTTTGCCTTGGCGAATCACCAGGTCACTCCCCAAGGATTGGAGACTTTGGCGGAGGTCAGCGATCGCCTCTAACAAAAACTGAGCCCGATAACGGCCTGTTTTGGGAAAGCCAAAGGGGGTGGTGCCAAACTGACGTGGGTCAAAACAATAGAACGGGATGAGTTCACCGTTTTGGATCGCTTGACTGAGGGGCTTGTGGTCATGGAGGCGAAGGTCATTGCGAAACCAAACAAGCGTGCGCTGGGACATGAAATTTAGGCGAGACTCTGGGCGGACGACGGGCAACACCTGATGATGAGCCAGTCTCACTTTAGAAGATTCTTCATCTCTCTGGGGGGGGCTGTTATTGCTGCGGCGCAAATTTCAGGCACAAAAAATCCTGGGCCAAAGACCCAGGATAAAACTGGAAGGGATGCCGCGATGCCTAACGAAGCGAGGCGATCGCGGCGATAAATCTCTGATGGGAACGTTTCTAAAGAACACCCATGCTGCTGAGGCCGAGGATTGCACCAAAACCAAAGATGTGGCCGAGGCTGGTGGCACCCAAGATGGTACCGATGCTGAAACCGCCGAACATTTCGGGGGACGGGGGCATTGCACCAGCGTTCTGGACCTGAACGGTTTGCTTGGCGATCGCGATGGCCATGATATTGCAAAGGATCATCACCATACCCGTTTTGGGGCTCCAGGTGAGAGTGTCTGTAGCAGCAGCCAGTAAGGTAGGCATCATGAAAATCTATACTCCTAAACGTTTCTAAAAATTATGTGAACCCAGTCAGGGCCGAAAATCAGGCGTTAGCCTGATGAATTTTCAACTTGATTTTGGGTTAAGCATTTGGCTTCGCTCAACATACTTCTTAACAGGATTACCCCAGTGGCCGATAGAGATCGCAGCAATATTTAACGCTTCTGTGAACGTTTGCAACGTTGTGGGGTGCCACTGGGGCGTCACAGTGGTTAACGGGGAAGTATGACTTGGCTATATTTCCCCGCTGGCGAGGTTGGCTTCGATGGGCTGTTCGGACGCGGAGAATCATCTTGACTCTGGTTCTCTACATTCCCTGCTGTCTATTGTTGACCCCTTAGCCCAGGACGTTTAACCCAGGACTTCGATTATGGCCGTCTCTCCCCGCTCCACCTCGCCCACTGGCCCTGTGCGCTCTGCAGATGACATTAACGGCACGATGATGCAGTTTTTCCACTGGTATACCCCCGCAGATGGGAACCACTGGCAGCGAGTTGCGGAGCAATCAGAGGCCTTGGCCCAGGCCGGATTTACGGCACTATGGCTGCCCCCGGCCTACAAGGCCAGCGGTGGCGGCTACGATGTGGGCTATGGGGCCTACGATTTGTTTGACCTCGGCGAGTTTGACCAAAAGGGCACGGTACCTACGAAATACGGGACGCGGGAAGCCTATCTGGTGGCGATTCAGACGGCTCAGCGGTGTGGGATTCAAATCTATGCTGACTGTGTTTTTAACCACAAAAATGGGGGAGATCTGGAGGAGACCTTTGAAGCCGTTCCCGTGGCTTCAGAGAATCGTAACCATGATCTCGGGACTCCAGAAACGATCAAGGCCTGGACGAAGTTCACCTTTCCCGGTCGCGATGGTAAATATTCCAAGATGGTTTGGACCCACGAGCATTTTGATTCCATCAATCACAACATGTTCAAGCCGGGGGACAGCACGGTCTATCGCATTCACAATAAGCAGTTTGAAACCAATGTGGACCTGCGCTATGGCAATTATGACTTTTTGATGGCCTGTGACCTCGATACGACCGTGCCGGAGGTGTGCGACGAAATTAATAACTGGGGTACCTGGTATCTCGACACGACGGGGGTGGATGGGTTTCGGCTGGATGCGGTGAAGCATGTGCGGGCAGGATTTTTCGCGGAATGGCTGGACCATGTGCGTTGCCACACCCGTCAGGATCTATTCACGGTGGGTGAGTATTGGTCGGAGGACTTGGGGGCGTTGCATTGGTTCCTGAGCCGGACGGGGGGGCGTATCTCACTCTTTGATGTGCCATTGCACTACAACTTCCATCGCGCCAGCCGTCAGGGGCAGGGCTATGACTTGCGCAAGGTTTTGGATGATACTTTGATGCAGCAGCAACCGTCTCTGGCGGTGACGTTTGTCGATAATCATGATTCCCAGCCCTTGCAAGCCTTGGAATCCGTTGTCGAAGCCTGGTTTAAACCCCTCGCCTACGCTCTAATTTTGCTGCGTCAGGAGGGCTATCCCTGTGTCTTCCATGCGGATTACTTCGGTGCGCACTATGTCGATACGGGGCGTGACGGTAAGCAACATGAGGTCTGGCTCGATTCCCATCGCTGGCTCATCGATCGGTTTTTGTTGGCCCGCCAGCGCTATGCCTATGGGGCGCAGTATGACTACTTCAAGGATGCTAATCGTATTGGCTGGACGCGCCTGGGGACCAAGGACTATCCCGGCGGCATGGCGGTGGTGATGAGTAATGGTGAAGGGGGAACGCAATGGATGGAGGTGGGCCAGCCCAATGCTGAGTTTGTGGATGTGACGGAGCACGTCAAGGCATCGGTGGTGACGAATGAATGGGGCTGGGGGGCATTTCGCTGCAATGGGGGCTCGGTTTCTGTGTGGCTCCCACGCCAGTCGCCTGCGGGATGAGTCTCGTTTGGGAGCGGTGATGGGAGCAATATTTTTTGGGAATGTTACGTGTAACCACGGTGACGAGGCTGTGCATCTTTACGGAGGGCTGGATGCTGAGGGGCTGGAGAAGTACGGATAGTTTGGTGCGTTGGGAGACGTTTTCCAGTTTCAGTAAAGCGCTGTCTGTTCTGGAATGCTTCGGCTGAGGGGTGAGGGGGGTGCGTGCGATCACCCCCTTGGAGCCGCTTGCTTCGGCTGAGCGTCGGGTTGCTCTCCCCGTTGGCGTTGGTTTGAACGACCTGTTTGGGGAGATGTTGGGGCCTCAAGTTTGGATTCTATTTGAGAATGAGACTGTTTGAATCCTTGATGCATCCCTCGGCAGTGGTGGGTTGAGGCTAAATAGGTGCAGAAAACTCCGGTTTTGCAGTGGAGTTTCTCTGAAAAAATACGGTCGAATGGGTGAGACTTTCTCGTAAAACTCTCTATTCCACCCTGATGAATCGCCGTGTCAGTCTAGGTATCAATCAATTCTGTGCTCAAGGATGGATTCCCTGATGATGGCTCCCGAATCGATTGCCAAACTCCGTTCTCAGCAGCTCCGTTCCCAGCAGCTTCACCATGCGCCTTTCTGTGGGGGTGATACTCATGCGGGTGATACTCATTGGTCTTGCCCCTCTCGTGCTTTTGTTGCTTTGCCGCAGGCGTTCGAAGGCCAGGTTCTCCAAAAGCCAGAACATGCCGCCGTTATTCATGATCAGGGTTGTCTCACCTACGCTGAGCTGAATACCCGGGTCAATCAGTTGGCTCACCATCTAAAGGCATTGGGGGCGACAACGGATGTGCTCGTGGGGGTTTGTCTGGCGCGATCGCCCCAACTCCTGGTGACGCTCCTTGCGATTCTCAAGACCGGAGCGGCCTATATCCCCCTCGACCCGGCCTATCCCGCTGAGCGCATTGCGCTGATGGTGGAGGACTCAGGACTAACGCTGTTGGTGACCCAGGAAACGTTTTGGGATAGCCTTCCCGCCAGTGATGCCAAGCTGGTGTTGCTGGATCTAGATGCTGAAGCGATTGGACGGCGGTCGGACGATAATTTAGGACTGGGCGTCGATGGCGACGCTGGGGCGGCGATCGCGCCCCAGCATCTGGCCTATCAGCTCTACACCTCTGGCTCCACAGGCAAACCCAAGGGGGTTCAGATTCCCCACGGGGCGGTGGCTAATTTTCTGCAATCCATGGCCCAGGAGCCGGGGCTCGGTGCCCAGGACCGTCTACTGGCGGTGACGACGGTCTGTTTTGATATTGCGGTGCTGGAGTTGTTTTTGCCCCTGACCGTTGGGGCCACGGTGGTGTTGGCCAGCCGTGCGATCGCCCAGGATGGTGTCCGCCTCGCTCAGCTGATGGAGACCTCGGGAGCTACGGTGATGCAGGCGACCCCTGCGACCTGGCGACTGCTGCTGGCGAGTGGTTGGCAGGGTCGGCCCCAGCTCAAGATTCTCTGTGGCGGTGAAGCGATGACGCGGGACTTGGCTCAACAGCTCCTGCCCCGCTGTCAGTCCCTCTGGAATATGTATGGACCAACGGAGACGACGGTCTGGTCGGCGATTCATCGCGTGGAGCCCGGCGACGGCCCGGTGCCCATTGGCCAACCCATTGCCCACACTGAGATTGTATTGCTCGGTCACGATCACGAAACGAATCTGCTCTACCTCGTTCCCCAGGGAGAGTCTGGAGAGGTCTACATTGGCGGAGCGGGTTTGGCCCGGGGCTATCACAATCGTTCTGCTCTGACTGCTGAGCGCTTTGTGAAGCATCCCTTGAGTGATGACCCGGAGGCGCGTCTTTACCGCACCGGAGACCTGGCCTGGCAGCAGTCCGATGGCACCCTGCAATTTATGGGACGGGCGGACCACCAAGTCAAGATTCGTGGGTTTCGGGTAGAACTCGGTGATATTGAAGCGGCGCTTTGTGAACATGATTCTGTCCAGTCAGCGGCGGTGATCACCCAGGACGATACCTCTGCCTCGCAGCAGCTTGTGGCCTATGTGGTGCCCCAGGCTGCATCGGTGTCGGAGCGAGTTGCGAGTGGAGAAGAGGGCGGGCGACCTGATGAACCACAAGCCAGCCCTCCGATGGCCCAGGCACGGGAGACGGACCAGTGGCAGCAAATTTGGGATGCAGCCTATCGTTCTGGTGATCATCCCGAGCTATCCACGGAGTTCAACTTTAGTGGCTACAACAACAGCTTTACGGGAGCGCTATTGCCCGCTGCCGATGTGGCGGAGTGGACCCACCACACCGTGGAACGTATTTTGGCCCTCCAGCCCAAGCGTGTTCTGGAGATTGGCTGCGGTATGGGGTTGTTGCTGTTTCGGGTGGCCCCCCGTTGCGATCGCTACTGGGCAATTGATCCAACCCCCGCTGCGATCGAGCACATCTCCCAACGGTTGGAGCAGGATCCAGAGGCTTGGTCCCATGTGGCGGTGCGCCAAGGTAAGGCGGATGCGATCGCAACCCTATTGGCTGACCTGGCGGCCCCTGGCTCTGATCGCCCCAGCTTCGACACGATGGTCATCAACTCCGTTATCCAGTATTTCCCCAGCGTGGATTACCTCGTTGCGGTGATTGAGCAGTTGTTGCAACATCTTGAGCCCGGTGGTCGCCTATTCATTGGTGATGTTCGTCATCTGGGGCTGCGTCGGGCCTTTCATACCGCAGTGCAGCTCCATCCGCTCACGGACCCCAGGCTTGAACAAGTCGATGCGGAGGAACGGGCTCGGCTGCGTCAGCGAATCCAGACGCGTCTGAGTCAGGAGCATGAGCTTTTGCTGGAGCCGGATTTTTTCCGGGCCTTGGTGCGTCGCTTGGAGCCCCTCTCTGCCGTGACGCTCCAGCTGAAACGAGGGGAATGCCGCAACGAGCTGAATGATTTTCGCTATGACGTTGTGCTTCACAAGGCAGCGCACCCGGAGGCTTTGCCTGAGCTGAGCCAGGCGTTTGCGCGAGTGGCTGAGACTGGGGCCATGCGATGGCTCGATGCTGCTGAGCAATGTCAACTTTTGGCCCATAGCGAACGCAGTGGTCTGCTTCACCTCGCCCACCATCTCCATGAGGTTGCCCCAGGTAGCCTGGGTTTCCGCGACATTCCCAATCCTCGGCTTTACGAGCTTGCCCGAGCCTGTGAACAGCTAGAGCAAGTTGGGCCTGCTCCGTCCGCCAAGCAAGGTTCGGCTGATTCTGAACGATTTGAGCCTGATTCGCTTGAGCCTGATTCGCTTGAGCCAGAAGCGATTGCAGGGGAAGCGATTGAAGGGATTGATCCAGAAGCGATCGAAATAGAACCAATTGAGCCAGAACTGTGGTGGTCCCTGGAAAAAATGTTGCCCTACCAAGTCCATCTCACCTGGGCTGCCTCAGGAAAGTGGGATCACTATGATGTGCGTCTCTATCGTCGGGCCGAGGGGGGCACGGTGGCCGGTTCTCCTTACGCTTGGGCGGATATCAATCTGGCAGAATCTCCCTTGCAGGAGTCGGAGCCCTGGAGTGCCTATGCCAACCGCCCTGGCTCCATTCAAACTTTGCCCCTTCCTCCGTTGAAGCGATTTCTTCAGAGCAAGCTGCCGGCCTATATGGTGCCCTCCCACTTTGTTCCGCTGGAGGTGCTGCCCCTGACGCCCAATGGCAAAGTGGATCGTCAGGCACTGCCGCCGCTTGTGGACTTCCGTGCTGGCCCTGGGCGAACGGTGAGACCACCCCAGACTGCGATCGAACAACAGATCGCCCAACTTTGGGGGGACATCTTGGGACTGGACAGCATCAGTTTGGATGACAACTTCTTCGACTTGGGGGGGCATTCTCTCCTCGTTGCGGATTTGGTGTCGCGGCTCAGACAAACGTTGGGCATTGAGCTGCCCCTGCTCATGCTGTTTCAAGCCCCGACCCTAGAACGGTTGGCAGAGGCGATCGCCCCGCTTCTGGATTCATCTTTGGATTCATCTCTCGGTTCATCTCTAGCTTCATCTCTTGGCTCATTGGAGGAGACGGAACAGATGCCGTCTGGCCTTGAGCCATCCCAGAGCGAGGCGCGGCAGGCCCCGGTGCTCCAGTCCACATCCGACCCAGAGGCGAGAGAGGCGAGCATTGTGGCGCAGATGTGGGCGGATAGTCAGCTGGACCCCGAGATTCGTGCGATGGCGATCGCCCAGGCCACTTCCGCATTACCCCTTTCAGAAAGAGACCCATCTGCTCACTCTCCTACCCCCAGGCGCATTCTGCTCACAGGGGCCACGGGCTTCTTCGGCGCTTTCTTGCTCCGGGAACTCCTGTCCTCCACCGAGGCCACCATCGACTGCTTGGTTCGGGCCGAAACCCCCACGGAAGCCCAGCGCAAACTGGAAAATAATTTGGAACGCTACCAGTTGCCCTGGGAAGAGCAGCGCCATCGTCTCCGAGCCCACTGTGGTGACCTCAGCCAACCCAATCTGGGCCTCAGTCCCCAGCGGTTTAATCAGTTGGCCCACAGTGTGGATGCGATTTATCACAACGGGGCCTTTGTCAATCTGCTGTACCCCTATCCGGCTCTGCGAGCGGTTAATGTCTTGGGTACCCAGGAAGTGTTGCGCTTGGCCTGCCGGGGACAGCGTAAGCCGATTCACTACGTCTCGACCTTAGATGTGATTCCTGCGGGGCTAGAACGGGATGGTCGCGAAAGCGATCGTTCTGAGATCACTGAAGGGGATGCTCTATTGGCACCGGAGCTGATTGTGGGGGGCTATGCCCAAAGCAAGTGGGTGGCGGAACGACTCCTGCACCAGGCGCAAGCCTGCGGCCTTCCGAATACGATTTATCGTCTGGGCATGGTGGTCGGTCACAGCGAGACGGGGGCATCGAAGGCCAATGACTTAGTGGCTCGCCTGATCCAAGGGGTGATTCAGTTGGGCCTGGTTCCCGAACTCGATATTGCCCTGAACTTGACCCCCGTGGATTATGCAGCCCGTGCCCTGGTCCAGCTTTCGCACTGTGCTCAGAATGTGTCAATTAAAGATGCAGCGAGTCCGGAATTGTCGATCCGAGCGGTGCAGGCGGGTTTACCGATGTTGGAATTGATGCAGCCAAGTCCCACATTTCACATTGCCAATTCCCAGAATTTTGCGTTCTCTGATTTGGCGGATTCCCTCAGTGATTTTGGATACGATATTCAGCGGATCCCCTATGGGCAGTGGCGTCAAGCTTTGGCCGCTTGGGATCAGCCTGAGGACAATGCTCTCTCTCCTCTGTTCGATCTCTTTCAGCCGGATTCACCCACGGGCCTTGCGGCCCTCGGTTTACCCAAAATTAGTCAGGTACGATCGTTAGCAACGATTCAATCTTTGGACCTTCAGTGTCCTAGGATCAATTCAGCAATGATTCATACCTATTTGATGGACCTCATGCGTATTCAAGGACTTCCGACTCCGGAACAGCAAGCTGCTGTCTCACCCCATCTTCTAAACGCTGCTGTTACCCAGCAGTCCTAGTTTTGAGTTCGGTGATGGCACCGGTTGCCTGGCGTCATTCCAGTGTCATCAAGTTGAGCAGTTGAGCATTGGCCAGTTGAGCATTGGGTTGGGGGGTATTGCTTGTTCTTCCGGTTTCTTGAACCATGAATGTTCTGTCCAAGTTGCTAAAAAAGATCCAAACCAAAATTCGGTCTTCCATTGCTTCCCGTCTTCTTGTGAGCGTGTTGCTGGGGGCACTGATTGGTTTGGGCAGCATGTCTTTTTTGTTCTATCGAGTGCTGGCAACCCAGGCGGCCCAGGAAATCCAGTTCAAGCTTGATTTGGAAGTTCGCTTAATGGAAAGCGAAATCGCCGGAGCCCAGCAGGCACTGAAGGATCTGACGGCTGCTGCAAAGTCCCTGCAGCGTCGAGGGGGACAGGATGCAGAGTTGTATAAGCAGTTAGTTTTTGATGTCTTTCAGGAGCGAGATTCGACGCTGGTGACTGGGTTTGGCCTCGGACAGGCACCCCATGGCTTGGTGGGCGATCGCGAATGGTACTGGCCCTACTTCTTTATTGATCAACATGTGCCAGACCAGATTGGCCGTCCTCTGGCACCGCCTTACCAAGAGATTCGCTACGCCGAGCTATTTGCGGAGGATAACTATCCTGAACAAAACTACTATCGCCTACCCGTGAAGACAGCGGCGTCCACCTGGCTGGGTCCCTACGCTTGGTCGAATACCATTTTGATGAGCTATGACCGGCCTATCTATGACGATGACAATCAGCTCCTGGGAGCCGCTTGTATCGACATCGATATTTCTTCCTTCAATACCCGGTTGGACTCTCCTGTGATTCGTTCCCAGGGAAGCTTCTATCTGATGAACGAAACTGGCCAGATCATGGCCAACCCCAATGCTCCTGAGCTGGTCGATGGGGTTTCAACCTATGAGCAGATTCCGGGCCTGCAAAATCTATGGCCTCAAATTTCTGAGTCCGATGTGGGCTTGCTGGGGTTTCAAGGTCGTTACTGGGCCTACCAGCATCTGCCCCGTAGCCGCTGGATTATGGTGGCGACGGTGCCGCAATGGGCGGTGGCTGCCCCGGTCCTTGGGGTTGCAGTGGGCGGAGGTCTGGGCGGTGGAGCCATCTTGGGGGCGGTGGTTTTGATCTTTGCCCAGGGCCTCAATCGTCGCTTTAAACCCATTATCGATGAATGCCAAGCCTTGATCGAAACCGATCTCGCTCGCAGTGAGCGCCTGGATGATGACGCGGTTGCGTTAGCGATGGCGTCCGGCCTGCCGGACGATTTGTCTGAGGGAGTGGATTCCTCCTCCGGGAATATTTCTGGGGAAACCTCGCTTGAACAGAAGTATGAAGCGTCACTGAGTAATGCCTATTATTCAGACTCCGCTGACGAACTGGACCTGTTGGCCTACTCCTTTAGCAGCATGGCTAAACAGCTCAAGTCCTCCTTCGAAAATTTGGAGTCTAAGGTTGCGGACCGGACCCAGGATCTGACCTTGGCCATGGAAGCGGCGGATTCTGCCAACCAGGCAAAGAGCGAATTTTTAGCCAACATGAGCCATGAGCTACGCACGCCGCTGAATGGCATTTTGGGGTATGCGCAAATTTTGGCCAACTCTAATCATCTTCAGCCCCGCGAACAGGATGGCGTGCGCATTATTAATCAGTGTGGTTCCCATCTGTTGACGCTGATCAATGATATTTTGGACCTCTCCAAAATTGAGTCGCGCAAGATGGAACTCCTGGAAGCCCCCTTTCATTTTCCGGCTTCCATTCGAGGGGTGGTGGAAATCTGCCAAATTAAGGCCCAGGAAAAAGGAATTCACTTCAACTACCACAACGAAGGCACGATGCCCGAGGGCATCATTTCCGATGACAAACGTCTGCGCCAGGTCCTGATTAATCTGTTGAGCAACGCCATTAAATTCACCCCGGCGGGTCACGTGATCTTTCAAGTCATTACCCAGTCGCTGGATGCTGACCGCTATCATCTGCGTTTTGAAGTGCAGGATACGGGGCTTGGGATCAGCCCCGAGAATCTAGAGAAAATATTTTTACCCTTTGAACAGGCGGACAACCCTGATGCTGCCCAGATTGAGGGGACGGGCCTTGGGCTCGCCATCAGCCAACGCATCGTCAGAATGCTGGGGGGTGAGCTCCAGGTCACCAGTCAGCTCGGTGAGGGGAGTGTGTTTGCCTTTGAGATGGATGTGCAAGCCGCCCAGGACTGGATCAAGCCGTTACAGGGGAAACAGTGCCGGAGGGTCGTGGGCTTTGAAGGCAGCGCGAAGACGATTTTGATGGTGGATGACCGCTGGGAGAACCGCAGTGTGGTGTTTAACTTATTGACACCGTTAGGTTTTGAGGTGATGGAGGCGGAAGAGGGACGGCAGGGATTGGCCATGGCGAGCGATCGCCCCCCAGATTTAATCATTACGGACCTATCGATGCCCGTCATGGATGGCTTTGAATTTTTGGAGGCTGTGCGTGTCCATCCCCAGCTCCAGTCGCTACCGATTTTGGTCTCTTCGGCCAGTGTCTTCCAGGCTGACCAGCAACGCAGTTTGGATGCGGGGGGCGATCGCTTTCTCTCTAAGCCGGTTCAGTTTGACCAACTGCTCGATGCGCTAGAAGATTATTTGGAATTGGATTGGATTTATGAACAAAATTTTACGAATGGTGATGAGGGCTTGTCCGAAGACGCAGGAGAGGCCTCTGAGGTATTAGTGGCACCTGCAACGGCTGAGTTGCTCCACCTTCAGAAATTGGCTCGCAGCGGTTTACTCAATGACCTCCTGGATGAACTCGATCGCCTAGAAAAAGCAGATCCCCATCTTCGGACCTTCACCTCAATCCTGCGTGGGTTTGCCCAAAAGTTCCAACTCAAACAGATGAAGGCGCTCTTGGAGGAACATTTAACCGTGAAAACCTAGCTCAATCTCCTTGCCTGCTGATCTTTTGTTCTGTGCGTCCTTTTTCCCTTTTTCCGATGTTCGATTCAGACCGGCAATCCATCATCCTGATCGTGGATGACCAGCCTAATAATCTTCAAGTCCTCTCTGAAACCCTTGTGGATGCAGATCTACAGGTGGCTGTGGCCGTCGATGGGGAAAGTGCTCTGGAGCAGTTGCAATACTTTCACCCGGATCTGATTCTGCTAGACATCATGATGCCTGGGATGGATGGGTTTGAGACTTGCCGGGCGATTCAGCAGAATTTGAATACGGCGGATATTCCCATTATCTTCATGACGGCCCTGGATGATGTGAATCAAAAAACCTTGGGCTTCGCGCTAGGCGCCGTAGACTACATCACGAAACCGTTCCAGCAGGCGGAGGTGTTGGCGCGGGTGCAGGTACACCTCAACCTGAACCGTATGACGAGGGCTCTCGACTACCAGAATCACCAGTTGCTGAAACAAAAGGAGAAGCTAGAGCAGGCCAATCGTGTCAAAAGTGAGTTTCTGGCCAATATGAGTCATGAACTGCGTACGCCGCTGAACAGTATTCTTGGCTATACCCAGGGTCTGCAAAAATCAAAATATTTTGGGCTACGGGAAGAACGCTGGGTGGAGGGGATTCACGAGTCTGGTCTCCATCTGCTCGCCTTGATCAACGATGTCTTGGATGCCTCGAAAATTGAGTCAAAAAAACTGAAGCTAGAGCCAACGCAAGTTGAACTCGATCGTTTTTTGCGCCAGATGGTTCAGTTGTTTGAGGTCCGAGCTGAGCAGCAGCGCTTTTCCTTTATTGTGAATCTCGCAGAGGATTTGCCCGCGTTTGCGTTTGCCGATGAGAAACGGCTACGACAGATCTTTTTAAATCTGCTGAGCAATGCGTTCAAGTTTACTGAAGTGGGAACAGTGGGCCTGGAAGTCAAGGCAGAGATGCGAGGGGATGAACAATATTTGTTGGTGAATGTGTCGGATACGGGTCTGGGCATTAGCGCCGATCAGCAGTCGCGTGTCTTCGAGCCCTTTGAGCAACTCAATCCCCACCGAAACTACTCTCAGGGGGCGGGCTTGGGGCTTTCGATTTGCCAGGGGCTTGTGCATTTGATGGGCGGGCAAATGAGCCTGAAAAGTCAGCCCCATCGAGGCAGCAGCTTCGCGCTCGAAATTCCCATTACTCAGAAGCAGGATCCATTCCTGATTCGGCGCTTCCTTGAGGAAACATCCATTATTGGTTATGAGGGGAGAGCAAAAAAAATTCTAGTTGTTGATGCAGACGATGATTTTTGCACCCATCTCAGCGAATTTTTGCAGGAACTCCAATTCCTGGTAGACACGGAAAACGGTACGGAAGAACTATTCCCGCGTTTGCGCCAGGATTGTCCCGATTTGCTCATTCTTGATGCCGATTTGATGACGCTTGCAGAGCTTGCCTCCGTCTCTGACCTGGAGCCATTCCCCGTTCTGATTTTGACGTTAAACGGTGGGGAGGCGGAGGCGGAGGGCAATCCAGCGGAAAGAAGCGAATCGGCGGCGTCTCCAGAACAGCCTAGAGATTTAGGGACGAATAGCCTGGAGCAAAACGTGATTCCCCAGGCTATCTTACCCAAACCGATCTCACCGAGCCGGTTAGCCAAGACCCTTCAAGAAGCGCTCAATCTGACTTGGTGTTACGAAGAGACAAGCTAAGACGTTGCTGGCTCTAATTTCTGGCCTACATCTGTCTGGATCTCGTCTCTCGTGGGCGCTAGGGGCTAAACTTCTTCTGCCTGAATATCAACGGTTGTTGCGTCCTTTGTTGCATCGGCTGTGCGGGTTGCCTCTGTATTCTCTGTGCTGGTTGTTCCTGCGGTGTTGGAGGTGTTGAGACGCTCTAGCATCATCTGAGAGATTTCTGCGACTAACAGACCTGCGATAATACCGTCATCGAGCCAGCCTACGATTGGGATCAGATCGGGCGAGATATCAAAGGGAAGTAATAAGTAAGCGACGGAGCCCACGATGATCCAAGGGCGATATTTGGGGTTCCGGATGGCATCACGGTACCAGTTGTAGATGGATTGCACTGAGAAGTTCTTCATGGTTGTACCTATTGCGGCTGGCCGAGGGAAGAGTCCTATGGGACCCCGCGAGTTAACTCCGAGTGGCGCATCGATACTGTGACCCGGAGAACTATCACTGCTCCATTCTTACCAATTAGCTTCCAAAAGTCCGGTGAAGAAAACCCAAAGTTTTTTCGTGGAAACCGCTCATCGGCTATTTTGGTGAAATCAACTATAATTAAGGGCGACAGGATTCAGGCCTATGCCTGGGTCAAAGATGTCAGAACCAATGTGGAGTAACGCCTGTGTTTGTGACTGCTGCTCGTTCGGGTGCTGCTGAAAAGACCTCTAGTGCTCTCCAGGAGACGATTCCCAAAGATCTGTTTGAGGCGATCGCCGATCTAAAAAAGGATCTCAATGCGATCGTTCTGGCTCACTATTACCAGGAGCCTGATATCCAAGACATTGCTGACTACATCGGTGACTCCCTGGGGCTCTCTCAAATGGCAGCAGAGACCGATGCGGAGGTGATTGTCTTTGCGGGGGTCCATTTCATGGCGGAAACGGCTAAGATTTTGAACCCCAATAAGCTGGTGCTGTTGCCGGATTTGGATGCGGGTTGCTCCTTGGCCGATAGCTGTCCGCCGGAGCAGTTTGCTGCTTTTAAGGCGCAGTATCCCGATCACCTGGTGGTCTCTTACATCAACTGCACCGCTGAAATTAAGGCGATGAGCGATATCATCTGCACCAGCTCCAATGCTGTGAAGCTGATCAATCAGATTCCGGCGGACCAACCGATTATTTTTGCGCCCGATCGCAACCTGGGCCGCTATGTGATGCAGCAGTCAGGTCGGGACATGGTGCTCTGGGATGGCAGTTGTATTGTTCACGAGACGTTCTCGGAGCGTAAGCTGGTGGAGCTGAAGGTGGCGAATCCCCAGGCCGAAATCATTGCCCACCCAGAATGCGAACCGGCGGTGCTGAAGCATGCTGAATTTATTGGCTCGACGACGGCGCTGCTGAAGCACAGTCAGAGCAGTGCCCATGAGGCGTTCATTGTGGTGACGGAGGCGGGCATTATCCACCAGATGGAGAAGGCGATGCCGGAGAAGAAGTTCATCCCAGCACCACCGATGAACCAATGTGCCTGCAATGAATGTCCGCACATGCGGCTGAATACGCTGGAGAAGCTATATCTGGCGATGAAGCATCAGCAGCCGGAGATTACATTGCC
>CALIJJ010000018.1 GCA_938017515.1 uncultured Pseudanabaenaceae cyanobacterium
CCGCTAACCAGACCCGTTATCCGTTGCCAAAGGTTCGATGTGCGGAATGTTTGGGCGATCGCAGCGGCTCCGGCGAGACCTAACGTCATTCCTAATCCCGGCACAAAGGCCCAAGTCGGACTACTGGGTGCTAAACCCAAGACCGCGAAGATCAGGGTGCTGGCGGCGTGGAACATGAGGAGGGCGATCGCCACCAAGCTCAAGGCAGACACAACTCTAACAACGCGATGCGTCTGCCTGGGCAGGGATGACTGGCTGGAATGACTGTGGTGCATGCTCTAGAAAAAGAAGCTGGGATAGGACTGGGCAGAATCCTTGTAAGATACAGCCGCTGCTGTTCGTCTATCAGCTAGCCTCCCAGATTTTTCTCTCCCATGAAATTTGAGCATTCGAAATTTGAGTACTGGTAATGTGAGTGCTGGCAATGTGAGTACTGGTGGACAAATGCATGCTAGAGGTCGGCGCATACTTCAGGAAAGTATGCTTTGGGGGGTGATGCTCGCACCTCTGGTTTGGTATGGGACTGCAACATTGCAGCGTCCGGAGCGGGCAATGATCGATCGCCAACCCCTCTTTCAGGGCATTGCCTATAGCCGCCGGGTTGAAACCCAGGATCGGCCCCAGCTCATCCACATCCTTGAAATTGACCTCACAGCACCTGGCCTTGAACCATTCTCTGCCCCCGGCTTTGAAGGGGCCACCCCCAATGCCTACGAGCCCATCGGTCAAGAAACCCTCGCCCAGCGCACCTCTGACTTTTTACAAGAACATCAGCTTCAGGTGGCGGTGAACGCTAACTTCTTCTATCCCTTTCGGGAAGAGACACCGTGGAACTATGAGCCCCACGCTGGTCAGCCCGTCAATATGGGCGGGACTGCAATTTCTGAGGGTGAGCTGGTCTCATTACCCCAGGAGCAGCGTCCGTCCCTATGCTTTTTGCCCGAACGCGGGACGCCTGGGTTAACCGATTCTCCACGAGCAGTCATTGTGGGCGATGGCATTTGTTTCGCAGGGACTGAACAGGCTGTCTCGGGCAACACCATGCTCCTCGACAAGGGTCAGCCAACGACAGTGGTGCAGGACATTCTCAATGATGGTCAGCCCGCCAAACCCTATCCGATGAATATCGCAGCCCTTGACGCCACGGGCACCCGACTATGGCTCATTCTGGTTGACGGTAAACAGCCGTTTTATAGCGAGGGCATGACGCTCCAGGAAAGCATTGACCTTGTCCAGAGCCTGGGGGGAACAACGGCACTGCGACTGGATGGGGGTGGATCTACGACCTTAGCTGTTTCTACTGCGGGAAGGGGGATTGCGGGAAAGGGTGAGGCTCAGACCGCCGCCGCGCTCAATGGCGCAGCGCCTCGGCTACTCAATGCGGTGATCCACGCAAAAATCCCCGGACAGGAACGGCCCGTGGCCAATCATCTCGGTTTCTTTGCGGAGCCCTTACAACCATAAAGCTGAGATGAAGTCCGTATAGAGACGGAACTTTCCTAGCGGTGCGGAAATCGTAGGTTCTCAGGTGTATAAATTATTGCCTGCATTTTGCGGGCAGTCTCAGGGGCATCCGGATATCACCTGGAGCTTGCATTATGACGATTGTTCAAACGCTTGCTGATCGTTATCAGCTACAGCACATCAGCAATATTGAAGTTGCAGCCCATGGTGGCGACCATCGGTTGACAGTCCATTGCCATGATGTGGACGCCGCCAACGCACTGTTTGAAGATGTTTTACTCGATGGCATTACGGTGCGAATCGATCTGCTGGCCCGAGACTTGGATTGCGCTCACATTGAAGTGCGGGTCGAGAATCAAGTGTGGTTGAGCTACGACTTAGAAGATGTGGAAGCGATGCGCCAGATTTTTCTGAACTAAGCTTCTTGTTTTTGTCTGGGGTTGTCACTTCGTTGTTGCGACTGTCGGTATTCGACTGAATGTTCGGATCTTGGAGCTTGAGCTTGGACCTTGGAGCTTGGAGCTAATGGGGATTGATGTTTGATGTCGCTAATCTGATTTGATGGGAGAAGGCGCTGGGCTCAGGTTGAGCACCGTTCAGGCGCTCTATTCTTTTCCGTTGCTCTCATGTCCCTTGTAGACCTGCTCCAATCCCTTGATTCAGAACAGCTTCGGGATGTCGCCGAGTGGCTCCGCGAGACGGCTTCGGATTATGACTCAGTAGGGCAGCAGCCGGAGGCAGACTGTTTGCGATCGCAGGCCTCCAAACTAGAAATACTCGTCTCAGAACTAACCGCTCCAGAAAGCTTGTCCCCAGAAAGTTTATCCCTAGAAAGCTTGCCCCCAGAAAGCTTGTCTCCAGAACAAGTCACCTCACAGCAGACAGCATCACCTCTTCAAGATGCCTGCCAACAAAGTCCTGAAGTCTCTGCTTCTGCGAGCAGCCCTGCCGCAGTGATTCGCCGCAAACATCGCCGGACGGACCCAGCCCAGGTGATCAAAGGATGGCTTCAGTCGCGAGAGGATGCCTCAGAGCTGGCTTACTTGCTGATGGGGGATGGTGCCACCGTGCGGCAGAGGCTAGGGGACGGTGGTGACGAAGTCTCCGAGCCTTGTTCTTCTGATGAGATGGAAGACGCCTACCGCAGTGGCCAATTCACGATTTTGGCTGGTGCAGACTATCTGGCGGACTATTTTGTGAGAGAAGAAGCCTAGAATGCCTTGGGAGAAGGCATTCCCGAGAATATAAGGGCAGCGTAAAAGAGAAAATTAAATCAATAGAAATGCGTAAAGTGGCTGGAATCATAGCGGCGATCGCTGTTGTTTATTACTAAGCCCGTCCTCGGCGCTCTGTCGCGACCGTTTGCTCATGACTCGTTTGCTCATGACTGTTGTGTCACGCGCTGAGGCTGGCTGTGCATCTGCCAGTGACTCGTGAATTGACAGCATTCAAACGCGCTTCTTCTATGCCACTGCACCCGCGTTTTCGCCAGCTCTGTGTCCAGCCACTCTGGGCCCTTGGCAGCACAGCCTTCATCTTGACCTCCCTGGTGTTTATCCGACCTGCGGAAACGGCTCTCTCGGAGTTTGCCTGGGTTTCAACGCTAGATGCTGATGGCTATGTCAATGTTCGTTCTCGTCCCTCCAGTTACTATTCAAAGATTGAGGCGAGAGCTGACCGGGGGACCAAGCTGGAGGTGATTCGCCGGGAAACGGCCAGCGATGGCTATTACTGGTATCAGGTGCGATCGCAACAAACTGGCAGCGGCAATGTCACGGGCTGGGTTCGAGGCGATCTGGTGAGCTTCTCGGCTCCGATTACCACTCCTCAGCGTGAAGCAAATCGTTGTGCAAACACCCTCCAGAAAATCGAAACTCGCCTTGATGCCGTGGCTGGTGTGACGTTGGAGTCTAGCCGCCAGCAAGCCCATGAATTTCAGGATGGACCCCAGGCACGAGCCATGGTGCAGATTTTTTCCTTCAGTGGTGAGGGGAGAACGGAGCTGATGTATTCCACCGTGATGCTGAATCGGATGGCGGGGGAGGCGATCGCCCACTGCCCTGACCTCGCTGCTGTCCGCTTTTCCGCCCATCGTACGGACTGGTATCAGGATTATGGTTTGCTACCGGGAGATCTAGTGCGGGGCTTTGTTTGTGACCCCGATTATGGTGAGAAAAGCCCCCCTCGTTGGGGCGAGATGATTTGTTTGTAGAGGGGATCGATGGTCTCGGGAGGCCATGGGGCATGGGTCGGTCATGAGTCGGCGCTAGCAGAGCTGCGCGTGGTGTTGCTAGCGCTCCATGACCCATTACGCGTCATACTCTAATGAGATTCTTGCGCAGCGCAGCCCATGTCTTCCCCCGCCATCCAGTGGTATCCCGGCCACATCGCCAAAGCCGAGCGTTTGCTCCAGGACCAGCTCAAAAAAGTGGATGTGGTCTTGGAAGTACGGGATGCACGGATTCCCCTCTCGACTCACCATCCCCGCGTGGACCACTGGGTGGGGGAAAAGGAGCGGGTTCTCGTGCTGAACCGGGTGGATATGATTCCGGCGGCAACGCGGGAGCAGTGGGAATTGTGGTTTCGCGCCAATGGTCAGGCGATTATTTTTACCGATGCCCAAAACGGCAAGGGAACGAAGGGCTTGGCCAAGGCGGCGGCCCAGGCCGGAGCCAAGATGAATGCGCGGCGGGTGAAGCGGGGAATGAAGCCCCGGGCCGTGCGAGCGGTGATGATTGGATTTCCCAATGTGGGGAAGTCGGCGTTGATTAACCGGCTGGTGCAAAAGCGGGTGGTGGAAAGTGCCCGCAAACCAGGGGTGACGCGATCGCTGCGCTGGGTGCGGGTTGGCAAGGAGCTCGATTTGCTCGATGCGCCGGGGGTGTTGCCTGCGAAACTGGATGACCAAGCGGCGGCAGTGAAGCTAGCGCTGTGCGATGACATTGGCCAAGCCGCCTATGACAATCAGCGTGTGGCCTCGGAGTTAGTGGAGCAACTTAAGGCGTTGCAAAGCCTTGAGGCGGCGCCCGTGAATCAGCAGGTGCTGTGCGATCGCTATGGCGTGGACGAGGATGCTTTCACCGGCGAAGAGTACATCCTGGCGGTGGCCGATGAACGCTACCAGGGCGATCGCGAACGCACGGCCCGCCACATTCTCAATGATTTTCGCAAGGGCATCCTAGGCAAAATTCCCCTAGAGCTGCCGCCGACCTGAAGGGCAAGTGTGGTTTGATGGCAGCGCTTGGGGGCGATCGAGTAGCGCTTCGGTTGCCCTAGGGCTCACAATAGACAGAGAATTAGTGGTCTTTCAATCGGTTGGCCTCAATGCCCGAACAGCGGTTTTCCGTCTCCCTCTCTACGATTTTGGTCATTGGCGCGATCGGCCTAGGGACGGTCATCCTCTGGCAGGTGCGCAGCTTGCTGATCATTGTCATGACCTCGGTGATTGTGGCGGCGGCGATCGCCCCGGTGGTCGATCAGTTTGAACGCTGGCGACTTCCCCGCTGGTTAGCGACGATCGCAGCTTACCTGGGCTTTATTTCAACCCTCGTGGGTGTGGGTCTGCTGATTGGTCCGACGGTCATCCAGCAGATTGATACGTTGATTCGGCGGTTGCCCACCTTCATTGACGTGCTGCGGCGCTTGGCCGAGGCAAATACTGAGCGCCTTGGGGAAGAGCAGGCAGCCCTAATTCGCGAATTTCTGGATTTTCAGGCCCTGGGGCGTTGGGTCATCGGCTCCACCCAAAATCTGGTGCTCCAATCCTATGGCCTGACGCGCAATATTTTGGGCAGTTTGCTGAGCGTCATTCTGGCGCTCTTTATTTCAGGCTATATGGTGGCCGACAGCCGCACACTCCTGCGGGGGCTGGTGCAGCTGATTCCCCAACCCTGGGAGGATCGTATCGCGGCGCAGATGCGCCCCGTTGGGGGTCGGATGGGTGGCTACATTCGGGGTCGTTTTCTCGTGTCGGCGGTGTTGGGGGTGGCGACGACGTTGGGTCTAAGTTTGCTGGGTCTGAAGGAGTATGCGATTGGTTTGGGGGCGATCGCCGCAGTCACCAACCTAATTCCGTTTTTGGGTCCACTCCTCGGTGCTATTCCAGCACTGCTGGTGTCGTTCTCAGCGGGAGGCTGGGTGCCGCTGTGGGTGCTGATTTTGTTTGTTGTGATTCAGAATGTTGAGACCTATGTGTTGGACCCGCTGTTGGTGGGGTCTTCCGTCGGTGTCCATCCGCTCTATCAGCTTCTCGCCGTGCTGGGGGGGGCGCAGCTCCTGGGCATTATTGGCGCATTGATTGTCCCGCCCTGGGTCGCGGGGGCGACGGTGTTGTTGGAGAATCTCTATCTGAGGCCAAAACTGATTGCCGAGCGACGGCAGATGGTGCTGTCAAAGACTGCCAAGGAGTCAGTGGCGGCGGCGGCAACTGAGGCGGCGATCGCCAATCAATAAGCGATCGCCAATCAATAGAGAATCAGCAACCAATAGAAGGCCAGCAAAAACTAAAAAATGCCCTGCATCCGAACCGATCCATCGGAGAATGCAGGGCATTGGTTTGGCCTAGGTTTGCCATCGTCGTTGCTCAGCTTTTAGGAAAGCGTCCACAGAGGAAAGCGTCCACAATGACGACGGCATCTTGCTTTTTACAGACCGGCTTCAGCCCGTGCTTTCTCAGCATCATCGGGATGAATGCCCAGACGCGTCAGATTGATGCGATTACGGCTGTCGATCTCTCGGATCTTAATCACCACAGAATCCCCGACGGAGACTTCGTCCTCCACCTTGCCGACACGATGCTCCGCCAACTGGGAAATGTGGATCATGCCTTCTTTTCCGGGCAGGAACTCCACAAATGCCCCGATGGGGATAATCCGCGTCACCTTACCGGCGTAGACATCACCTGCGCTGACTCGCTTAGTCATGCCGTCGATGATGGCCAGGGCCTGCTTGGCACCGGCACCATCCAAGGATGAAACCACCACGGTACCGTCATCGTCGATGTCCACCTTCGCGCCCGTGCGCTCGGTGATGCCCTTGATGGTTTTGCCGCCAGGACCAATCACCAGACCAATCAAGTCGGGGTCAATCTTGAGGGAGAGGAGACGAGGAGCGTAGGGTGACAACTCCTCGGCCGGTTCCTGGATCGCTTCCATCATCTTGCCGAGGATGTGCGTCCGGGCAGGCAAGGCCTGATTAATCGCTTCTGCGATGGTCTCCATGGGCAGACCATGGATTTTCATGTCCATTTGCAGAGCCGTGATGCCTTCGTCGGTGCCCGCCACCTTGAAGTCCATGTCACCGAGGAAGTCCTCGAAGCCCTGAATGTCGGTCAGGACTCGAACCTCTTTGCCTTCACGGATCAGTCCCATCGCGGCACCGCTGACGGGTTTGCTGATCGGTACACCAGCATTCATGAGCGACAGAGTTGAACCGCAGACTGAGCCCATGGAGGTGGAGCCGTCCGACGATAGACATTCGGAGACAACGCGAATGACGTAGGGGAAGGAGTCCTGTTGCGGCAATACTGGCTTGAGTGCGCGCTCAGCCAGGGCACCATGGCCCACTTCACGACGACCAGGCGATCGCATCGGTCGGGCCTCACCCACAGAGTAAGGCGGGAAGTTGTAGTGGTGCATGTAGCGCTTTTCAGTGTCGGGATGCAAATCATCCGTCATCTGAGCATCGCCAGGGGTACCCAGGGTCACCACCGACATCACCTGGGTCAGACCCCGCTGGAAGACACCAGAGCCATGGACCCGAGGGGGCAGCAGGCCGACGCGGCAGGAAATGGGCCGAACTTCGTCGAGTTTGCGACCATCCACCCGGACACCCTCGTCGATGACGCGCTTACGCATCAGCTTTTTGGTCAACCCTTTGAAGGTCTTGTCCAAAAGCTTGCCATCTTCCTCAAAGGCCAGGGCAACTTCGTCGCCTTCCTTGAGGGCTCCAACGGCTTCTACGACTGTGGCTTTCAGTTCATCGAGGGCCGCATCCCGCTCCACCTTGCCGTGCTCAGCCTCAAGAATCTTCTTGATGCCCTTCTCGGCCTTCTTCGTGACGAAGGTGACGACCTTCTTATTTTCCTCGGGCTCCGTCGGCTTCTCGTACTTAATGCCGAGTTCGTCCAGCAGCTCACGCTGGGCTTTGATCAGATCTTGAACAGCTTCATAGCCGAATTCGATCGCTTCGATCACGTCATGCTCGGGCAACTGATTGGCCCCAGCTTCCACCATGATGATGCCTTCGTCGGTGCCAGCAACCACGAGGTCGAGGTCACCCTCTGCAATCTCTGCAAAGGTGGGATTGATGATGAAATCATCACCGACCAAACCCACACGAACCCCGGCCATCGGTCCATAAAAGGGGATCTGAGCAATCAGCGTGGCGATGGATGCGCCCGTGACGGCCAGGACATCCGGCGGGACGTTCTCATCCATGGAGAGCGTTGTTGCCACGACCTGAAGGTCATCGCGAATCCACTGGGGAAACAGCGGACGCATGGGGCGGTCAATCAGCCGGCAGGTTAGCGTTCCACGCTCGGGGGGACGGCCCTCCCGACGTAGAAACCCTCCGGGAATGCGGCCTGCTGCATACTGACGCTCTTCGTAATCGACTAGCAATGGTAGGAAATCAATTCCATCCCGGGCACGACCCCGTGTTGCTGTGACCAGAACAGCCGTCTCGCCCGACTGAATTAACGCACAACCACCGGCCTGTGGAGCGAGTAGGCCAACCTTCAGCCGAATGTCCCTTCCGTCAAAGGAGATCGACTTATCAATTTCTTGCATCTACTTCTTTCTTCCTTCTTTTCTTTCTTCTTTCTTTCTTCAGAGTCTTCTGTTGTCCTTGGCAATCCTATCACTGTGCCTCGATTGCTGTTGGAAAAGACACGGCAGAAATTTAACTTATGTGCAGTTTCAACAAGGAACGTGTTGCTCCGAAGACCCTCAATGCTGCGCCTAGAGCCTGGAATACTGCACTTCGTCGTTGCGCTAGGGAGATTTGAATGCGCTGATTTATTCTATTTGGGTGTGATCCACTTTTGGGTAATGCTCAGGTTGCGTTGGGCGATCGCCTGTAAAAATAAATCTGTCGGCACCCCCTGTTCTACGGGCCAGACACCGGGGTTGTGCAATCGCCCTGCGAGAATATCAGCTGCGACGCTGCCCGTGCCCATCCCTGCGGCGATCGCCGTGTTGTCGTGGCAAAAGTCCACCTGATAGGTCACGGCTTTTCCGGTTTGGACACCGTCGATTTGAGCTTGCATGGCTAAACCTACGCCGCTGAAGCGATCGCTCACCTGGGTCATGGCATAGCTCACCTGGGCAAGAAATTCGATGCTGCTGCGATTTTTGAGTAATTGCCCAAACAAGCCCCGGGTCATGAGCGCCGTCAATGTGTTGTAAAACCGGGGGAGTGAGCCAAATTTTGTAATGACGTTGTTGGTGTCAAAGCTTTCCGCCAAAGTGGCAGCTTCGCTGGTGCTGAACCAATACACGGGCACCGTGCCATAGGGAGACGGGAAGGTGACCTGCTCCGGTGCAGAGTAGGGTTGGAGCATTTGCCATTGTCGATTAAGCCAGCCTTGAAACGGATGCTGAATTTCCAGAAAGGTTGTGCGCATGACGGTTTTGCCTGCGCCGCCGGAACCGGCCACCACGTAGTTGAGCTGAATGGTCTCGATGTGCTCGACCTGTTCGGCCTGCATTTGTTCTAGGGCCAAGCGCACCATGCTGTTGGACAGGCCTGGAAAGACGCCGGTACTGACGATGGCGGTAACGCCTGCGGCCTCTGCTTGGGGACGTAACGCAAGGGCTTGACGCACGTAGTCGGGGCTGTCGCTGACATCAAGGTAGGGGACGCCTTGCTGAATACAGGTGTTGAGGACGGTGAGATCGCGATCGCGGAAGGGCCCAGCACAATGGATCACCAAATCAGCCTCAGCAATGGCGGCGTTTAGGGCGCTGATGTCGGCGAGGTTGAGGACTAACCGTTGGACGCGATCGCCCATCTCTGAACCCATACCTGCCATGGCGTCCACCACCCTGCTGGGCAACGTTGAGGAACGCCCCGTCAGCACCAGCTTGGCCGAAGTGTGTTGCAACAAATCGAGGGCAACGGCACCACCAATCTTGCCGGTTCCTCCCAGAATCAGAACCGTCGGTACGCTTGTCATGGCTTGGCTATCATCTTTGTCCAGGGATTCTGAGGCCGGTTATTCCGATTGTTTCGATAGTTGGGTGCCGATTACTGGGCGCTACCCGTGAACGTCTGTGTTTTTTCTTCTTCCGCTTTGCCAAAGGTGGTGGCTTGCTTTCCATCCACAGACACTTGGATGAGGTCTGGTCGGCTGCTGCCTAAAACGATTTCTTTACCCTTGAAGTTTTCCTTGAAATCGGAGGCGATCCCTTCGTAGGCCACAAAGCCGTCCACCTCTACGAAGAACCAGGCGGGTTCACCTTTGACTTCAACGCCCAGCGCAACCTCACCCTTGGCTGGCTTCGCTGCTGGTTTTTCAGCTGGCTTCGCTGCGGTCTCAGCCGGTTTAGCATCCGGTTTGGGAGTTTCTGCTTTTGGAGCTTCTGGCTTGGGTGTTGGGTTGGGCGTTGTGGCTGAACTGGCTGAGGTGCTGGCTGCCTCTGATGAATCGTTGGGGGAGGCTGTTGGGGCTGACGGCGCGGGCTCCCCGGTACCCTCGGATGTGGCTGAATTGCTGACCTGCTCGCTTGTTTCGGCAGGCGTTGTGGCGGTTTGTGGTGTGCGGTTACCAATGGCGAAGGCGATCGCTGCCAGGAGACCCACCCCGGCCAGAATTGCGCCGATGATCGGTAGGGGTAGTCCTCCCTGAGAGTTTCCAGGGGATGTGGCGGCTGGGTTGACGCCGCCGGTGGGACCGCCCGTGCGATTGCTGATCTCCGGCACTCCTGTGGCTGCTAATGGCTCGGCCTGAGGAGTGGGGACCCTAGCAAGGGCAGTGCTCGAGGCTGATTCTGCGGGAGTCGCTGCAGCCAAGGGCGCTTCAGCTGAAGGCTTTTTCGCATCATTCGAGTCAGGGAGCGTCTGTCCTGGCGAGGCTTCTGAAGCGAATGATTGAGGGGGCAGATCTCGCTCTTTGTGTGTCAGATCGGGATCGGCGATGGAGGTGCCAGGCGCGGATTCTCTGGAACGCGTTTCTTGCTCAGCCTCTTGGGCCATTGACGCCAAAGGCATGTCTGCCTGAGGGATTTCTGCTGCTTGAGTGATGTCAGAGCTCCCAGGTGCTTCCACTAAGGGAGCGTCTGCCTGGGACGCCAAGGCTTGAGTTGCCTCCTCTGGCTCTTCCGGAAGGACAGGATCCGGTTCAACAACCCGAGCCTCGCTGCGTGGCGCTGAGAAGGGTCTGCGGGGATCATCAACGGAGTCAGCGGTGGTTACGGCGGCCGCCACAAACATGCTGGGAACCTCTTGAGAGGGATTCCAAGGGAAGCTCTCTGCGATCTCAATGCCAGGAAGGCCCAATAGATCGCCGTAGCGGCGGATGAAGCCTTTCAGATAGACGGGTTCTGGCAGGGGGCGGGCATCAGCTTCCTCGATGGCCTTCAAGATGCCGGGACGAATCAATGTCTTCGCAGACACATCATCTAAGGCCATGCCCTTCTTTTCCCGCTCCTGCTTCAGCAGATTGCCGATGTCCCTTAAACGCTCCAACTGAACTGGCTCTAGAGCACTCATCACGCCTTCCTCTTGTTTTTCACGGCTCCTGTGCCAACGGGAGCGTGCCATTAACTCCCTCAAAGCTGTTGCAGCCTAGGGCTGAACTTATGACGGACGATAAATCATTTTGAGTGGGATTGCAATCGGGTGGAATCGGCGAAAGAGGCCCGAGGAGACAGGCATTCTCTGGGGTTGACGTTGCTTGAGTTGAGCTAGGCTTCCTCAAGACTTGGGGAACCCCGGTGAGTCGAAATGATGGGAGTTTGTGTTGAGCAAGATCGATTCTCCAAGGATAAAAGTCGATGCTCAACGATGGTTCTAAATTGCTCTTGTAATCGTTGTTTGTTGCGGAGGGAGCACTGTAAATGTTCCCATCAAAAATCACTGCGAAATTGATGTTACGAAAGGGAAAAGTTGATGAGTAGAAATGCGGCTGGCTCGGCCACACATCACAAGGGATGAGTATTAACTCGCATGAAATAACGACTCGTTAACGAAACCCCCGGAGTTGGTAAATTTTGTTTTCGTAAGGCTGCGTTCCCCTAAGGGAGCCTGTTATTCATGGAGAAGCGAACAAAGGGGGTCGGTCCATGAAAAAGTATGCCTATCAGTGGGTTCAAGATTGGTGCAATGAGCACGGTTGGACAGATTTGTTTTTGGAGCGCTATCACTACTGGGCATTTCCTCCCGGCTCTGTGATGCCTCAACCCATTCCCTTTGACGTGCTCCATGCGATTAAGCAGGAGAAGGGACTGAGCCCGACAGAGCGTAAGTGGTATGGCGTGGGTTTGGCGATCGCCACCCTCTCCGGCGTTGCCGCCTACTTTTGGAATACGCCTCTTCCCCTTTGCTTGGCCTTTAGCCTCTGCGCCCTCACGGTAGCCTATTTGGATGAAGACTAGGAGATTGTTTCGGTGTAGATGATGGAGATCTCTAGAATTTATCGAGATCTTGAGTTGATAGAGATCCTGTTGGACTGGTTTTTTCGGTCGATGATCGCTTCCATTGAGAAGGCCTGGGCAAACCCGAATCCTGCTGAGGATGCCCCGTCTGGATAAAGCTCTTCCCGTCTGGATAAAATTCTTCTATCTAAATCTCTGGCGCCCAGCTACAATCCGTTCTGAATTTCTTCGAGGACCGTCTCCCCTTGCGCGACCCCATCCGACAACTCCGTGAATTGCCCTGGGCAGAAGCAATGTCATGTGCTGGCTTAACACTGCTGGCGATCGTGGCCCTGGAAGCCATTATTCTCTACGTTTTGGGGGCCGTTCAGGGGGTTGGATTGCTTGTGGCGCTGATGACGCAAGGTCCCTTTGCCCCGGTTTTGCTGCTGGTTTGGGCAGCCTTGGCGGGGGTTCTATTGCTGACGGTATTCGAACGCCTTTGCCCTTGGATCCGCATTCGGATTGGTGTGCTGTGGGCCTTAGTGGGCAGCATGATGCTGGCGTTGATGCTGCGATCGCTCTTGAGATCCGTCGTTCCAGAAGTTTTTGTGTTTGCCACGCCCACCTGCCTAATGGGCATTGCCATTGGGGTGTTCTGGAAAGGGCGTCCCTATTGGTAACTGCGACTCATTGGTAACCGCAACCTATTCATAACCGCAACCCATTCGTAACCGCGACCCATTCTCGAAGCTTAGGGCTGCTGAAGCATGTCCAGAACCTTCGGCAGATCAATGTGCTCAGCAACCTTTTTGGCTAAGCCATCCAACAGTTGCTCCCGCTGGTTGCGATAGTTGGCAATACCGGTGGGCATGGACTTGAGACCCCGCTGTTGACGCAGGCGATTCAGCCAAGCCCGCCGCCAGGGACCGTTATCAAAAATGCCGTGGAGATAGGTTCCCCATAGGGACTGGGTGTCATCAACTAGCCCCAGATTTGCATCATCGAACAGCGCATGGAATGTGCCCAGCTTTTGGACGGTTTCGGCATCCAGGAGCTGGCTACGACCGTGGTGTAGCTCATAGCCAATGACGGGGAGGCCGTCCTGGGGATAGTTGGAGCTGACCATGCGTTGGCGAGCAATCTTTGCCCCGGCAATTAGCGTGCGAATGGGCAGTAGCTCCAGACCTTGGAAGCGACCCTCCTGGCCCTCAATGCCTTCTGGATCTGCCAGGATGCGGCCCATCATTTGGAAGCCGCCGCAGATGCCCAGGACGGTTCCCCCGGCCGCTGCGTAGTTCTGGATCTGCTCCGCGAGGCCGGTTTTCTGAATCGTCAGTAGATCGGCGATGGTGGTCTTTGAGCCAGGCAAGATCAGGGCGTCGGGATAGCCAATGGTGTCCCGAGGGCCGACATATTTGACGCTAACGCTAGGCTCCGCTTCCAGGGGATCAAAGTCCGTGAAATTAGCAATGCGAGGGAAACGCACCACGGAAATATTGACATCAGTATTGTTCTTGCGGCTCCGGCGCTCCATCAGGTCAAGGGAGTCTTCTGCTGGGAAGACTTCGTCCATCCAGGGAATGACACCAATTACGGGAATTCCGGTGCGCTCTTCGAGCCACTCGATACCGGAATCGAGGAGCGATCGCTGCCCCCGGAATTTGTTAATCACCACGCCCTTGATGAGCGCCCGCTCCTCCGGCTCTAGTAGCTCCAAGGTGCCAACCACGTGGGCAAAGGCTCCACCGCGATCAATATCAACCACCAACAGGGTTGCCGCATTGAGGTGCTTTGCCACCCGCATGTTGGTGAGGTCGCGGTGCTTCAGATTAATTTCAGCCGGGCTACCCGCCCCTTCACAGACCAAAAAATCAAATTCTGACCCCAGGCGTCGCAGGGACTCTTCAATGGCCTGCCAGCCGGGTTGAAAGTACTTGTCGTAATATTCCTGGGCCGTTGTCTGCCCGACAACCCGACCCCCCAGCACCACTTGGGAGGTCATATCTCCCTGGGGCTTGAGCAAAATCGGATTCATTTCGATGCGAGGGGCCACGCCTGCGGCCCAGGCTTGCAACGCTTGGGCATAGCCAATTTCGCCGCCACTGGCTGTCACGTAGGAGTTGAGCGCCATGTTCTGCCCCTTAAACGGCGCCACTCGCCAGCCCTTGCGAGCCAAAATGCGACAAATCGCTGCTGTTAACAGGGATTTACCGGCGTGGGAGGTGGTACCGACGACCATCAATGCTTTCATAGCAAGCTTTCCTGGGGACAGGGAATGTTTGGAGAAACGAACAGCCATGAGGGACGAACGACCCAAGGGACGAACGGCCTTTGAGAGCATGCTAGAGAGCACACCTGGCGGGCAAACATGAGCCTAAGGATAGGCGACTGAGTCCGAATCCCGTCTACGGGATTCGTAACATCTCAGTCGGAATCACGTCAAATAAATTACGCAGGAGTGCGCAGGAGCTAGATGGGTAAACGTACCCAGCGTTGCCATGCATTATAAAGACGATCCCAAAGGGAAGCCTGAGGGAATTTACCGTCATGAGAGTATTTATCTACAATCCAGCGTCCCAAGGGCGTCAACCGGAAACTATCGGTGATCCCTTGCCCATCCACCTCCCGGCGCAGCACGCCCACTTGGATGAGCCAGAGCAGCTGGTTCTCGGCGAGGAGGTCCGGTAGCGATCGCTTACAGTAGCCCAGCCGCATCCCTGAATTTCCCTCAATCTCGCTCAGGGGAACACTTTGGCGCTGCATGGCCAAGAACAGCGCCCGACGAAACGGCGAGCAGCAGAGCGCCCGCTCGGCTCGCTGCATCGTGCGCTTGGGATACTTAAAAGCTGAGAGATCAGCTGGGTTGCTTGCTGTCATAGTTTGCGCTGGGACCGCTGAGCCTACGTGCATCGTAATAATCCGGAGTCATGGCTATTGTGACATAGGTCCAGGCACAGGGGCCCAGGCACGGGGGCTCAGGCACGGGGCTTAGTCGCCCCAAACTCCACCGGACTGATCCACTTCGGCGGTCACGGGATTGCCTTCTAGGTCTAGAGCCACCGGATTCCCTTCAGGGTCGAAGGCAACGGGCTGGCTGGGCTGGATGCCGAGGGTACTGACGAGGGATTGGGTGATTTCCTTGACGACAGGTGCGGCGACGGTTGAGCCATAGGCATTTTCGCCTCGGGGTTCATCCACCACCGCAATAACGACATAGCGGGGATCGTTGACAGGCAGAATGCCAACAAAACTGGTGATCCGTGCGCCAGCGACATAAATTCCGTTCTCGGCTTTCTGGGCGGTGCCGGTTTTACCCCCAATGCGGTAGCCCGGAATGGCTGCGGTTCTTCCAGAACCTTGGGTGACGACCGTTTCCATCATCTCAACGACGGTTTGGGCGGTCTCCTCGGAGAAGACGCGGCGGGGCTCTGGACGTTCGGGCGTCCATTTGTAATTGCCGTTACTATCCACCAGACCCTTCACCACATGGGGGGAGACAATTTTTCCGCCGTTGGCGAGGGATGCGTGGAGTTGGGCGAGTTGGAGGGGCGTGAGAGAAAGACCCTGGCCAAAGGATGCCGTGGCGGGTTCGATGGGAGAGGTCTTAAATTCTTCCAGGGTTTTGAGCTGACTGGCTGGAGCAGAGGGCAAATCTGTGGTGATGGTTTTGCCGAGACCTAATTTTTCGAGCCAGCCGTGGTAGCTGCTGGGGGCCAGCTTGCGCACAATGCCCACCATGCCGATATTGCTGGAAACCTGGAGAATATGAGGGATGCTGATGGCACCTCGCCCACCGGTGTAGGAGTAGTCGTGATTTTGAACGATGTGTTCGGAGATGACCAGCTGCCCCGCGTCGTAGATGAAATCGCTAGGTTTGAGGGCGCCGGACTCCAGGGCGATCGCCACATTGATGGGTTTAAACGTCGAGCCTGGCTCATACAGGTCGGTCACCGCCCAATTGCGGAATAGCTCGACATCCGCGTCGTAGAACCGATTCGGGTCGTAGGTCGGAGACACCACCAACGACAGGAGTGATCCATCCTTGGCATCCATCACCATCGCCGTACCACGCTGGGCCCCAAAGTTGGCCAACTGGCGATCGAGGGCCACCCTTGTCGCGCGCTGGATACGCCGGTCAAGGGTGAGTTCTAGCTTGAGGTCATCCTGGTGAAGGAATCCAGCCGGTAAGTCCGTGGGAATGATGCCTCCGTCGCCCATGCGGCGAACGCGGGTTTCTTGACCGGGTCTGGCCAGTTGGTCCTCTTGGCTCAGTTCCAGTCCCGCTTGGCCCTGACCCTCCCCATTCACATAACCCACGATGGCGCCGAACAGGTCGTTTTGCGGATAGAAGCGCTGGGGATGTTCAATCAGGTCGATGCCATCCAAATAAAGCTTGCGCACACGACGAGCTGTATTTTCTGAAATGCCATCGATAATCTCGACACCTGTATCAGCGCTGCGCAGCTTCTTGAGGATCTCTGCTTCCGGTTGATTCAGTGCCTCTGCCAGCAGGACAGAAACTTCATCCAGAGGCTTACCCACCATGGAAGGGTGAACATAGAGAATATAGGCCGACTCATCGACGGCGAGGACAGCCCCAGCACTATCAACGACTGGACGTCGGGGCACAAAGGACGGCAGATCCAGAGTCTGTTGAGAGTTGGCGATGGTTGCGAGCTCTTTGCCTTCTAAGAGTTGGAGCTTAATTAGGCGAAGACCCAATCCCGTCAGACCGGTGAGCAACACCGCGCAGGCCAATATCAAGCGAACTTGTCGGGTGTCTAAGAGTGCCGACCAACGGCGACGCCGGGATTGTTGCGACTTGGCAGGGGACTGTTGGGAACGACGTGCAGGCTGAGGAGGACGGCGTCGCTGGGAGACTGTTGGGGGCAGCGGTCGAGCCATGTTAACAATAAAATTATTGAGTAGGACGTCCAGGAGCATCGGCCAAAACGGTCATCCGCAATTGGAGGAAAACGCTTGGCTGAGCAAGGCGCTGAGCTTACACCGGAGCAGAAAACTAACGTAGAAAAGTAGAGGAGGCAACAATGGGGAAATCGGAGGATGACATTGTTGTTGAAATAGCCCTCAAAGGAGAAGGAGCATGGCCGCCTTCTTCCTGAAACGCTTCTTCCTAAAACGGATGATATTAATATCCCAAAGGCGCGTCGATGGCGGCGGGCACCTCAGGAGGAGGGACGGGACGGCTAGGACGCAGTTCAGCGGGTTCAAGGTAGAGCATGTGCCCTGGGGTTGGCTCAATCAGGCCGGAGTTGGCTAACTCTGCTTGCTGGGCCAGATGCTCTTTCAAAACCTCGTTGGCCCGGGTGAGTTGGGGCTCGTTGCGACGCAGGTGGCTTAAGTGGGCGTAGGCCTGACTCCAGGAGCGCTGGGAATGGACGGTCCAGCTGTAGGCGAGCAATGTCAGTCCACCCATGACCAGGACCGCCATGGAGGAACCCCGCTGGAGCACAATCAGCTGACGTAACCATAGGGGCAATGTGGTGTCCCGAGGCTTGAGCGATCGCACTGAATTGCCTAGATCCTGAGCCGCGCCTGTGCGGAATTGGACGGTACGAACCTGGTCCCCAAAGGCACGCGACATGGACGCTGCCGAGCGGCGGGCAACCGGGGAATCGTTGTAGTCAATTGTTGCGGGTCTTGCGGCCATGTTTCCTCTGGTGCTCCTGTGTCCCGGAAAGCTACGCACTCATCGACCTGAACAGGCGCGAATCCTTCGTGAAGAATAATTGAGACACAGTGTATCCCCTATTTTGCTGGACATCTAGAAAAAAGTCTAAAGACCTAGCAGAATTCTTCGTAATTCGCCACATGGGATGCCCCTCAGCGTTTGTTCCACATTGATACCGTTTGAGGCTGGGACAATGCTGTTAAGGGTTTCCATGCTGTTGTTAGCAGTCATCGTGAGCGATTTCCCCGCGAGCGGAGAATTGCTTTAGATGCGTTATATCCAAGAATTGTCCCCGGAGACCTAAGGGGAAGCACGGAATCTTTGCGCGCTAAAAGCAAGACGGTGATTTGAGTTCTGTAGTTCTGTCCTGGAGGGGGTCTTGGGGGGCTTAGCTGCGTAGGGCACTGCCCAGCAGCAGCAGACTGACCAGGGTGCCGCTGTTCCAGAGGCCATGGAGCAGCATTGAGGCCAGGAGATTGCGCGATCGCCCATAGACAAACCCCAACACCGATCCCAGAGTCATCAACGGCAAAATCTCCGAAAGACTGAGGTGAGCTGCGGCAAAAATAAAGGCGCTGAGTAACACCGCGCCCCAGCCCGGCATGAAGCGGGTGAGGGAGGCCATCAGGAAGCCCCGGAAGAAGATTTCTTCGAAGATGGGGGCGGCGATCGCCGCTGTCACGAAGAAGAAAATCAGCGCCACATTGTCCTGGTTCTCCAGCGCTAGGGTCAGCAGCGGATTGCTGCCACCCTGGCCATCCCAAATCTGTTGATTCAGCAGTGAGACCAGCAGCACCAGCGGATAGGCGGCAAAATATCCCCCCAACCCCCAGAGGAACCAGCGACCCGTGAGGTTGAACCGGAACCAGTCCTTGGGGAGTGGCCCAAAGGAGCGCAGACAGAGATAGAGGAAACCCAATACCCCGGCTGCCATCAGGTTGTAGATACAAAAAACGCCGATGGCTTGACTGCGGATCGGACTCGCGATGGTTTCAAGCGCGGCATTGACCACCGCAAACACAATCCCGCCTAGACCGGCACTGATGACGATTTGCCCAATGAAGAAAAAGCCACCCAGGAGGCCGATCGCAAGCCAGCTTGCATCCCAGGGCACCTCCCAGCGTTCCACGGTCAGCGGGTTGGACTGCCCCTGTCGGCGGCGTCGCCAGGTCTGAATCAGCAGGGTCAAAATAATGCCGGACCCTGCAATCGCACTAAAAATGGGCAGCAACACCACAAAGGCCAGCTTGCCCAAGGTCGCTTCGGCTCGTTCCTGGCGAACCTGGGCCAATTCATCCAGTCCTGCTTGCCGCTGTTCAAGCGTATAGAGCCGTTCTAGGGATTCATCGCGAAACCAGCCCCGCAAATTGCGTTTGAGGATGAGTTCAGCGTCGGGTAAGAGTCTTGCTGGGTCACTCCAGTTGCCAGATAAGACGGCGGCGGTAGCGGCAGCGTTGCTGTCTGGATTGTCTGTCTGGATGCTTTGCCAAATGGTTTGAGCGTTAGGGGCATTCCCCTCAATCGCATTCAAGATGCCTGCTTCGAGTTGGAGTTCCTGTAGGAGCTGGCGCTGCTTTTGCTGTTGCCCGATGAGGGTTGCCTGGGCCGGATTCGTCGGGTTGGCGGTGTTCGTGCGGGTGTCTAGGGTCTGGAGTTGGGAGGCGATGCTGTCCAGGCTTGCTTCGGTGCTCTGGAGCAGTGGCTCATACTGCTTCAGGGCAGCGGCGTAGGGATCTTTCCCCAGCAGCTGTTGGGCCAGAAAATCGGATTCTTGGCCCGGCACTTCGAATTCTGAGGCTTGAAGGGTCAGGTAGGTCTGGGCGATCGCCAATCGGTCTTGCACCTGGGGCTGATTAAAACTCTGCACCAGGCTGGCCACCACAAACACCCCCACCACAAGGGAGAGTAAAAACAGCAGCGGTCGCTTGAAGGCAAGTTTTGGAGGCATCTTCGAGGGCATAAAAACGGTTCTAAGGAGAGAAATGGCTCGGGACCGATGCGGGGGGAGGTACCCCTCAGGCGGTAAAATCCGGTTTGACAATTCTTTAGATTCTCCCCCATCCCCGAACGCTGTGGTTGATGGTCACGGTCCATGCCGATGATTGTTTCGACGCGTGACGATGGATGGGGCTGAACCCAAGCTCGATGAATTGAGGATGATCCCCTGACCACGCGCATTATCTTGGTCCGCCACGGCCAGAGCACCTACAACGCCCAGAACCGAATTCAGGGCCGTATTGATGAATCTGTACTCACTGATAAAGGTATCGCTGCGGCGAAACAGGTGGGTCAGGCGCTCCAAAGTTTGAAGTTTGATGCGATTTACAGCAGTCCGCTCCAGCGTGCCCATCAAACGGCGGCGTTAGTGGCTGCGGAAATCACCGCCAATGTCCCTGACACGCCGGCGGTCCAGACGTCCGATAAATTGCTGGAAATTGACTTGCCGCTTTGGTCGGGCATGGCGCGGGATGACGTCATGCAGAATGATGCCGAAAACTACCGCATCTGGCGCGAGCGACCCCATGACTTTTTCATGGATCTCCCCGCCGATAAAACAGCCGATGGCAAGCCTCGCAGGCATTTTCCGGTCGTGGCTTTGTTTGAACAGGCCAAGGCCTTTTGGCAGGACTGTCTGGCGCAACATCGGGATGGCACGGTGCTGATCGTGGGCCACAACGGCATTTTGCGATCGCTGCTTTGCACCGCCGTGGGCATGGGACCGGAGCAATACCAGGTCATCCGCCAATCCAATTGCTCCATCAACATCCTCAATTTCAAGGGCGGTTTGGATGACACTGTCCAAATGGAATCGCTCAACCTCACGGAGCATGTGGGCCAGCCCCTGCCCGATCGCCGCTCAACGGCGGGCTGCCGCCTATTGTTGGTGCGCCACGGCGAAACCGAATGGAACCGCATGTCCCGTTTCCAGGGCCAAATTGATATTCCCCTCAACGATAATGGCAAGGCCCAAGGTGCAAAGGCCGCAGGTTTCCTCAAGGACGTAAGCATCGACTTTGCGGTTACCAGTCCCCTGTCTCGACCGAAGGAAACGGCCCAGCTTATCCTGCAACACCACCCCGATGTGGCCCTGGGCGAAGAGCCAGAACTGAAGGAAATTGGCCACGGTCTTTGGGAGGGCAAGCTAGAGGCGGAAATCAAGGCGGATTATGCTGCTGAGCTAGAGCAGTGGAAGCGTGCCCCCGAAACAGTACAAATGCCGGAAGGAGAAAACCTTCAGGAGGTCTGGGACCGTTCTGTGGTGGCCTGGGAGAACATCGTTCGCAATGCCCCCGATGGCCAAACCGGTTTGGTGGTTGCCCATGATGCTGTGAATAAGTGCATCCTTTGCCATGTTCTCGGTCTCCAACCCAAGGACATTTGGGCGGTGAAGCAGGGCAACGGTGCCGTGACGGTGGTGGATTATCCCCAGGGACTGGATGGAAAACCTGTGGTTCAGGCCCTCAATATCACGACCCACTTTGGGGCTGGGGTGCTGGACAACACCGCTGCCGGAGCGCTCTAGATAATGGCAGAACTGCTGCAACAGGTTCGGGTGCTCAATCCCCAGGCGGGTACGGATAGTCTGGCCGATGTCTTGATTGAGGGGGATGTGCTCAAGGCGATCGCCCCCCACATCGATCCCCCCGCTGATGCCGACGTCATCCAGGCCAAGGGTCTGGTCCTCGGCCCAGGCTTGGTTGATCTCTACAGCCAATCCGGAGAGCCAGGATTTGAGGAGCGGGAAACCCTTGATTCCCTGACCCGAGCAGCCCTGGCTGGCGGCTTCACACGATTGTCCCTGTTGCCCAACCTGGTGCCCGTCATCGACCATCCCGCAGCCCTCATGGCACTGCGGGACCGAGCTCGTTCTGTGCCGCTCAACTGCTGGGGCGCCTTGACCCTGGGCACCCATGGGAAGCAAATGAGCGAGCTGATGGAGCTGGCTGAGGCGGGGATTGTGGGTTTTGCCGATGGTCAGCCGACAGAAAACTTGGTGCTGGTCAGACGATTGCTGGAATATTTACGCCCCTTAGGGCTACCCGTGATGCTGTGGCCCTGCGATCGCCAGTTGGCGAGTGATGGTGTCGCCCGTGAAGGCAGCATCTCGCTCAATTTGGGACTACCCGGTATTCCCGATATGGCCGAAACAGCCATGCTCTCGGCATTGATCGAATGTGTGCGGGAGATTGGCACCCCCGTTCACCTGATGCGCATTTCCACCGCCCGCAGTGTAGAGCTGATTCGTCGAGCCAAGGCTGAAGGGGTGCCGATTACGGCGAGCACCTCCTGGCTACATTTGCTGTTTGATTGCAGTGACTTGGCGGGGTATGACCCCAATCTGCGTTTGGATCCGCCCCTGGGTAATCCGGGCGATCGCGAAGCCTTGGTGGAAGCCGTGCGGACGGGGGAGGTGGATGCGATCGCCATTGATCACAGCCCCTTTACCTATGAAGAAAAAACGGTCGCCTTTGGCGTGGCACCGCCAGGAGCCATCGGCCTAGAGCTAGCCCTGCCAATGTTATGGCAGCAGCTAGTCGCCAGCGGTCAATGGACTGCCCTAGAGCTGTGGCTGCGTTTGAGCACGGCCCCGGCCCGTTGCCTTCGCCAGCCTCCCCCAGCGATGAACGTCGATGCTCCCCTGGAAATGACATTGTTTGATCCACAACTGCGTTGGATGGTGACAGGAGAGCGCTTGTGTTCCCAAGCCTCCAATACGTCTTGGCTGGGCCAAGAGATTTGTGGCAAAGTTCTCAGAACCTATGTCAATCGAGTGGCACCATAAACGGACCTAAATTGTTCTGAAATTTATTCCCCCAATGAATTGACGGGAATTTATTTCCTTTTTTTGAAGCTTGTATGAACATTACGGCTTGGGCCTAATTTTTACCGGGAATAAAAAAAAATGCGGGGATACTAATGGCATAGAGCAAGGTCAATCTATTCCCCCTATTTATGGAATTCGCCTCCGCTGATCGTCCTCCCGCTGCATCAAAGAATCAAACTCAGTTTGAGGAAAATGGTTTGCCTTCAAGTTTTCCGACCACTGACGCCGATGTGATGGAAGAGGAGAATGTTGAAGCGTTGACGCCAGTCGATACTTCCTCCAATGATTCGACCTCACCAGAGGAACCGCCGAGTTCGTCAGGTGACTCGGAAAAAGAGTCAGAGAATGATTCAGAGTCAGGCTCGGCGGATAATTCAGCGAATGAGCCCTTCGCCAAGGATCCATTGGGCAATGCTTTTACCGCTAATGAGCCATCGGGCAATGAGCCATCGGACAATGAGCCGTTAACTAATGAGTCCTTAGCCAATGAGCCATCGGGCAATGAGCTACCAGGCAATGAGCTATCAGGCAATGACTCATCGGGCAATGACTCATCGGGCAATTCTCCTCCTGCCAATGAGCCATCGGGCAATGACCCCATCGTTGAGGCTGATTCGGTTACGAGTCCCTCTGATAATGATGGTCCTGCTGCGGATGCGCCTTCGCCGGATTTGTCTGCATCAGAAGCAACGGTGCCGCTCGGAGAATCTGGCGCCCCTGAGGTGGATGGCTTAGATGCCCAACCCCTAAAGCCTGCTTCGTCCCTGATCGACCTCAGCGCAGCACAATTTCAGGCGTCTCCCACGTTTCAACTCCAGGGAGGGCTGAGGAATAGCGATGCTGCAAATGCCGACGACCTGTTTAAATTTACGCTGGCCCGTTCTGGTGTCTTTACGGCCAACCTCACCGAACTGACCGGCGATGCAGATGTTCAGTTAATTCAAGATAAAAACGCAAACGGGATTGCCGATCCGGGCGAGATCCTAGCTTGGCAGTGGGAGCGCGGCGCAGCGTCTGAGTCCATTCGCAGCTTTTTGGGCGCGGGTGACTATATCGTGCGTGTCGCGAGCTACAACCAATCTAACGCCGACTATCAACTCGAAACAACTTTTGCTCAGGCAAATCAGGATGACCGTGCCTTTTCTATCGAACTGACGCCCCGTTCAGGACTCGATGTCCTTTCCGATGAGGCCATGGCGTCGATTCAGCGAGCGGCTGACTTCTGGAACGATGTGATCAGCCACAGTAGCTTGGACGGGCCCCAAACCCTTTTCATTAACCTGTTTGGAACGCTGGATGATGAGAATTTCTTGGCCTATGCCGGTCCCCAGAGTTATCAGACCACGGCGGATGGCCGACAACTGCCCCGTAGAGGTAGTGTCGTTATCAACACATCCTATGCAGACTTATACAATGGCAACCCGGACTATCTTGAGTCTGTGATACGCCATGAATTAGGCCATGTGTTTGGTTTTGGTGTGGCTTGGGATAGTCGTGGCAATGACTTCGTCAATCCAGATAATCAGACCTATCGTGCCAACACCCAGGCTGCCTATGCCTATGGTGAATTGCTGGGTGAATTTAGGGCCGTTGAAATCCCGCTTGATGATCAATCCGCCCATTGGAAAGAATCGATCCTGGATAGTGAATTGATGACGCCTCGGGCCGAGACCCAAGGAACATCGATGCCCCTGAGCCAGGTTACGATTGCTTCGCTGCAGGATCTGGGCTGGAATGTGAACTATGGCGCGGCAGAGGCTTTCACCTTGCCGACACCCGTCGCCTAAACTCTCGCTGCCTAAACTTTCGCTGCCTAAACTTTTGCTCTCTAACTAAAAACTAACCCCCACTGACCGGGGGAATTAAGACGACCTCGTCGCCTGCTTGAAGAGTCGTGCCAGGTTCGACAAATTCGAGATTGACACCGAAGCGCGTTACATCGCGCCAGCGGGCAAGTTCTGGGTATTGGCTGATGAGGCGATCGCGCAGGCTTTCAACGGACTCACCCACGGCTGCGTCCATCACAACCTCGGGGGTTCCCACAGCATCCTGGTACGCGGCAAATAACTTGACCGTAATCTGCATTGGCTAGCCCACCTCGGTTGGTCTCGAATGCCCCAACCCAAATTCAATACGCCGAGTCTTATAGAGGAGCCATAGTAAAGTTGAGGAGCCGAAGCTCCTCAACGACAACCTACTGCATATCAATACTATGTACTATAGCGGCTAGGAAACGAGAAAGTTGTTGTAGAGTGCCGCCATAAAACGGTGCTGCTCTGTAAAGATTGCACAAACCAATCTCGAAGATGCGGCCTTTTTTTATACTTGGCTGAGAGTCTCCGCCATAATTCTAGAGAACTGAGTGACCCCGAAAAATAAAAACTAAAGGATAAAAGCAGGGATCTTCCATGAGCGATGCCATTCAGGTTGTTTCGCAACCGGCAACAGCCGAAATTACCAAAACCCCCGAGGAAATGCGCCGAGAACAAGAGCGCATGAGGGACGTCAGTATTTTGCTGGAGAACCTGTTTGCCAATGAGGAAGCAACGATCAAGTTGATCATTGACTGCCTCTACGATGTCGGTTCCGTCAACGTTGCCAATCGAAAAGTCCGCTGGCGCTCGGCCAATCAGCTTGCCAAGCTAATGGCACGCACGTCCAAGCCTGTGTTCAGAATCATTGCTTGGCGATGGTTCCGCAAGAATTGTGCAGAGCTGGTGGCCAAGTGGCTGGCCACGAAAGTTTCCTAGGCCGTCTCTTGGGATAGGGCGGGCAGCTCGCCGAGGTGACGTCGCACCGTGCTGATGACCTTCGCCGGTTCTAGGGGCTTGGGCATGAATTCTGTGGCTCCTGCGCCCTTGGCCTGGATGCGATCGAGCATGCGGGCATTGCTCGACAAAATAATAATCGGAGTGTCCCGAAAGGCGGGGGCCCGCCGGAGCTGGGTGCAGATCTCGTTGCCGTAGACCAGCGGCATCAGTAGGTCTAAAAAGATCAGATCGGGCTTGTGTTTCAAAATGGCCGAGAGGGCTTCCACCGAATCTTGGACGCTGACAAACCGGTAACCTGCGGGCTGGAGAATTTGCTCCAGAATGTAGGCAATTTGCGCACTGTCATCCACGCACAGGATGGTTGGATTTCCCTTCGAGCGGCTCGGGCTGCTGGCCGTCTTCTCTTGCTCCTCTCGGCGACGACCTTGGCCACGGTTTTTGGCGTAGGAATTGGAGATATCGGGGATTTCTACCAACTCCACCAGATTTTTCTGGATGGGGGGGGCCAGTAATTTGCCCAGTGCCATCAAGTTTTGCCGTGTGATGACTGACAGTTCTCGTAAAGAGGCTTTACCCGTCGCGAGACTGCTCAAGGCTTGGGCCAGTTTGGGAGACACCTGCTCCTTCAGCTTGGCTGGATGGGGAACGCGGGGGGCTAGATCCGGAGAGTGAGTGATCAGGCCGAGGTTGAACCACTGGGTGAGAAGCTGCTGCGACTTACTCAGGAGTTCTGCGGTGCTGAGGATTGCAATGGGCTCCTCCTTTTCCACCGCTGCATCGCCCATGGCAGAAACATGCTGAATCTGCTCCGATGCCAGCAGGATATCGAACAAAACATCCAGGAGGGTCTGGGCAATGAGGGAACTGGCTTCCTTGCGACCGACCTGTTGGCGCTTGATGAGAATGTTCAGCAGCCAATGTTCAGGGACGGGAGAGAGCTCTTGCTCCCGCACATGGATGGCATCGGGGCTGAGCCGACAAAACTGCTTGAGCAGCCGTCGCCAGCGTCGATATTGGTGTTTTCCGCCGCTGGCCCAGAAGAGCCGACCAACGCGAAAGAACAGCTTCCAAGTGGTGCCATCGGCCGCTTTGACGACCAACTGACCATTGACTTGGGTTTGGATTGCCTTTTGGAGATGGGCCGCCAGTTCTTTGACGGAATAACCCTGCTTTTGGACAGATGCGGTTGCCATGGTGTCGTGAGCAAACTTGTATGGATCAGTCTTTTCATGATGAAAAGTTGACGGCCAAGTGAGATCCCAAGGAGCGAGACGTTAAGGGAAGTATCTGCATCGTGGTATCTGCATTCTGAAGCGCAACTGAACGCTGCGACTTCAACCTTGACCTGGCGTAGTATTTAAGCCCTGTGACCTGATAATGCCCAGATTTTTGATTGGAAAAACGGGCGGTGAAAAACGACTAGATTCGGTTGCGATCGCGATCTGAAATATATTCCGCTGCATTTTATTGCCCTACGGGGATCCTTTTTGGGAGGTTCAGAACAGCTTCTTTCTGAACTCATCCGAGCATTGGTCAAGCTCGTTGCAAGAAGACCTGTTTTTTTGCTTTACAATGCTTGAAATTCGCTCGGGATCATCATGACTGTGCCCGTGGACCTATGACTTGCTGCAAGGCTGACGTCCACTGCCGCACACATAGGGCTGACATCGAGGAAGGTTTCGACAGGCGCAGCACTTCAGGTGGGAATTTTATGAGTCTTGGCTACGTCGCTCTCGTTCTTCATGCGCACTTACCGTTTGTTCGTCACCCTGAGAGTGACTATGTTTTGGAGGAGGAATGGCTGTATGAAGCCATCATTGAGACCTACATTCCGCTCCTCCATGTTTTTGAGGGGCTGAAACGAGACGGCATTGACTTCAAGATGACCATGAGCATGACACCGCCACTGGTGTCCATGCTTCGGGATGAGGTGCTGCAGGATCGTTTTGACGAACACTTGGCCCTTTTGCGTGAATTGGCAGAGAAGGAGGTCGTTCACAACGAGCACAATGGCCACCTCAAGTACTTGGCGGAATACTACGTCGAGGAATTTGGCAAGGTTAAATCCACCTGGGAGCGCTACGATCGCGACCTGATCAAAGCCTTCCGCCAGTTCCTAGAAAGTGGCAACCTTGAGATCATTACCTGCGGGGCAACCCACGGTTATCTGCCCCTAATGCAGATGTATCCCCAGGCGGTGTGGGCACAAATCCAGGTCGCCTGCGAGAGCTATGAGGAGAACTTTGGCCGGGCGCCCAAAGGCATTTGGCTGCCGGAGTGCGCCTACTACAATGGCGTTGAACGCATGCTGGCCGATGCGGGCCTACGCTACTTCCTCACCGATGGCCACGGCATTCTCTACGCGAAGCCCCGGCCTCGGTTTGGCTCCTACGCACCGATCTTCACGGAAGCAGGGGTTGCGGCCTTCGGTCGTGACCAGGAATCTTCCCAGCAGGTTTGGTCGTCTAAGGTGGGCTATCCCGGTGCTGCTGAGTACCGCGAATTCTACAAAGACTTGGGCTGGGATGCCGAGTATGAGTACATCAAGCCGTACATCATGCCCAATGGCCAACGCAAAAATACCGGCATCAAGTACCACAAGATCACCAGCAAAGATGGTGGTGAAAAGAGCCTCTACGATCCCTATTGGGCCAAGGAGAAGGCGGCGGAACATGCGGGAGACTTCATGTTCAACCGCGGCAAGCAGATCGAACACCTCAACCATTTGATGCAGCGTCCGCCGTTGGTGGTCTCGCCCTACGACGCGGAGCTATTTGGTCACTGGTGGTATGAAGGACCCTGGTTTATTGACTATTTCTTCCGCAAGTCTTGGTTTGACCAGAACACCTATGACATGACCCACTTGGCGGAGTATCTGCAGCTGCAGCCGACCCAGCAGGTGGCAATCCCGTCCCAGTCAAGCTGGGGCTACAAGGGGTTCCATGAGTATTGGTTGAATGAGACCAATGCCTGGGTCTATCCGCACCTGCACAAGGCGGCAGAGCGGATGATTGAGCTGGCCAAGCGGGAGCCGGTGGATGAGCTGGAGTGGCGGGCGCTGAATCAGGCGGCCCGGGAGGTGCTGCTGGCACAGTCTTCTGACTGGGCGTTTATTATGCGGACGGGGACGATGGTGCCCTACGCGGTGCGACGGACGCGATCGCATGTCCAGCGCTTCACCAAGCTCTATGAGGACATCCTCAAAGGCGAATTGGATTCGGGTTGGCTGGAAAAGGTCGAAATTATCGACAACATCTTTCCCAACATCAATTACCGGGTCTATCGTCCCCTGTAGGTTTGGTGACCGAAACCCTGAGGTTGCCAAAACCCCTAAGCAAATCTCGATCAAACCCACCGCACCTTGCGCAGCCCGCTGAAAAACGACGGGTTTTGCGTCGCCCATGGAAGACGGTGGGTTTTATTCGTCATAATGGTAGGAATTCATACATTTTGATGAAACCCACCCTACGGACCTCGGATTTGTGACCGTTTCTCGACGACAATTTTTGGCGGGCTCGGCGGCAGTGGTCGCTGGACAAATGACGACGGGCTGCACGTTTTTCCAGCGCTCGTCGCTCAAGGTACAAATTTTGGATGGCACGCTGCCCGTACAGTTGCTGAAGCTGTTTCGGCGGCAGATGAAAGCCCAAGGGGGGGGCGGCAAATTCAAGTTTGTGCCGGTGCCCAGCACCAACGAAGTCTTTACGATTTTGCAGTATTGGCGAGCGGGCCAGGATGCCTACCAGCGAGGGCGGATTAAGCTGCCGTTTCGGGGCGGTAAAAATCCGGTGGACCTGATTACGTTGGGGGATGCTTGGTTGACCGGGGCGATTCGCAAGCAATTGATTCAGCCCTTGGATCCATCTCAATGGTCTGAGTGGGAAGGGTTGCCAGAGCAATGGCGATCGCTCGTTCGGCGCAACGATGAGGGACTCATGGACCCCCAGGGCAAAATCTGGGCCGCTCCCTATCGAGGGGGCAGCACGGTCATTGCCTATCGTAAAAACCGCCTGAGAGATCTCGACCTCAAGATCGAGGATTGGGACGATCTCTGGAACGAAAAGCTTAAGGGGCACATTTCTCTACTGGACGATCCTCGGGAAGTGATTGGTCTGACGCTCAAGTCTTTGGGAACGTCCTACAACACGACTGAGCCACGAAGCGTTGCAGGTCTTGAAGAAAAGCTGGGAGCGCTCCACGCCCAGACGAAGCTTTACGCGTCCAATTACTATTTGCAGCCCCTGCTCCTGGAGGATACCTGGGTGGCGGTGGGCTGGTCGGGGGATCTGTTGCCGCTGCTGCAGCGCGATCGCAACCTTGCTCTGGTCTATCCCAAATCCGGCACGTCTCTCTGGGCCGACCTCTGGGTTCAGCCCCGGGGCAATGTTGCGGAGCAGCCACCGAGTCTCAATCCCGTGTCCAATGACTGGATCAATTTTTGCTGGGAATCGGATGTGGCAAAACTGATTTCGACCTTCAGCAACGGTAGTTCGCCTCGCTCTCTGGACGTAACGGCTCAAGGCACAACCGGTCGGGGTCCAACAGACTGGGAACTCTCGCCCGAAAAACAAGCAATTGTGTTGCCGGAGGAGGAACGTTTGCTGAACAGTGAGTTTATTCAGCCCCTACCCCAGAAAAATTTGGATGCCTACCAATCCCTGTGGCAAGAGATGAAAAAAGGAGAATTGTCCCCCTAGAATTCCATTGGTGAACTGTGTCTGTCTTGATTCGTACGGCTGATTATCAAATCGATGGTGTGGCGATCCGAGCTATCCGTCGTGAGGTCTTTTGTGGGGAGCAAAAGATACCAGAAGCGCTGGATTTTGATGGTCGAGATGCTACGGCGCAGCATTGGTTAGTCGAAATGGGGCTGGTGGATAGGGGCACTCAAGCCGTGGCCACAGTGCGATCGCGCACCATTGCCCCCGACACCCATAAAATCGAACGCCTCGCCGTGCTCCCGTCCCATCGTCGCCGGGGGATTGCCTTGGCCTTGATGGAATTTGTCCTGAAACAGCTCCAGCAGCAGGGCGGTAAAACCGTGGTTGTTCATGCCCAGGGCTATATTCAGCCCCTCTACGATCGCCTGCAATTTTTGCCCGAAGGCGATCGCTTTGTTGAAGCCGGGATTGAGCATGTCAAGATGGTGCGGTGTATCTGACCCCTCGCCTGTATTGGGCCGCTCTGACTCATGGGGTGGTTACTGTGAAGGCAGGCCATAACTCGTTCGATAGTCAACTTGGGAAGGTGAACCGTGGGCAAACGTGTTTCGGGGCAACCGGGATTTTTTCAGAAATTGAAGCGGCGATGGTCGGGCAAGACGCCATCCCCCTCTGAATCTTTATCCGGTGTAGATCGTTTAGCCGAGCGACCCTTGGCTCGCTCGCGACCGGCTCAACCACCCTACATTGGACCGCCCTCACCGCCTTCATCCCAGCCAGTCTCTTCATCCCAGCCGATTCCTTCATCCCAGCCGGTTTCTTCCTCTCAGCCGGTTTCTTCCTCCCAGCCCGCGGCGTCGTTGAAGCCGCCAGAGCCACCACCGCCCGGTGCTCAGTCCAATCCACCGCTTCCTTCACCGGAGAAGCCTGAATCACGGCGTGAACCAGAGGAGCCGAAGCCCCCTGCGACATCTCGCCGGGGCGATCGCCAATCCCGCTCTCCTCAGTCGCCTGGGCGCTCCTCAGCTTTGAACCCTTTCTGGGCTCTCCTGCTCCTCTGGCTGGCGAGCCTGGTGATCGATCGCCTCTGGTTTGCCTTCGACCAATCCATGCCAGCTTGGGACCAAGCCGACTACCTCAACGGGGCCTTGGGCTATTGGCACATGTTCCAGGATGGCAACCGTTTCACGGCCGATTGGTGGCAACAGTTTTGGGTCGCTGCTCCCAAGATTCCGCCTTTGACCTACCTGTTTACGCTGCCGTTTTTTGCCATTTTTGGTCCCGGCATCAAAACGGCCACATTGGTCCACGCCATCTACACCGCCTTGCTGTTGAGCGGCGTTTACGGTCTGGGCCAAAAGCTGTTTAGTGCCCGCGTGGGTCTCTGGGCAGCGGCGTTATGTGTTTTGTTGCCAGGACTTTATCCCCTGCGGCTGGAATATTTGCTCGACTACCCTGTTGCCGCCATGGTGACGTTTACGTTTTTTCTCATGACCGGCTGGGCGCGGAGTCAAGAGGCGGGGCGCTCCTGGGCGAGGGCGATCGCCACAGGATTTTGCATCGGCTTTTCCATTTTGACCAAGCAAACGGCGCTGCTGTTTCTGCTGGTACCCCTGCTGTTCGTGGGCATGGAATCACTGGTGCGTCGCCGCTGGGGCCGCTTCTTGCAGTGGATTACCGCAGGCTTGGCAGCGCTGCTGGTGATCCGACCCTGGGTGACGGCCAATTGGCTGCTGATCCTGACCTCCAGTAAAGGGGCGACGCTGGACTCGGCGGTGAAGGAAGGTGATCCGTCTTTGCTCAGTCCAGAGGCATGGCTGTTTTATCTGAAGCAGGTGCTCCCCCAGGTGGGGTGGCCGATCTTTGTGGGGGCGATCGCTGGATTCCTGTTCCTCGGAATTCGCGCGTTACTGCGCCTGCGCTCCAAGAAATCTTCTGCCCCAGAGACGCTGCCGGAGCATGACAGCTTGCCCTGGCTCTGTGCCTTTGTCCTGGGGGCTTACCTGCTCAATAGCCTCAACCCGAACAAAGACGCCCGTTACATCGTTCCCTACCTACCGGTTCTGTCGCTGTTTTTTGCCTATGGTCTGAGCCTCTGGCCGCGCAAGCTGAAACTGGTGCCGTTGGGGGCGATCGCCCTCTCGATTCTGACGCTGTTTCTCAATCTCGTTCCCGTGGGTGGTGTTGGGCGAGCCATGGCGCAAACCCTTAGCCCTGGGGGAACAGGCCAGCACTGGCTGCAATACCCAGCTCAGCCCTGGGCCCAGGATGGAGTTTGGCCCCACCGAGACATTATTGAGACCATCATTGAGCTAGAACCCAATTTTCAGACCACCCTAGGGGTGCTGCCCTCCACGCCGGACGTCAATCAACACAACCTTAGTTTGTTCGGCAACTTAGCGGATTTTCAGGTGGCGGGTCGGCAGGTCGGGACGCAGTCGGAAACGGTTGAACAGGATGTGCGATCGCTCTCCTGGTTCTTGACCAAAAGTGGTGATCAGGGTTCGATTCCCGAGGCCCAGCCCACGATTGTCAAGGCTGTCAGCACCAGCCCTGACTTTGAAACCGCCGGTCAGTGGCCGCTGCCCGATGGCACCGAAGCCACGCTGTGGCACCGTCGCCAACCGGTGTTTACGCTGGAGCCCGCCCCGGCCAATACGGCCCCCGATCTGCAATTGCTCTCGGTTAATTTGCCTGCCAAAGTTCCGCCGGGACAGCCCGTGCCTGTGACCTATCGCTGGTCTGGCTCCCTAGAAAATTTGCAGAATACAGTCCTCGCGCTGACCTGGCAAAAGCAGCTTGTCCGGGGCTGGGTCCATGACCACGCCCCTGCCCTAGGCTTTTTGCGACCGGCCTCGGACCAGCTTCCCGGTGATGTTTTTATCTTGACGGAACGGCTGGCCATGTTGCCCCAGGGAGACCCTGGAGAATATAAGCTGACGGCCACAGCCCTCGACCGTGCTACAGGAAAACCCCAAGCGCTTGAGATTCCCGCGACAACGCTGACCTTGGACCCCAGCGCTCCGGTGATGGCTGCTCCAGAATTGGACTGGATTTCCCAGCTACGCACCTGGGCCAAGCTGATGCCTGCGGGGCCTGATGTTTTTGGTCCTGCCTTTGAGGACATTGGCCGTGTCAATCAGTATGTGGCGAGCCAGGATTACCTCAACCAGGCAGAAATTGCCCTGCGCCATCGTCTGAGCCGTGCCTTTGATGAGGAAACCCAAACGGAAGATGCCTACATGCTGGCGTTGACTGAGGTGCTGCGTCAGGATGTGGATGATGCGATCGCGGCCCTGCAATCGGTCACGGAGCTGGATGCGGAGAATCCATTTGCCCATGCCTACCTGGCCTTTGTGCATTTGTATGGGCTCCAACCGCGTGCGGCGGAACGGGCCTTGGAACCGGCTAAGGCTAAGGCGCCAGACCAAGCGGAAGTGCAAATTTTGGATGGGGTTGCAGGGTTGATGCGTGGCAATTTATGGAAGGCTTGGCGAACGTTCCAACGCCTGAAATAAGCGTTGCCATTGTTTCCAAACAAATCATAAAAAACTTCCAAAAAAGCATAAAAAAAGGGAAGGAGAACTTTCTCCTTCCCCACTTTGAGTTTCTACACCTTTGAGTTTGGCTATTGCCCAGAGACTCCTGACAAGAGCTGCTGACAAGAGCTGCTGACAGGGGCTATCGACAACGGATGTTGCCGAAGGACCTGCCCCAGGTTCGCTGGGGCAGCCCCTCAGTCCTAGTTTTGTCCCAATTCACCCGCTGCGGGCGTCAGGGCTTGAGCCAGCTGACGGACGCCATCGCGCTCCAATGCCGCGTTCAAGGCATTGCCTTCCATGACGGCGATAACATTGCGCTGGTAGTCCACAAAGCCGTGGGCCGGGGCCAGCAGCCGCTCTGAAGAACGAGCCGTCATGCGCCAGAGCTGATTGTAATCAGCAGAAGCCAGTCTTAGGACTCGGAACTGTTCCAGTTCCTGAGTGGATTGCAGAACTTCCTGGGCCGCGGTCATGGTCAGGGGCTGCAAGAGCACCTGGGGCTTTTGGGCCAGGGTCAGCAATTCCTGGAGACTCTCGACAATATTCTCTTCCTCAAACTGGACGCTGACCTGCTCCACGTTCATGGCGGTGATGTCCTGTGCCGTCGGAATGGCACGGCTCATCAACGTCCCTGCGGGGACCTGAGCTTCCAACAGCGGATCCGCTTCGTTGACGTCCACAGGAATGGGCTCAAGCTCAATGCTTGATTCCAAAATAGTGCCTGATTCGGTAACGCCCGACTCGGTGACGCCTGATTCAGTAACGCCTGATTCAGTAACGCCGGGCTCAACGAGCGTTGTGCCGTCGAAGTTGCTTAGGGGAGTGACCTCAGGTGCGCCGGGGGTCGTGGACACAGGGACAACCAGCAAACCGGTTACGGGCTGGGCGATCGCCTGGTTCATCAGCTGCTTTTGCAGTTCAGCCCGTTGCCGTGCCGCTTCAGACTGGCTGTTGGGCGGTGCTTCCAATAGGTTGGGTTGGGTTGGAGCGATCGCGACGTCCTCATTTTCCAAACCGACAGTGCTCGGTTCAGAGATAACGCTGGATGCTTCATTGCTTGGTGCGGTGTAGCTGCTATAAGCACCATCGACGGGAGTCACCAGCGCTGCAGAATCGGAACGAATGGCATCCGTGACGTAGGTCCGCGCGTCGCCATCGGGCCGCCAAGCCGCAGGGGTCGTCGTGCTGGTGTTCAGCGTTGGGACCGTCTGCAGGGCTGTCTGCGCTGAGGTGTAGTCCGGATTGTTTGCGTTCCGAAGCGCTTCCATACGCTGGGTCAAGCGTCGTTGCTCCTCGGTGATGGCGCTGTAGGAGGAGAGCGACTGGGTCGGGACCGCCGAGAGCTTGGGCAACGGAACGGCGGGCAGAGCGCTGGCCGACACCACCTCATAGTTGGGCGTCACGATGGGCGTCACGGCCATCGCTGGCGGCACATAGGGGGTTGCCGCCGCTGAGCTATTCCAAGTCGAGGAAGGGGCTGCGCTGGAGGCCGCAGCGATCGCCGTCCCGCCTCCCGCCAGTTTGGCTGCCGCGAGGGAAACCTTGTCCTCGGGCTTGGATGCTGCCAGGAGTCCGCTATTGCTGCTCTTGGCGGTGATTGACTTGCCGATGGCCTTGTCCGCTGCGGACCAAACGGGCTTCAGCGACTCCGGCGATGCCGGGTCGCCCTTGGCTTCGGTTTTGATGCGCTTGGAGCCAATGGGCTGCTGCTGCGTGCTGGCATCGGCGACCGTGCCTTTGGTGGCCTCCTGGGCGCGACGATTGGTCCCCTCGGCAACGAGTAGACCAACCCCAAAGGTTGCGGCCAAAACGCCGACACCCATGGCGCCAGCGGACAGGAAGGGACGGGGAGATACAGGACCATCTGGCTCGTAAAAACCGCCATCCTCTTCATCGTCGAGGTAATAACGGAAATAGGTCAGGGAGCCTTCCTGGTAAACCTCATAGGAGCGATCCTGCTCCTCCGAGTCAATGACTTCGACTTCCATGACTTCGCCGATGGTGTCGAAGGTTTCATCGTCGATGACGTCATTGTCCCCAGGCATCTCGCCTTCAAGAATGTCCGCATCCGTTAGGGGCATGTCGGACAGATCGGCATCGTAGATATCGTCGGAGACATCCCCTGAAACTTCATCGTCCAGGGGGCTTCCAGAGACGGAGTCAGATGCGCCGATCGCAACATCGTCCTCGTCCAGGGCATCCATATCAAAATCGTCGGCGTCAAACTCGTACTGCTCGAGATTTCCGTGGTTAAAAGTAAATGTATTCGACGCAGGACGGTCGGTGGTGTCCGCTCCCAACATGCTGTCGTTGAGCATGCTGTTGTTCAATGCGTCTGCATCAAGACTGATATTGTCGAATTCCTCCGTTTCAGGGGACGCAACGCCAGTGGCGCTGCTGGATTCGAGAGAAGTGCTGTCAAGCACTTCAGACTTAGTTGCATGTTGAAAGTTATTCATTCAGATTGCAGCTCCTGCGTCTGGCCAAAACTGAAGAAGAAACGCGCTGCATACGGAACACGTGACGTGCTCCTCTATACAGATTTCTCCCTTTGTAGAAACTCGTCATATTGATTACTTCAAGACTTCTCCACCAAATCCGAAACTTTGCGGAAGAGATCTCATTCGTTTTGTGAGATAAACCCTCCGGAACCTGTCACCAGAGAATGAAGTCATTAGCCAAGAAGTCAATCTATTCTGTGTTCACTGGCCAGTCGTCTCTAGGTTGCCTTGCTGTTGTCCCTAGATTGCTGCAATGTATGGGGATGAATGCTTTCAGGGATTGGTTCCAAGCGTTGATTTCGAATTGATTTCGAACAACGGGAAAAACGTTTGCCGGAAGTCAATGGCTGATCGGGGTGGTGATGTCGTTCCTTCAGTGCATGGCACGTCCCCCTGTGGTCGTCTACCGACGGCAGCGTTTACACTGAGACCCATAACTTTTTCGTCAAAGTTATATGGGTCTGTTATTCGGGCTATCTATTTATTAGGGACTAGAGGTAATTGGTAGTGGCATCGCGGGAGAAATCCATACAAAAAATGAAGTACATATATTCTGCTCTTATGCTGCGTCATCCATTGCGACAGGTTCGGCAGCCCCTGGCTCTGGCTGCAGTGGCATTGCTGTTGTCCCCGTCTGCGGTGATGGCTGCCCAGATGTCTTCTGGGACTTCTGCTCGGGGCGCTGCAAAGGGCGCGACCCAGCTGGCTCAGGTGCCGAACCTGGGTGGAGGTGTGGTGGCGGAAGACTATCTATTAGGACCGGGCGATCGCGTCCGTATTGATTTTTTCAATGTGCCGGAGCTCAGCGGCGAATTCCAGGTTTTGCCCAACGGCACCATTAATGTGCCCCAGGTGGGCTCGGTGCCTGTGCGGGCTAAAACCCTCAGCCAGGCCGAAAACTTGATTGGTGCTCGGGCGGCATCGTTGCTGCGCTATCCCGTTGTCACCGTGAGTCTGATTTCGGCACGACCCATCAGCATTGCGGTGGCCGGGGAAGTCAATCAGCCGGGCTCCTATAGTGTTTCGACGGATAATACGGCCACGGCGATCGCCGTCCCCACCCTCACCCGCATGCTCAAGCAGGCCCAGGGGGTGACCCAATCCGCAGACCTCAGCCAAATTAAGATTCGTCGCCCCGGTGCCCAGGGGACCCAGCTAATCTCCGTTAACCTGTGGGACTTGATTCAGCAGGGAGACATTAGCCAGGACCTGCGTCTGCGCGATGGCGACAGCGTGTTTGTCCCAGCGGCAGCCACCATCAACCCAGATTTGGCTTGGCAGTTGGCCGATGCTGAATTTGCCACCTCTCCCAATAAGCCCCTGACCATTTCGGTGGTCGGCGAAGTGAATCGCCCCGGTCCCCACACCATCACTGGAGAAGCCTCCCGAGATTTGGACGGCAATGTCGTCAGCTTCCGAGCGCCGACCATTGCCCGTGCGATTCAGGTGGCTGGCGGCATTACCCAATCCGCTAACGTTCGCAAGATTACGGTGAAGCGGGTGACGCGGACGGGTCCCCTGCAGCAGACCGACGTCAATTTCTGGGAGCTACTCAAAACGGGGGATTTCCGACAGGATTTGCCGCTCCAGGATGGTGACACCATTGTGATTGCTGAGGCGACGTCGTTGGACGAGTCCGAAATCACAGATATCGCTTCGGCGAGCTTCTCTCCTGCGGAGATTCAAGTCAATGTAGCCGGTGAAGTTGAGCGTCCGGGTTTGGTGGCGCTTCAGCCCAATGCACCGCTGAACCAGGCGTTGCTGACGGCGGGGGGCTACAACAGCCGAGCCAAGACAGGTCAGGTGACGCTGCTGCGTCTCAACCCCAATGGTTCTGTGGAGAAGCGTGAGATTGATGTAGACCTAGGGGCGGATGTCAATTCTGCCCAGAATCCCCCGCTGCGTGATGGCGATACGTTGGTGATTGCGCGATCGCGCTTCAGCACCGCCACAGGGATCTTCGGTGATGTGTTGCGTCCCATTACCGGTGGATTCGGCTTTTTCAACATCATCAAGAATCTCTTCTTTGATAATGACAACAACAACTAATGAGGCAGTCCTTTAGTCTGCTCTTCTTTGTTCCGCTATTGGGGCTTTTAAGCCCCAATTATTAGAATTGAATCCCATGGCCCAGGTCTTAGCACAGCGCTAGGAACTGGGCCTTTTTGATGGCTTCTATTTCGATGGCTTCTGAGCCTATTTCTCACCCTATTTCTGAGCCTATTTCTGAGCCTATTGTGGTTGCTGTCTCTACAGCGCCCGTGCCTATCTTTGCCGCTCCTAGATTGGCTATTCCTTTGCCTCTTGGGGAAATGTCAGAAACGAGGCTGAAACGATTATGAAGCAACTTTAATTTAGTTTATTCCGCAACTATACGGAGTGTGACGGGGCATCATTCCCTCAGCGTTTGTTTTCCTCACGAAACACACCATGGATATACGTGATTGGCGGAGGGAGATATACGTAGCGATTTCGGTGTGAAGGGTTCAACGAGTGCATCAATCGATGTCTGAGAGTCGCTTTGGCTGGTTTTTAAGTGTTTACTCGGCCAAAAGGCAGATCTTTTTGATACTGCTCAGTGATGGCCACTATTTTGTTGAAGATAGGATAAAATCAATGTGAGGTGATAATATTTACCCTTTGGATCGAAGATAATACGATCAGTCAGGATGCCTACTAGGATGTTCGTGTTGAACGAGCATGTACTGAGGTTCGGAGCGTCATTTCACAGCTTTTGGTGAATAGGCTAGGGTTTTCAACGAGTCTGCCTCTGGTCTTGTGTCTCCTAAAAGTTGCTTCTGAAGATGCCTCGATCTCATTAGGAGGCGAATTTTTACAATGAAAGTTGCACTTGTGCATGATTATCTGACTCAGCCTGGTGGGGCGGAGCGGGTATTCGAATTACTTTGTCAGCGTTATCCAGACGCTGATATTTATACGTCTGTTTATGATGCAGAGAAGACGGTGGACTTTGGCGATCGCCCTGTCCACACCACCTGGCTGCAAAAAATCCCAGGCGCTCAGAAGCACTTCCGCCTTCTGGCTCCGTTGTATTTTTCCGCATTCCAGTCCCTTGACTTGCGGGACTATGACTTGATTATTAGCAGCACCACCAGTTTTGCCAAAGCTGTGCGCAAGCGCCCCGGTGCGAAGCATATTTGCTTCTGCCATAATGTCACTCGCTTCCTCTGGGATACCCAAACCTATTTGCGAGAGTTCAGTAGCCTGCGGCCATTTTCGCCTCTGTGTGAGATGGTCTTTGGGCAAATGCGCAAGTGGGACCTAGAGTCGGCCCAAGGGCCGGATCTCTACATTGCCAACTCCACAACGGTGGCAGAGCGAATTCAGCGAATTTATGGCAAAAACGCCATGGTGATTAACTATCCGATTGATGACCAGCAGTTTGAGTTTTCTGAGGACAAGGGTGAATACTATCTTGCCTCCGCTCGTCTGCTGAGCTACAAGCGTATTGATGTGATCATCGAAGCGTTTAATTGGCTGGGCTGGAAGCTTTGTATTACAGGCAATGGGCCTGAGCGAGAGCGCTTGGAAAAGCAGGCCATGCCCAATGTGGAATTCCTCGGCCATGTCAGCGATGCGAAGCGCAAACAGCTGATGGCTGGTGCGAAGGCTGTGATTGTCGCGGCGCTGGAAGATTATGGTCTGGTGCCTGTGGAAGCGAATGCTAGCGGTACGCCTGTGATTGCCTACGGTGCTGGAGGGGTGTTGGATACTCAGATTCCGGGCGAGACTGGACTGTTTTTTAATCGGCAAAGTCCAGAGGCATTGTTGTCAGTTCTAAATGAGTTTGATGATCGTTCCTGGAATTACGAAAAAATTCGAGAACATGCGATTGCTAAGTTCTCTCAGGCCGCATTTTTCCGGGAAGTGGAGCAAGCTTTTGAGGAGCACTTGGAAGCGGCATAAATCTGAGTTTTATTTTTTAGTGTAATTCTTTGCCTAAGCTTCGATGAAATGACTGAAATGTCCGGATTTTGGTCGTTTGAAGTCGGAGTTTTTGGCAGAAGGATATTGTATTTTCTAATCTGTTTCCTATCCAGTAATTGCTATAGAGACGGCTATCGGGAGTTTGCATGAGCGCAGCGGGTATTCCATATCAATCCGTCAATCAGACGTTGAATCAAAAGCTTGAGCCGAGTGATGATCTGGGTTATGGTCAGCTCTTTGCGGTGTTGCTTCGTCGTAAGTTCTGGGTGCTAGGTGGTTTGGTGATTTCCCTGGCGATCGCGGCCATCTACACGACTCGCCAAGACCCCACCTACGTCAGCTCAATGCAGCTTTTGGTGGAGTCAAACTATCAAAGTAAGAATAATGATATCGAAGGCGAGTTTGCAGATTCAAGCATTGAAGTTGATAATTCGACTCAGCTTGCCATTATGAAGAGTACGGAGTTGATTCGTCGCTCCATGAATGACCTGCGCAGCCTTTATCCTGAGATTAATCCGGATGATCCCACTGCGGTTTATGCCTTCAGAAATGCTCTTGATTTGGGGCAGCTGGGTGAGGACGGTGATGGGGCAGCCACCAATATTTATCAAATCGAATATTCCGACACAGACCCGAATAAAACCCAGCGGGTTTTGCAGGCGGTTCAGGAGGTTTACCAGCAATATAATCTGGAACAGCAGGAGGAGCGCCTCGCAAAGGGACTGGCATTTATTAATGAGCAGCTTCCTGAAGCAAGACAGCAAGTGCTGACCTCAGAGGCTGCCCTGGAGAAGTTCCGCAAGGATCAGCGCATCATTGACCCGGAGCAGCAGGCCCAGGCCCAGGTGTCGATGGTCAATAATCTAGACCAGGAAATGCGGGCAAATGAGAATCAGCTCCGTGAGCTTAATAGCCGTTACACGAGCTTGCTGCAGCAAATTGGCTTGACGCCGGAGCAGGCGATTCTTGCCTCTCGCCTCAGTCAGTCGTCTCGTTATCAGTCGTTGCTGAACCAGATTCAAGAGACTGAGTTGGGCCTGGTGCAGCAGCGTCTACGCTTTACGGAGCTGACGCCTCAGGTACAGCAGGTTCAGGAGCAGCGCCAGCGTCAGCTCCAGCTTCTAGCGGGGGAATTAAGCCGCGCTCTGAATGTGGAAGCGGGCAATACTGATCCGGAAGCGCTACTGTTCCAAGGTCAGCTCTCGGGGTCGGATGTGAATCTGGTGAATGAGATGCTGTCGGCTCGTATTAATTTGGATGCTTCGGTGGCGAGGCAGCAGGGCTTGCTCCGAGCAAGACAACTGTTGGAATCGGAACTGAGTCGTTATCCAGAGTTGTTGGCAGAATATGGCAGGCTACTGCCAGAAATCGCCACGAGCCGAGATACGCTTAGACTTCTGTTGACAGCTCAACAGGAGCTGGGCCTGGAGATTGCCCGAGGTGGATTTGATTGGCAGGTGGTGGAGGAACCGCTCTACGGTTTTAAGACGGGGCCAAATCTCAAGAAGAATTTGCTCTTGGGTGCTGTGGCGGGCCTGATGGTGGGTGGCATGGCTGCCTTTGCTCGGGAAGCCATGGACGACAAGGTTCATACGTCTGACGATTTGCAAAAGCAGGTGCCCGTGCCACTGTTGGGCATGGTGCCGGTGATCCGGGTGGCCGCTGATGACTTCGATCGCGCTGAGGAGGAGATGGAAGGGGGAGCTATGATGGCTCCGGCCATGCAGTCGATTCTGCGCTGGCATGGTTTCCGGGAGGCGATGGATCTGGTTTACCAGAACATTCACTTGGTCAATACGGCTGGGGCGATGAAGTCGATTGTGGTGACGTCTGCTTTGGCGGGTGAAGGCAAATCGACATTGGCGGTGGGTTTGGCGTTTAGTGCGGCGCGGCTGCATCGGCGGGTGCTTTTGATTGATGGTGACTTGCGTCGTCCGAGTTTGCACAAATTAATGAATTTGCCGAACCATGAGGGCCTTTCTACCGTCCTAAAAGAAGGGGGCGAAATTCCGCCGCATCTGTTGCCTTTGGCAGAGGAAACGGGGCGAACCGGGGTTTCGGTGTTGACGGCGGGTCCCTGCCCGGCGGACCCTCCGAAGCTGTTGAGTTCCAGGCGAATGAAGGAGCTGATCCACACCTTTGAGGATCACTACGATTTGGTCGTGATTGATTCGCCGCCCTCTGCGGGGATGGTGGACTCGATGTTGATGGCGTCTCAGTCGGACGGTGTGTTGATGGTGGGCCGTATGGATCGTCTGAGTAAGACGGACCTGACCCAATCCCTGGAAAATTTACGGCATCTGAATGTGGTGGGTGTGGTGGCCAATGGGGTCAGCCAGGTTCGTCAGCAGTATGCCTATGTGGCCAATGCTTAGGGCTATGGCTCGCGTGTGTGTTTTGTGGCTAGGGGTGAGTTGAAGGGACATGATGTGAGTTTGAGATGAGTACTGGACATGGATGCAGCATCCTCGTCAATTGCAGTTTTCGGAGCGAGAGATACGGTGAGTCGTCAGCGCCTTTGCTTTGGTGTCGCTTGGCGACAGAGAAAGTTAGTGGTTTGTCCTGCGAATAAGATTTCTGGGGCTCGGGGCGATCGCGCTCATCATGTCTCTGGAACTGGTCGCTCTGGCCATCTCTTTGGCCGGGTGGAGGGCGATCGCGCTCGTCTGTTGCAATGTTTGCTCCATTCTCCTGCCCAGTTGGTGTTGCTGGATCCGGAGCTGGATGAGTCGGATTTGCAACTGTGGGCGGCTCTCTGTGAGGAGGCGGGGAAGGATGCCTATGTCCGGTTGCGATCGATGCCGGGGTTGCCGGAGCGATCGCAGCCCTTGTCTTGGATTATCAAGTCTTGTTTGGATCGGTTGGCGGCGTTGATTCTGTTGGCGCTGCTAAGCCCGGTGTTTTTGGCGGCGGCGTTGCTGGTGAGTGTGACGACGGCGGGTCCGGTGTTCTTTCGCCAGTGGCGAGTGGGCAAGCGGGGTCGGCTGTTTAAGGTGCTGAAGTTCCGCAGTATGTATGCGGGGTCGGAGGCGTTGCATCACCAGATGATGCTGAATCAGTTGGGCTTGCACAAGCTGGAAAAGGATGTGCGGGTGACGCCGGTTGGTTTTTGGCTGCGGCGCTATAGTTTGGATGAGTTGCCGCAGTTGATCAATGTGTTGCGGGGGGAGATGAGTTTGGTGGGGCCTCGGCCTTGGGCGTTGTATGATGCGGTGCGCATTGCGCCGAGGCAGCGGCATCGGCTGAATGCGTTGCCGGGGATGACGGGGGCTTGGCAGGTGGAGAGTCGTTCGAATGTGGTGGATTTGGCGGATGTGACGGATACTGATCTGAATTACTTGGGGCAGTGGTCGTTGCTGACAGACTTTGGATATTTGTTGAGGACGATTCCTAGAGTATTGTCTGGTTTTGGTGCCTATTGAGGCAGTATCCTCCCTGTCAGGAATGATGAAATATCAGTTACGAACGCTATAATTCGGATGAATTTTCTATGAATAAATTAATTGCTGGAATCTTAAATAGGATTTACCGCTTGCTTGCCAAGTCGGAAAAAGTCACTCGTGGAGCTGTGCTGATCAAAAATCAGTTGAATTTTGTCGTCAAATATCACCTTGCAAGCAGTATTGAGCCGGAGGAGAATGGAGAGCTTTTCCTGATTCAGCATTTGTCTAAAAGCATTAAAACATTTGTTGATGTAGGTGCAAATGTTGGGAATTACACTGCTCTTTTACTTGAGCATCTGG
>CALIJJ010000019.1 GCA_938017515.1 uncultured Pseudanabaenaceae cyanobacterium
TTCCACTAGCTCCGGGTCCATGTATTGATAGTCGTCGGGAATGTTCAGCACATGGATGGGCTTGTGGCTTAGCACTCGGCCAAACTGAGCCTTGAGCCGATTCTTGTGCTTGGGTTCCATCACAAAAATGTGGTCGGCCCACTGCAGCTCCTGGGCTGTGACGGTGCGGCGAGCGCGGGGGCTGGTGCCCGCAGAGCGAACGCTGAGCCCAGGCAGCTTGCGCCAGACTTGCTCCGCTGTTGGACTACGCCACTGGTTGCGGCTACAAATAAACAGCACTTTTGCTATGCTCGAATCCATCATTCCCCCTCTGCTTCAAGCACAACCTCGCGTTGCCAGATGTTGTGTGGATAGGGAAGCTTGAGTTGCTTGGCCCGTGCTAGTTTGTCAGCACGCCGCCAGAGCAATTTCCACCTTTTTTTATCAGGATAATTGCAAATGAGTTCCTTGTAGCAAGGCAGCCCCTTTGTTTTCGAACACTGACCCGCAAGAAGTGCCCTCTTGCCATGCCTGCGATTGTTGAGCAAGTTTCCAGAACGCTTGGCAATATGCCGGTCGCGCTGTTGACGACGCCAAGCACGATTTCGAGTGCAATGAGCAGAGCTCATAATTTTTTCCTCTGTGAATACTGGGTTCAGCAGCCGCAGTAATACAGGGATGTGGCTCCATACTGGCAAAAGGCATCAGAAAACGTCAAGGCTGAGTTGAGGTTGGTTGTATGAGCCGGAAAAAGTTGGTGTCGTGGAAAATTTGGCTGTTGCGGATTCTTTGCCTGTTTGCGGTTTTCTTCTTCCCTTTTGCAGGGGTAGTCAGCTTGATACCGTTTAACGAATATGGCTTGAGTAATACTGTCATTTCAGATGGGGTGTTCGATTGTGACACCGATACAGAAGCCTTTTTTGTTTTTGTGGCTTGCCTGGTGTTTGCATGGGCCCCACCTCTCCTTGGCTTGAGCTATCATGTCAAAGCTTGGCGTCACGCAAAAGTCTGCTGGTGGATTACGGTGCTGGCTGGGGCGATCGCCCTTCGGTTTGTTTGGCTGTCTGCGGTTTTAATTCACTACTCCCATGGGCTGGCTCAGCTTTGTCCAGATTGGAGAATTTTCTGAGGTTGCCATCCCCGCCCGTAATTGTAAATCACGGGCTAATGCGATCAAACCCACTGAAGGGGTTGTATTCACAAAAGCCTAGTCCCGACCGTGGATTTAATCCATTTAGGGCGAGGTTTATAACCTCGGACGTTGGGTGGGCACGTCACAAAAATCCCAACAGGAAAATGGCTTGCTCAAGAACGAGCTTGTCTGAAAATTGGTTGATGTCAAAGCAGACTCCTTTACGTCAACCAACCAAACAGCTCCTCAACCGTAAGCTGAAACGCCTCCGCAAAAGCAGGCACCGGCAACGCTTGCTCCGGTTCATCAAAAATTGCCGTGGGACGATCTGGCCAAAACACAATCACCGACTTTTCCTCGGAGTCAATCAGCCATCCCATCAAACAACCATGCTGGAGGCAATGCAGGATATTGCGCGTGACCTTGGTCTGACTCTGCCCTGGCGACAGCACCTCCACCGTCCAATCCGGTGCCACCTCAAACTGGTTGGCAATTTCTCCATTCTCGTCACGGACAATGCGAGACCAGACAAACACTGCTGCGTCAGGAACTGTCGATCGCCCGTCGAACGTGCAGCGCAGTTAAGTGAAGGCTCGCGCCACTTGGCTTGGCTTGAGCCTAACGTTTGCATTCGCAGCAAATTCGCCCTGAATAACGCTGTGCTTGCCTTGGGGCATGGGGTTCCGAATGATCTGCCCCTCAACGTATGCACTGGTAGGCTTCGTTTCTGGTTGCTCCAGAAATTCCTCCAGCTTCGAATATTTTGGGGATGCTTGAACCATTGAAGCTCTCTAGCTCAGCCAGTTGATCTAGCCCTATTCTAGGATTTTGTGAAAAGTCAACACCCTGCCTGTGATGTCGCGAAATCAATGGCAATGGGGCTGAAGCACTAGGTGATGGCCATTTTTCCCAGTGCCCTGCTTATGCGATCGCCCAAACTCCCCCGCTTCATCCGCTTAGCCCTGATCAGCATGGCCACAGCGATCGCCTGTTCCGTCACCATCCATTGGCTTGCCCTACACTTTGGCTGGGACGCCCTACCGCTGCTCTATCAAATTCCCATGGGGCTGGGGCTGCTCACCCTCTTCTTTATGCTGCCCCTGTTAGCCGGGGCGTTGGTGGGTCTCGGCGTGCTTTGGGTCCATCCTCGCCATAAAGGCAAGCCACTCCCCCACGCTATTGGGGCCATCCTCGGATTTTATGGGTTCCTTCTGTGCCACATGGTTGCTTCAGCCACGACGTCTCTGATCATTACCGAACGTGAAATGGACCGGGTTGAGGCATTTAGCGATCGCCTCATTTCTGAACTCGAAGATTACAAGACTCAATATGGTGACTACCCTGAGACCCTGGATGGGTTTAAGTCACCCAGCGCACGACCTTACTTTCTGCGTGATCAGCCGTGGTTCTACACCAAGAATACTTCCGGCGAGCCAGGGTATAACCTGAGCTACTCCAATCCTTGGAACTTGTCCTTCGATCACTACAGCTACGATTCCACCCAGAGGGAGTGGGTCACGGAAGGGTTTGACTAGGCAGACGAGCGCTGGGTCAAAATGCCGTGTTGAGGGCTAAACAAAATCGCCAGGGTAAAGAAAGCTGCGGTGACGAGGGCGATCGCCGGACCCGACGGCAAATTGAACCAGGCACTCAAATACATGCCGCTAATGCTCGAAACAATGCCAATTGCTGCCCCCAACACCATCACCTGATTCAACCGATTCACCAGCAGATACGCCGTCGCCCCCGGCGTAATCAGCAGCGCCAGCACCAGCACCACACCCACGGCCTTGAGGCTCGCCACCACCGTCAACGCAATCAGCGACATCAGACCAAAATTGAGCGCATCCACGGGCAATCCCGCAACCCTGGCCCCCTCCGGATCAAACGTATAAAACAGCAGCTCTTTGTACAGCAACCAGACGATCGCAATCACCAGCAGCGCAATAATGGCTGTATCGCGTACATCGGTTGCAGTTACACCAAGAATATTGCCAAACAGAAAGTGGTTGAGGTCGATTTTATTGTCCTTTTGGATCACCGTAATCAGCGTGACGCCCAGGGCAAAGAACGTTGAGAGCACAATGCCCATGGCAGCGTCCTCCTTGATGGGCGATCGCGTCCGAATCCAGGTAATCAGCGTGGTCCCCAACATGCCGCTGATAAAGGCCCCAATGAAGAGGTTGATATTGAGGGAGTAGGCGATCGCCAACCCCGGTAAGACAGAATGACTAATGGCATCCCCCAACAGCGCCAGCCGTTGCACCAGCAAGTAGCTACCCACCACCGAGCAAATCAGCCCGACCAGCACCGCAACAATTAAGGCCCGCTGCATAAACCCATACTGCAACGGTTCAATAAATAATTCAAACACCCTTTGCCCTCAACACATCAATCTCGGTCGGGACGCGCATCCCGCCCCCAATGGCGGTTTTTGCCACCAACCCACAAAACTGGTAGAGGCGCGTATCCCGCGCCCAATGCAGAATTTTTGTCACAAACCCACAAAAACCGAAGGGTTGGGAATGCCAACCCCTACCGCATGACCTATGCCACCTCCGGCAAGAAATTCACAAAACCACCATAGGCCCGCTGCATCGGCTCATCCCGCAGCACCCGCTTGCGAGCACCGCTGGCAATCAAATTCTTGTTGAGCAAAATCAGATCGTCAAAATTCTGAATCGCGGCACCCAGGTCGTGGTGAACCACAAGCACGATCTTCCCCTCGTCCGCCAGCTCGTGCATGATGTTGAACAAAATCGCTTCCGTCCGCTTATCCACCCCCGTAAACGGCTCATCCAAAAACAGCACATCCGCTTCCTGAGCCAGCGCCCGCGCCAGGAAAACCCGCTGCTGTTGACCACCGGACAGCCGACCAATGGGGCGATTGGCAAACTCCTCCATCTCAACTCGGCCTAGGGCTTCCTTCGCCTTGGCCCGACTATTGGCAGAAAAACGCTTGAACCAGCCCGTCTTTTGTACCCGGCCCATCATCACCACATCCCAGGCCGTCGCTGGATAGCTCCAGTCAATTTGAGCGCGTTGGGGCAGGTAGGCCAGGCGATTGCGCTGCGCCAGCAACGAGTCATCCCCCCAGCTCACCGAGCCATCCCCCGGCACGAGCCCCAGCATCGCCTTCATCATCGTGCTCTTGCCCGCACCGTTGGGACCAATAATCCCCGTCAGCTTGCCGGGCCGTACCGACACCGTCACATCCTCCAGTGCCCACACATCCCGATAGCGCACGCTGAGGTGATTGGCCTGGAGCCGAGGCAGGCGATCGCCAGATACTTCCTGAAGGGTGCGAATTGAGTGGGCACTCATGGATGTTGAAAAATGAAATGATTATGAAACCAGTATAAAACAGGAAAATGAAAGAAATATGAAAAGTGTCTGAATGTTTCAGAGGGCGATTCAGGGCATCCAGGAAGTGGAAGGGCAGAATCTATGCGCTCTTGCCGACGGAAAATAAATCACTCTTGAGAGCGAATTTCCGGATTGGCTACCCGCTGTAGCCGTTTATATATGGGAGATTGGAGACCAAGGCGCAATCATAACCATGCAGTGCATCTTGTCGAGAAAGTGGGAACGCTAGACCTAGATACCGAACAAGATTCTGGGTCACATCTCCATCTGCTCACATCATTTTTTGAAGGTCTGTATGCAGACATCGAGTCGAACAAAAATTGCCGTACTCTACCCTGCGTTTCTGGGCGGTGGAGCTGAGGCCGTCGGCCTCTGGATTTTGGAGGCCCTCAAGGACCAGTACGAGGTGACCCTGTTCACCGTGGCGGGCGTGGACTTCGATCGCCTCAATGCGATGTACGGCACCCATCTCAGCGACGAAACAATTAAAACGGAGTCGCTGTTCTCTGGCAAACGTGCTGCGTTTGTCAATTCCTGCATTGCCAACAACTGGCATATCAGGATGGTGTTGTTCCACACGCTAATCCGTCGTCTCAAGGCCCAGCGCCACGATTTTGCCACCTGTGTCTCGGCCTACAACGCCGTGGACTTTGGTGATAAGGGCATTAACTACATCCACTGGATTAATGTTCTCGACAGCAGCAAGTTCTACAATCTGCTCTCCGATACCAAGCCCGAGCGGGTCAAGAACTACTGCAACCTGGCCAACTCCAAGATGGTGGCCGAGCGTATTGAAGGGGCCTATAAGACCACGCCGGATGTGCTGTATCCCCCAGTTGTCATCGATGTGCAGGATGTTCCCTGGGACGAGAAGGAATATGCCTTTATTTGCAGCGGTCGTCTGACGCTGCCCAAGGAACCCCACAAGGTGATTGAAATTCTGGGACGGGTGCGCGATCGCGGCCACAAGATCAAACTCCACATGACCGCAGGCGGCGGCGGTGTCTACGCCTGGAAGTACCGCAACCGCATTCGCGAGATGGTGGCTGAGCGGTCCGACTGGATTACGCTCCACGAGAATCTCAGCTACGCCGACTACACCGATGTGTTGTCCAAGTGTCAGTTCGGGATTCATTACAAGACGGAGCCCTTTGGCATCTCCATCGCCGAGATGATTAAAGCCGGCGCTGTTCCCTTTGTACGCAGCTTTGGTGGCCAGGTGGAAATCGTGGGCGAGGACAACAAGGAGTTGTTCTTCTACGACCCTGACGAAGCCGTCGAAAAGATTTGCTTCGTTCTGGAAAACGAGCCCCTGCAAGTGCAGATGCGTGAGGCGATGGTCGCCCAGAAGACCTTGTTCTCCACCGAGCGGTTCATGAACGAGTTCCAGCAGGTTGTTGCCGAGCATCTCGATCCAAGCTTATCCAGCAAGGATTCAGAGGAAAGTGCTGAAGCATCCCCAGCCTCCGAGCCGTCTGTACCCGTTGGCGTTTAGCACCTTGGCCTTGGTCGCGCTCTAAAGTTCCCCGGCCAAACGTTCCCTGTCTAACTTTATCCATCTAATCCCAGCTCTTCCATGAAGCTCTTCTTTTACCGCCGTAGCGACGACAAGCCCAACTACGGTGACGAACTCAACCTCTGGCTCTGGGATCAAATCATTCCCGATATTCTGGACGAAGATGAGTCCACTGCATTCTTCGGCATCGGTACCCTGTTGAACAACCTGGTGAAAGAGCGGGCTCCGAACGCCAAGCAAATTGTCGCCCTTGGAACCGGGGCAGGCTACAACAAAGGCATGCCCGACATTGACGAAACCTGGAAGATCTACTGTCTACGGGGTCCTATCTCTGCCCTGAAGCTGGGCGTTGATCCCAAGCTTGCCATTACCGATGGCGCTGCGCTGCTCAGTCGTCTCTACAAGCCCACCGGCGTCAAGCGCTATAAGTTCTCCTACATTCCTCACTTCACCCAGTCGATCATCGCAAACGATGATTGGCAGGAAATCTGTGACGAGTTGGGCATTCACTACATTGATGCTCGCCGCCCGATCCACGAAATCATCAAGGAAATTGGGGAAACCGAGGTACTGCTGGCCGAAGCCATGCACGGCGCTATCACCGCAGACACCCTGCGCACCCCTTGGATTCCGGTCCTGACCAGCCAGTGGCTCCTACCCTCCAAGTGGCTTGACTGGACCATGTCCCTCAACATGGAATTCCAACCCCATCCTGTGACGGGCTTAGATCCCATTGAAGAGCGTTACTTGCTGAAGAACCTACGCGGCATCAAGGGCAGCCGTACGCTGGTGAAGAAAGCCGCCGCGCGCTGGATTAAAAAGAAGCAAGCCAAGATGAAGATGGAGAGCATCATGAAATATGGTGTGCCTCAGCTCAGCGACGACACCCTGTTTGAAAGCAAGGTGTGCCAGCTCGAAGAAAAGGTTGAGGAATTCAAAAAAGACGTGGCATCCGGCATGTTCGCCAGTAAGGACAAGGAAACTGCAATGACGGTCTAAACGCCTGTCAACAGCACAGTGCTGGAGGGATAGACTTCATTCCTCCGATGCAGTGGCTAGGATTCCAATCAGACAGGATGGGGCATTCAGGAGAGTGCCCCATCCTGCATTGAATCGCAGTTTTGATTAGCTGTTGAGACTGACTGTGCTGTTGAAACCGACTGTGATGTTGAGACCGACCTGTGCCGCTGAACCCTGAGTTGCTGCTGATACCCGCTTGGACAAACGCGGTTTGTCTTTACCCAATCGTTTTTTACTCCCATGAAACTGATTCTGTTGCTGTTGGGCCTTGGCCTGTTGCTATCGTTGCTGGCTGAACTGGTTTTGCGTGTGGCCTTTGGTTTTGGCAATCCGCCGCTGTACCAGGGTGACGATCGTATTGGCTACCTGCTCCAGCCCAATCAACAGGTCAAGCGTTTCGGCAATCGGATTCACATCAATCAGTATCATCAGCGCACGGAGGCGATCGCCCCCACCCCTGCCGAAGGCACTCGCCGCGTTTTTATCATTGGGGATTCCATTGTCAACGGTAATTGGTGGACGGATCAAGCCGATGTCCTGTCAGAGGTTGTGAAGGGTCTGCTCAACCAAGCCAACCCCCAGGTCTCCCACGAGGTACTGAACGCCTCCGCCAACTCCTGGGGACCGCGCAATGAGCTGGCCTATTTAGAGCGATTTGGGATGTTCGGGGCGGAGACGTTGGTATTGGTGATTAACACCGATGATTTATTTGCAGTGGAGCCCACAGCCGTGCCCGTGGGACGCGATCGCAATTATCCCAACCGTCGCCCCGCCTCCGCCCTCAGCGAAATCTTTAGCCGCTATCTCCGTCGCTCAAAGCCCGACCCTGTGCTGGAAGCCTCCCGGCAGGAAGAGGGCGATCGCGTCCAGCGCAACTTAGAGGCCATTGCCAAGATTCAGGCAATGGCCCAAGCCAACGATACCCGCTTCCTCATGGTCATGACGCCCCTGAAGCGAGAGCTAGAGGTGAATGGTGGCCCGCTTGACTACGAAATTCAGGAACGTCAGCGTCTGGCAGACTTTGTTCAAACTCAGCTCATCCCCTTTGTCGATGTGTTGCCGATTCTGAACCAAGAAATTGCCACAAAAAATGTCCCGGCAGAAGGACTCTACCGGGACCATATTCATCTGAGTGTTTTAGGGAACGAGATTCTGAGCCGTAGGATTGCAGACAAGTTACTGTGATTGGCTTGCTGCTGCGGGGCTCGTGCCCTGGCTTGTCGGAACGACCTTAGTTGGCGGCGATCGCTGCCAGCTCCACCTCTTCCAGGGCATGGGCCGGTCCTGCAGGAGGTTCCTGGGATGCCTCCGCATGGTGCCATTGGGTCCCATCCAGCGCCATCTGCTCAATGGAGCTGGCCAAGCGTAGGGCCTTGAGTCCCTGTTCACCGCCCACAGAAGGCTGGTTGCCCCCCCGGACACAGCCCACAAAATGTTCCAGCTCCGCATTGAGCGGCTCAATGTTGCTGGTGTAAACCCTCTCCACCAGACCGTCCTGGCGATAGAGAACCTGACCATAGTTGGTCGAGTAATTGGCTGTAACCTGGCGGTGAATCAAGATTTCGTTATTGAGGAAATCTGCCTCCGTTAGGGAATTACGGCAGTGGGCCGAGATGCGGCGAATTTTACGATGGGTAACCTTGCTCGCCGTCAGGGTAGCCACGATACCGTTGGTGAAACCAATGGTGGCCGTGACATAGTCCAGCAGTCCTGAATCAGAGGCGCGGCTACCGCTGGCCGTCAGTCGGGACACCGGGGACTTGGCCAGCTCCAACATCAAATCGATGTCGTGGATCATCAGGTCGAGCACCACGGACACATCATTGGCGCGGTCCGCATGGGGGCTCATGCGATGGGCTTCCAGAGCCAGAATCTCTTCTGTCTGCAGGACCTTGCTTAGTTCTTGGAAAGCCGGATTAAACCGCTCAATGTGGCCCACCTGCAAAATACAGTGGTGCTGAGCAGCGGTGTTCACCAGCATTTCAGCCTCATGAATCGTTGAGGCAATGGGCTTCTCAATCAAAACATGGATGCCCGCTTTGAGGCAGGTCATACCGACTTGGTAGTGGAAGCGCGTCGGGACGGCAATACAAACGGCGTCTACGTGGGGCAGGAGGTCTAGGTAATCCTCAAAGAAACGAACCCCATATTTTGCGGCGGTGTCTAACCCCCGCTCGATGGAGACATCGGAAACTCCAACCAGCTCTACGTCCTTGAGGAGGCTCAACACCCGAGCGTGGTGCTGGCCCATGTTGCCAATGCCGATGACACCGATCTTCACCGGTGAGACGGGCTCACTCTTGCGGCTATGTAACTGCGTTGAAAAATCTGCTTGTCTCGGGGACATGCGCTCTTTACTCCGATTCACTCCTCAACCACGGTCGGAACGAGAGAAAACCTCCTTCAACACTCGGGCCTGCCCACCAGCAAGTCCGAACATTAGCCCGGACGAAATCATCCAGATACTAACACGGTGTCTCTATTTGTGAAGAATTCCAACGCTTTCAGTCCCTCGTTCTCGACCTCAAAAATTGCATCTGCATTTCATCGAGATGCCACTGTTCGCTTCGCTTATGATGCTGCTGCTGTCTTAGGATGATTTTCGACGGACTTCTAGGAGATTGAGCCGTCGCTCTTCGCTGGAAATGACTTGGATTTCCAAGTCTCCGTAGGTGGCAATCTGTCCTTCTTCTGGGACTTGCTGCAGCAGATGAATTAAAAATCCTCCTAGCGTCGTATAGTCCTCGGACAGAGGGAATGAGAGTCCCAATTGCTCGTTGACATCCTCTAGATTGACCTGGGCCTGGATCTGATAGGTGGATGGGTCCAACTGTCTGATCTCTGCATCGGGTTGATGACCGAGTGGTTCTGGAACATTGAGGAGTTCGTTTACCACATCTGCCATGGTGATGAGGCCAGAGGTTCCCCCATATTCATCTACTACGATGACAGCCTCTTCCTGATTCTGTCGCATTAGATTGCGCAGTTCTGGAAGTGGCATGTGCTCTGGAACAAACTGTATGGGATACATCCAGGGGCGCAGCGAGGTATCCATCTTTATATTTCCCTGAAGTAAAGCCTCTCCTAACGCCTTGAGTTGGATGGACCCGATGATGTTGTCGATGGACTCTTCCACGATGGGGTAGCAGCGATGGCCATGGTGCTGGATGGCGGTTAGGAATGTCTGTAGGGTGAGCGTGGCGGGCAAGGTTTCCATGTCTGGCCGGGGAACCATGATGTCGCTGGCTGTGAGGCTCGAAAATTCAAGCACATTGGAGAGCAGCTGGCGTTCGTCGGCTTGGAGCCCTGAGGCACTGTGGGTTGTGATGATCAGCTGGAGTTCTTTGGTTGTCAGTCGGGCGGGCTCGATCTCGGTGCCATAGCGGATACCGCCCAGTCTCAGAAAGATGCGTGTGGATTGGTTGAGCAGGAAGACGAGGGGTTTGAAAAAACGGGCAATGCTCCAACTGAAGGGGCCGAGCGATCGCGCCATTTGCTCGGGATACATCAGTGCCAGCGCCTTGGGACAAAGTTCTCCCAGTACGATTTGTAGATAGGCGACCAGAAAAAAGGCAATGGGGACTGCGATGAGATGAATCAACTCTGCCCGCATGCCGGACTCCAAAGGCAGTTGCCCCAGGGCATGGGAGATGCTGACGCCAATCGTACTTTCCCCAATCCATCCCAGGGCAAGACTAGAGAGGGTAATGCCGATTTGGGTCGCGGAGAGAAGGCGTTCCATGCTGCGCTGAAGCCGCTGGACTGTGCGGGCGCTGGCGTCCCCTTCTTGGACGAGCTGGTTGATCCTGGATTGCCGAACGGAGAGTACAGAAAACTCTGCGGCGACAAAGAAGGCATTCAGCAAAATTAGGGCCATGACCGCAGCGAATCGCTCTGCGGTTTCCACCAAGCTCATCGTTTCATCTTAGGTATGCTGATCTCGAGCACTGTCGAGATCCGTTTCATCATCAAGGCTGGTTTAACATCAAGGCTGGTTCAACGGGGGGAGCCGATTGCTATCCTATTCCGTCTTGAGTACGGGGATGCCGTCCAACTGCAGCTGGATTTTCTGGTCGGGGTAGTCCGTCAGGGACACCGATAGAGAATCGACACCCTCCACGAGGGCCTTGGGAATACGAATGGTGCCAGAGAACGTGTCGCTGAGGGGCTGAAGTTCGCCGGGGAGATCTTCGGCTGTGGCGCTGAGGGCGCGATCGCGATTATCCGCGACATCCAGAAAGCTGTATAGAAAGCGGACAGGCTTGGTTCCTTCGTTACGCAAGTTGATGTCCAGCACAAAGGAGCCTTTTTCCGGTCTTGCCCCCGTGACTTCCATCAGGACGCCGCCATCTTTACTGACAATCGGAAAGCCCACCTGCTTCGAGCGGCTATCCTTCTCGTCATCCTTGTTGCCCTCGCTGGCTGTGGGGACGGGAATGGCAGGAGCGGGGGTTGCCTTTCCCTTGCTGGCTAAGCGCTCCTTCACCCGTTTCAGGACTTCTGCCTCTGACAGAAACGCGACTTCCTGTCCGGCTTCCACGTTGTCCTCTTCATCACTGCTGCTGGCGGTGCGGCTGCTCAGGCCAAAGTCGGGTTGGGTGACCCCCTTCAGGGCCTCGCGACCCAGGGTCGCTCCCAAGGTCATGCCGACAATCCCGGCCACAATCATCAGGAACAACATTGCCAAGGTATAGACCAGAGATGCGCGCAGGCGCATGGGGTTGGCGGATGCTTTTGCAGACATCTGAGCTTCTTCCTTCTTCGTTGGGATGCGGGGAAAATAGGGGCGTTTGGGAGGTGGTTGCGGTCGCAGAGAAGACTCGCTTTGGCCTAGCTTATCTCATCTGAGGAAAGGCGATGCGTCTGGCAGAATCTGTGGGGATGTGGGGGGAGACCCGTGAGGAGAAGAAGCCCCCCAGGGGGCTGTCAGGCTATTGGCTCCAATGCCGGAGATCAGTAAGCTAATATAGAGGAGTAAGACTGAGTACCCGTAACTCTGATGAATCCTTGATCGGCTAGCGTATCTGTTTGCGATCGCAGTCAAGCTTTTCAGAGGGGACAGTTCTTACGATGACCAGGGTTGGCCGAGCGGTTTAGGCAGCGAACTCATAATTCGCCTCAGACAGGTTCAACTCCTGTACCCTGGATTTCTATTTTTGTTGCATGAAGGCTTGCTGGGAGCCTGTCGCTCTGTCTGGTTGTCGTTTTTACGCCAGAGTCTTTGCGCCGGAGTTTTGCGCCGAATTCAGTTGCCCCATGATAAAGGAGAGGCTATCCGAGGCACCGTCGCCTCGAATAGCCTCTCTCCCCAAGGGGGCAGCCTGCTCTAGCGAATGGGAGAGCCAAAAACAAACTCGGTGCCGGTTCCCTGGTTGCTGTAGAGAGATGGCTCAACGAGCAACGAGGTCTCAAAGGGGTTGGGCAGGTCGATCACGCGGATGGTCGGGTCGCTGGCAAATTGCTCCTGCTTGATGCGATTAACAACGGCATTGAAACGTTTGCCATCACGCTCAACATTGATTTCAGCATAGTTACCGCGGCGGAAAATGTTGCGACCTGTGCCAAAGGATTCGCGGATGCGGCGTACAGCTGTCTGATTGCCGTAGAAATCGCGCGAATCATTAAAGAACGCATCGGTGAGTGCGTCACGGGGGGCCGTGGTGTTAGGAATTTCCTGGGCTGATGCCACGGAAGGAGCCAGGGTCGCTCCTGCGGCAATGGTAAGCCCCACGATCAAGGATCTAATGTCTGCCTTCATGGGCCAACTCCTCAAGGTGATAATGAATTAAGGTCTCTGGCGACAGGCACCCCGGGCATTCACCACTCAGGCAAGTCATCGCCCTGGGCTTCACCCGTTAGATGGGCCTGTTTTGGTATTCTTCCCGAAAGAATAAGCAATACGGTAGCACTGAAAGCATGACACGCAACCCTGAATCCACTCAGTGGTTAACCGAAGACCTCAAATCCCTGCGACAGCGACTGTTAGACCTACTTTGTGAGCTGGCCTATCGAGAGGGAGATTTTGTTTTGTCTTCGGGCCAACGCAGTACCTATTACATCAATGGTAAGCAGGTCACACTCCATCCCCAGGGGGCGGTGGCAGTGGGTCGGCTGTTGTTGGCGATGGTGGCTGAGGATGTGACGGCGATCGCGGGCCTCACCCTGGGGGCTGATCCAATGGTCACTGCCGTTAGTGTGGTGGGGGTTTACGAAGGCCGCACCCTGGCGCCCCTGATCATCCGCAAAGAAGCCAAAGGCCATGGCACCCAGGCCTATATCGAGGGCCTAACCCTGCCGGAGAAAAGTAAGGTGGTGGTGCTAGAAGATGTTGTCACGACGGGCCAATCGGCCTTGAAGGCGGTGGAGCGGCTTAGAGCGGCGGGCTACACCGTGGATGAAGTCATTTCCTTGGTCGATCGCCAGCAGGGGGGGGCTGAACTCTATGCCCAGCAAGGGCTTAAATTTCAGGCGCTTTTTGACATTGGTGACCTGCGCGATCGCTGGCGGGAACTGAATGCAGCCTCCTAAATCTCCTGGCTTAGCTTTAGAACTGGCTTAGATTGAGAACAATGATTGCGACCAAACCTCCATCTCAGTTCCACCTGAATCCGATGCAGGTTTGGTCATACGAGTCGCAATGTCGCCCATGTATTGGGCCAATCAGCTAGGTTGGAATGTCACCTAGATAGGGGAAATAAGGGCCAATGCTTCTCTCAAAGGACGATGTTTGATCGTAAAGAGTTCTGGAAGCCGCAGACTTAAAACTAAGTGAAAATACTTGATTAAAAGTCTTAAATAGGACATTAGAGTAGTCGTCCTGGATTGACTTTGAAGCTGCCGTGAAGATTTGGTCATTGTTGCGCAGCCGATCATGATTTGTCCGACTTGGCAGGGGTTTGAGCCTCTTGGAGCTGAATTGATTCAATGCCAGTATCAATGGGGAATTGTCCTGAGTCTCTGGGCAATTCCCTGTAGTAAGAAGATGAGGGTTGCTTCAAGTCTCACCGCTACTCGTGATTCACGCATCAAAGTCAAGTTCTGAGTTCAGGCTTAGATTGAAGACATCAGCTTGATGCAGTGAATTCAACGCATCCGTTCCGTCCCAAGAAGCCGTTCTTCCCAGATGGGAGTGCACAAACGCCATGGTCCAGGAGTTTCATCTATCCGTCACCCCCATCAGCGATGACGAAAACCGCTACTACGTTCGAGTTGAACGGGTCGAGCAGGGCGTTCCCCTGGCTGAAGAGCAGGTTGTTTGGCCAGTGGAAGATTGGCTGGCTCAAGCTCGGCAAGTTTTTACTGATCCCCTATCCGAATTTTTTCAGAGTAGTCCGGAAGATCCCTACGAGGTGATTCCCGTAGACCCCCTCTCATCGGCTTCAGGGTCTCCTTCGGAACCCGCGCTGATTGCTCTCGGGCAGACGATGTATAACGCGCTGTTCCAGGGCACTGTGCGTGATAGCTGGGTGACCGCCCAAGGCGTCGCTCAAAACCGCCAGGAGCGGCTGCGGTTGCGGTTGGGCCTGAAGGGTGAGCGGTTGATGCGACTTCCCTGGGAAGTGCTCCATGCGGGCAACCGGCCCATTGCTGCAGCCACTGACGTGGTCTTCTCTCGCTATCAGGGAAAGCTGAACACACTTTCCGCAGCGGGGGCCAGGTTTGCGGCCCAGCCATCGCTGCCGTCGTCTCTACACATCCTGATGGTGTTGGCTGCACCGACTGACCAGGCCAACTTGGAGCTCAAGCGGGAGGCTTTGCAGCTCAAGGAAGAGCTTCAGCGTCATCGCAGCAGCGACAGTCAGGGGGCCTTGCCTGAGATTCAGCTCACGTTGCTGGAGCATCCCGGTCGAGAAGAATTGACTCAGATGCTGGAGCAGGCTCCCTATCAGGTCTTTCACTTTGCTGGCCACAGCAGTCCTGGGCCTTCCGGGGGGCGTTTGCACCTTGTCAACTCCCGCAATGGCTTGACGGAAAGCCTGAATGGAGATGACTTGGCCGGTTTGCTTGCCAATAACGGCATTCAGCTGGCGGTGCTGAATTCTTGCCTCGGTACCCAGGCATCCACCAGCAATGAGTTTGACCTTCAGGGGGAGCGAACGCTAGCGGAGGCACTGATCCGGCGTGGTATCCCTGGCGTTTTGGCGATGGCTGAGCGGATTCCGGATCAGGTTGCCCTGACATTGAGTCGGTTGTTCTATCGCAATCTCAAGTTTGGTCAACCCTTGGATTTGAGTCTGTGCCGGGCTCGTCAGGGCTTGATTTCGGCCTATGGTTCCAATCAGCTCTACTGGGCGTTGCCGATTCTGTATCTCCACAGCGATTTTGGTGGGCGCTTGGTGCGTCCGACGCCGGGGTGGCAGGAGACGGGGCCGTTTCAGGAGGAGCCCCTGTTGGCTGGGATGGATGCAGGAAATTATCGCGGTGGCGGGGCGGCGATCGCCATACCCACCGAGGAACTCGAGGATCCGTTTGCCATCCCAGGTGATGAACCACCGCTCTTTGACCCGCAAGACCCCCAGATGACCCACGCTGTGACGCGTCTGGAGCAAGATTTCATGGGAGAGGGCCTGGGTACCTCGCGTCCCTTGGTCGATCCGCTGGTCTTAGGAGGAGATGATGGCGCTGGAGGAGAAGGCGATGTTGGAAGAGCGGTGGCCTCTGGCGCGGCGGTGGCGGGTGGTGCTGCGATCGCCTCAAATGTCTCTGCCAACAGCTCGTCCCCTAGCCCCAGCGTTGCTAATGATTCAGCGGCTGTTCATTCCCAACAGCCTGCTGATCCTTCAGGGGGAGCATCCGCTGATGGGCAGCTTCCCGCAGACCAGGCCAGCCCTGGCCGGATGGCTTGGCCGGCTGCACCGTCCCAGAAGCAAGCGGCATGGTTGATCGCTGGTGCCACGGGCTTTCTACTTTTGGCGGCGGGGATTTGGGGCATTGCCCAGAAGAACCGAGACCCTGTTCGCTCATTGGGGAGGGGCTCGCCGACAGAACTGACCAATCAGACCACCGATGAGCTTCTCAATGAAGCTTTTATTGGTGTCGGGAACCAAGATCTAAACCAGTCCAATCAGGCCCTAGAAGCACTACTGGAGGAGGGGGCGTTAGGCAAGGCCACCAATGTGGTGGGTGGTTTTAGTCAATCCTTACTTGACCAGGCCTCTCCTGAAGATCGCCAGGAAGCGCAATTCTTGCGGGGACGTCTCAATTGGCAGCAATTTGCTGGGGCGCAGGTCGCATTATTGGAGCCGACCTCTACCGATGCGGGAATTGCTCCTGATGGGGTGGATCCCCGAGAGTCGGAAGCTTACCTGTCTGATGCTCATTTGCAATGGCTAACTCTATTGGAAGAGTCCCCCGAAAATCTTCGCTATCGCAATGCCTATGCCCTATCGCTTTGGGCGAAGGGTCAAAAGAGTGACCTGCTGAAAGCTCGGGAGCTACTGCGGGAAAATCTTGAGCTGTTTTCGAAGCAATCTGCAACGAAAGACGAACAGCTAGAGACCTATGCCAATTTGGCTTTGGTGGCGATGAAGTTGGCGAAGGCAGGTACGCCAGGAGAAAATACGGAACTCTGGGACGAGGCTGCAAATTTCTATCGGACTGTTATGGATGCTGATGCTCGGTCCTACAACCCAAAGATGCTCAATGGAAATTTTGAACGGTTTTGGATGTGGACGCCGCTAATGATCGAGGACTGGCAGGAGCTGAGTGGTGTTGTTGCGGGCGATCGCTAGGCCAAAATCGAAGAAAGCTAGGGCATTAGACGTCTGCCTCTTTCCTCGGTGGGGCCAAAGCTCCAGCGGAGCCTCGCCTCTAGTCTCCAGCCTGCCGATTCCGACAGCGGAATTGCTTCAGGATAGACAGGCTGGCCAGGGAACCCACCACCGTTCAGCCAAAGTATTTGCATTCACAGCATTTGCATTTACAGAAGAGAGCCAATGGGTGCCTGCTGGCGCATATCTAGGTCGTTGAGCCATGCAGGGGCTGACGCTTGGGCTGGGGATGCGGAATGGGGGGCGGGATTTGCAGGACGAACCACCGAGTTGGCTAAGGCTGGAATGACCGTTGTGCCAGAGTTTGGGTGAGGCTTCGTGCGTCGCCCTGGTTGGACCTGGGGGGTGACTCGGCCCACATGGGCGGTCATCACAACACCCTTGGGGGACTTTGCTCCAACTGCTTTCAAGCTGCCAAAGGGCGAGACAACAGATGGCACCGCTGTTTTGTTGATGGCACTCATTGGGACTGCCCGTTTTGGACGCAGCTGGGATAAGTTCTGTTGGGAACCGAGACGAGGAGAGGACGGTATGCTGGCTGGCTTGACGCTGAGAGGATGGGTCGATACCGCACTTTTATCGAGGCGTTCTCCCAAGGGTTTGCGTCGCTGTGGCCAAATCGGTAAATTTGGGGCGACCCGTGCTGTTGCGGTCAAGACCCCTCCCGCAGCCAAGGTTAACAGCAACAATCGAACGCCCTTTTCATGGGTTTGTTGAAGGAGCTGGGGTTGGAATTCAGCTGGGGAAACGATGGTTAAAGCGGTTGAGGCTTGGGAGGGGGTTGGTGTCGAAACGACCTCAATTCTGAGCGGTTTGCTGAGCTCTAGTAAAGCGTCTCCCATGGTCGAGATGCTTTTCTTTTGAATCGCTCCCGGTTTGAGTAGTGAGACTGGCGTGAGCTTCTGGCCTAGGTTGGGATTGGTCAACAGGCTAAAGGCGGCACCAGATACCAGACAAATCCCAGTGACCATACTCCCCATTAAAACCAGCTCAATACGATGACGACGGAGTTTATCGATGCTGGTGTTGATGCTGCGATCAATGCCACTTCTATCAATGCCAAAAGACAAGAAATGGAGAGGAGGTAGAGCTGCACGCATAAGTTCCACTTTGACGCAAGTCATAGATCGTTGGCATAAACGATATCACCTCATTGCGGATATGGGCAGGAATTTTTTGAGGGGTCGGAGCAAGGCTAAATCCCGTGATTTTTGAGAAAAATCATTGCAAAAGTTGGCTAAAAGCAGACGCAAGTATGCTAGTTTTATATAGCTATGCGGGTGTAGTTTAGTGGTAAAACCTCAGCCTTCCAAGCTGATGATGCGGGTTCGATTCCCGCCACCCGCTTACAACTTTCTTGAAATCAATTGCGAGTCTTGGGTCGCCAGAGCACTGTGTCTACTGGTTTGCCCTAGTTGATATTTCGCTGTCCGAACGCCGTGGCGAGGTCGGGGCGGCCCGCTTCAATCAATGCCTTATCGCGTATGCGGCAGGAATCACAGGTACCGCAGGGCTCACTCTCGCCTTGGTAACAAGACCAGGTTTCTGCGATCGGGACACCCAAGGCAAGGGCACGACATACGATGTCTTGTTTGGAATCGTGGATTAGTGGTGCAACCAACAGTGGCGTTCTCCCCTCAATACCTGCTTTGGAGGAGAGTGCTGCGAGGCTCTGATAGGCCGCTAGGTATTCCGGTCGGCAGTCGGGATAACCTGAGTAATCGACTGCATTGATGCCAAGATAAATAGCGGCTGCCTGCTGGGATTCTGCAAGGGATAAGGCAAGGGCAATGAATACCGTGTTCCTACCGGGTACATAGGTGGAAGGAATCACATCCGGTTCAACTCCGCCACTGGGAACGGGGCTGTTGAGATCCGTCAGGGAAGATCCTCCCCACTGATCCAAATTGACATCCACGACAAAATGAGCACGAATTCCCAAATGCTCTGCGATCGCCTTTGCGGCCCTAAGCTCCCGAACATGCCGCTGGCCATAGCGAACCGAAAGGCCAATCACCTCGTAGCCATCCTGGCTGGCCTGTGCAGCTGCCGTCGCAGAGTCCAATCCCCCCGACAGTAGAACAACAGCCTTCTGGGGAGATTTCTCTGAATTACTTACTTTCATCTGAGTCTGCTCAGACGTGTCTGAGTTTTGCCGTGCCAAGTCAGACTACACTGATTTTGTAGGTGTTGTGCCTAATGAATCCCGATGTACTTGTGGGTTTGCAAACTCATTCGCCACGTCGGATTGCTCAAAATATATTGATAGACAAGACGACTGCTTTTTGGGGTGTCCCACTCTGGCTGTAAACGTTTAGATACGCGTTCAGGCACTTTGGCTGCCTGCTCCTCGGCCCAATCCAAGTCTGTCTCGTCAGCCACGACAACTTTTAGCTCGTGAGCATGCTGGTAAACGCTGGGGTGGGGTGGCTTGGTTCGTTTTGGCGATAGGGTGACCCAGTCATAGGTGCCACTCATGGGATAAGCGCCGGACGTTTCCAGGTGAACATCCAGACCCTGACTCCGTAGTGCCGAAGTGAGGGGCGCAAGGTCATGCATGAGGGGCTCTCCGCCTGTGATGACGATGATCCGCGCCCTTGACGCCATGGCTTCTGCCGCCAGCTCAGTGATGGAACGCTGAGCATGGCGAGAGGCACTCCAAGATTCCTTCGTGTCGCACCATGGGCAACCCACATTGCATCCCGCCAGGCGGATGAAAAAGGCATTACATCCAGACCATTGGCCTTCACCTTGAATGGAATGGAAGGTCTCAACCACAGGAAGGGAGGTGGGTTGCGATGTCTCAGCAACCATAGATTTCTCTTGTCCTAATCGTACAATCACCATTCCTGATCAAGGTGCCCTGAGTAAACATTAATCGACTTGCCCAATACTAAAGCTCAACCTAGCCCCAGCTCACAAAGCTCAAGGTGAGCTCAAAGTGAAGTGAGTACCGGAACGGACAAGCTGCCTGGCCAATGAAGGCACGATTTCGGTAGCGATCTGCTCACCTCAACCGAGTCTAAAGATGCTGTACCGAACCCACGCTGTTCCCAATGAGAGAAACCAAATGGCTTGATAAGTTCGGGACGCAAACGTCGCAAGGCTCGACTCAATAGAACCCTACTGTATTGAGAACTAGATAGACTGAATCACTTGGGGGTAAGTGATTCCCTTTGGGGAGAAGCAACTCAACTAAAAGTCATTGCTTCAGGCTTTCTATGTACCTAATAATCTAGCCTATCATTCCCGAAACTCATAGTAATTCCTGAAGTTTTACTAGGCCTTAATTATTCCGTTGGGATGATGGGTGAAACCCCTCAATATTCTTCGGGGAATCGGTATATACGGGGCTTTTTGACGATCGATCCTGATGTAATTGATACACTGACTGGCCTGGGGCTTATCTGTTTTCTCGAGTAAAATTTGCTGCTATTGCAGCGGACTTATTATTGCCTTTTTGGGGGCGCGGAAAGCGACTTGGAAGAGGCTGAAGCCCCTCAGGAATTGCCTTGCTATGATCGCTCAATCTTATGTGTGAATTGGCTATTCCTCTATTTGTCTGAATTGGAGAAATGTTGATTGGAATAAAGTCTTATGAGTGAGAAAGGCTTGTCGGTGGCGTCAGGTTTAGAACGCTGAATTTTCTATTCATACTGAGACTGTCGTTGACGAGATGCTGAGGTTTTGGTGCAGCAAATCTGTCCAAGGCTGCCTAAGGCTTGGGGAGAGGAATATGCTGTCTCGGGCTACGATTTGGAGGGCAGACTCCATCAAAGCTCCATCAAAGCTCCGTCATAGTGGCTAGTATCGTTGAAATAGAGAATTTTCCAGAGTTCTGTGTTCAGCTGATCTGACGGGTGATCTGGCGAGGGGCCTGGGCTACAACCATCCTGGTTGCGATGATGATTCCAGCGGGGAGCCTGTAGCTGGAACTCAAATAGCGCTGCTGGGGCTGTGGGAATGCCCCAGGTGCGATCGCTGCCCATGAGGGCCGCAATCAGATGATTCAAGATTCCTGCATGGCTGATAATCCAGATGTGAGCAGTGTCTGGATTCTGAAGAATACAGTCTCGAATGAAATGATTGGCCCGGCGATGGATGGTTTGCGGGGACTCTGCTTCAGGAATGGGGTGCCAGTCTAGCTGAGTCGTGAGCGTCTGGCACAGGGCGGGGTAGCGTGCTTGAGCCTCTGGCCAGGTGAGGCCGGAAAAAATGCCTAGGTCAATTTCACTCAGTCGATCATCGTATTGGGGCTCCCAGGTCGCGTTGTTTTGCTTGAGGAGGCGGACTGTTTCACGGCTGCGCAGTAAGGGACTGGCGTAAACCTGGCTTGGAGCTGGTGTTTGGCTGAGGCGTTTGCCTAGGGCAATTACCTGTTGTTGTCCTAGGGGAGAGAGTTCGTGAATGCGGGCCTGGGAATTGCGGCTGGGGATTGCTGATGGGGTCTGTGTCTGTGCAAGGCTGCTCTGGTGGCGAGACTGCTCCGCATCCCGTTGTCCCTGCATTCGGCGATCGCGATTGGCCCAGGTTTCGCCGTGGCGCATGAGCAAGATCCGCATAATTGAAAGGCCTAGCAAAGGCAACAGCAAGGGGTAGAGATTAGCGGCGATGTGGCTCCGGCTGGAGCGGCAGAAAGACCGTCACGACCTCCCCCTGTTGGGGACGTTCCTTGATCAGCAATTTGCCGCCAAGGGCCTGGAAAATGTTTTTAGTGACGGCGAGGTTGAGGCTAAGGCTGCCGGTCGCAGGCTGGAAGGAGAGCAGCTGTCCCAGTGATTTGCTCGGAGATTGGCCCGCGCAGCCGCCATCGGCAATGGTTGCGGTAATGGGATTCCCGGAACGGTCGTGGGCTTGGAACTGGAGCTTGAGCTGATCGCCGGCCAGCGAAACCTGGAGGCCGAGATTGCTTTGGGCGGGTAATTGGCGAGTGAAGCGATCGATGAGTCCTGTTAGGGCCTGATCGAGCATCTGTGGATCGCTGACAACGCAGGGCAATTGCTCCGGCAGCGCCACGTTTAGGTGGAGATTCCGACGCTCTGCCTGATTTTTCCAGCGAGGGAGTCCTTCTTGAATGACCTGATCTAGGGGAATGGCTGCCAGGAAGGATTCTCCCGTCTGGGGCTGGGGACCCATCTCTGCAGCTCGAAAAATCAGACTAAAGCGATCGATCTGTTCAGTACATTCGTTGTCGATGATGCCCAGTCGTTTGAGTACGTCTGGGGCAAGGTCCTTGCGGCGCAGCAACAGGCGGGTCAAGGTACGAATCGTCGCTAGAGGGGTGCGAACTTCATGGGCGATCGCCTTCAATAACGCAACATCCTGGGCCTCCTCTGCCCATTCATCGGTGATGCTTTTGGGGGAGCTGGGGGAAGGAGGTTGCTCTGTCTTGATCGGCGGAGTATGGGAGCGGTCACGGCTGCGGAGGTTGGTTTTTGAGGCGGGAGAGGTTTGAGGGGGGTAGGGGACGTGGTGTGTCCCAGCTAAGTCTGCGGCCAGTTCGAGCTGGTTTTGCATCATCTGTTGGGTCAGTTGCTGGGTCCAGCGGCGGCTGAACTCGCTGATCAGGTGATAGTCCGGTGTTCCGGGGGAAAAAATTTCGAAGAGACGATGCAATTTGGTTGCGTAGCTGGCGTTGCTGAGGCGAACACGCAGCAGCAGGGCCTGCCAGCACATCTGAATGACCTTCGGATCAAAGGAAAATTGAAAGCAGGGGCGTTCATCCTGGCCCAGCACCAAAACCACGCCAAAGTCTGGCGTCAGGACTAGACAAAATTGCTCCGCGGCAAGTGGGTCTTTTTCTAGGACGGGAACCGATGTGACGGGGGTTGCGGTTAAGCCAGGACATTGATTTCCCTGGGGGTTGAGCTGTAGCGAGAGCCCCAAGGGAGCGTTGAGTGTATCCGAGACAAAAATCCAGCTCGCGAGGCGATCACTCAGAACTGGATCGCTCACGACAGGCAACGGTCCACAGAGAACCACCCCCTGGCTGGTGTCCGTTTCTGGGGTGTTTGTCGCGTCATTATCGAGGCGGGCTTTGATGAGATCCTGTACGGCCGTCAGGGCTGCCCGCCATTCAAATTCCGCTTGAACCTGTTGCAGGGCAATGGAGGTCTGGCGTTTCTGTCCTGGAAAGGGAGCATGAAAATCGCCTGGGTGAGCATCTGGAGAGGAAGAAACATCAGGAACTGCCAGTCCAGACACTTGGTCCGCTGCTCGCCGAAAAATATCGCTCAATGATGGCAGCAACCAATTGGACACCGCCTTACCCCCTCTTTATTCTGGTTGACAGTCATACCATAGCGGTTTGCTCTGCAATCTTTGGAGGCGATCGCCGAATGCTTGAGGTGGTGATAGCCGCTTGCGTACCCCACCGTTGGCAGCCGCTGACGATTGCAGTGGCTCGATCAAAAGGGGACCCACCATCGGATCGCCCTAGAACTTAAATCGTTGGCGGTGATTGGCCACCGACTCCGCCAGCCCCAGCCCAATGAAGTTAGTCAGCAGGGCGGAACGTCCATAGCTCAACAACGGCAGCGGGATACCCGTGACCGGAGAAACACCAATGGTCATGCCGATATTGATGATGGTTTGGAACACAATCATCGACAACACGCCAATGGCGATCAGAGAGCCAAAATTATCCTTGGCATTTTGGGCAATGATCAGCAGACGCAGACAGATCAGCCAGTAAATCAGCAGGACAAGGATGCCGCCAATAAAGCCCAATTCCTCACCCACGGCCGAGAAAATAAAGTCCGTGTGCTGTTCTGGAATGAATTCAAGCTGAGTTTGGGAGCCCTGGTTCAATCCCCGGCCCCAGAGTTTGCCGGAGCCGATGGCAATGCTGGACTGAATCAGGTGATAGCCAGAACCCAAGGGATCTTGGTTGGGGTCGAGAAAGGAGGTGAGGCGAGCCCGCTGGTGCTCCTTCAAGATATTGGTCCAGGACCATTGACCCATGGTGCCTGCAATGGAGTTGAGCACCACGGCGCCAAAGGCACCAAATCTTGGCCAGGGAAGGCTTTTCCAGGCAATCACGCCAATGAAAATCAGCCAGATAAACCAGAGCGAGAAGAAGGTGGCCTTTTCTGAGCCGAAGCCATAAATAATCGCTGATGGGAGTGGAGACAGCATCAAAATCAGCCAGCCCGGCTTGGCATTGGCCCAGTAGAGCATGCCTAGGGCGATCGCTCCGAAGACAAGTGAGGTACCTAGGTCCGGCTGGATGAAGACGAGTCCCCAGGGTAGGCCGAGGATGACCAGCGCACGGATCAGAGCGGGAATTGTGGCGGCTTCTTCCGCCCCCAGCACCGCTGCGAGAACAACAATGACGCCGATTTTGGCAAATTCGGAGGGCTGAATATTGAAGCCGCCGACGGAAATCCAACTTCGAGCCCCTAAGGCGCTGGTACCGCCGAATTTGACCGCTAGCAGCGAAACATTGGTGATGATGTAAATGATCCAGGGCCACTGCTGGAGGCGATCGTAGCGAAATCGACTCAACAGCAGAAGCAGTAACAATCCGATGCCCCCTGTCAACCAGTGTTGCAACCAGCTCACTTCAAAGCCAATCACCTCGGTATGGAGTTGCGTACTGCGAATCAGTAGGCCGCCCAAAAACGTGAGCCCCAGGGTTGCCCCCAGGAGCCAGCGATCCATGTCTTTCCAGGGGGCGAGGAAAGGTTGGAGGGAAAAGCGACGGAAGGATCGACTGGCCACGGCTTAACCTCCTAGGGCGAGAACGGACACACGGGCAGCGGCTTGCTGGGCGATCGCCGTCAACGCTTTTGCTGAGGCGGACTCTGGCTGACCGACCACAATGGGTGTGCCGCGATCGCCCCCTTCACGCACCGGAATCTCCAAAGGAACACAGCCCAGCAGCGGCAGACCCAATTCCTTGGCGGTGTTTTGCCCACCTTGGGAGCCAAAGATGTCGTAGGACTTCTCCGGTGCATCCGGCGGTACGAAATAGCTCATATTTTCGGCAATGCCTAGGATCGGCACACCGAGCTGCTGGAACATTTTGAGGCCACGTCGTGCGTCCAGCAGCGCAACCGTCTGAGGCGTTGTGACGATCACAGCACCAGCCATGGGAACGGCTTGGGCGAGGGTGAGCTGGGCATCACCCGTTCCCGGCGGCATATCGATGATGAGATAGTCCAGTTCCCCCCAGTTCACTTGGTACAGAAACTTCCGAATAATGCCGTTGAGCATAGGCCCACGCCAGATCACCGGCTGATCCGGATCGATCAAAAAGGCCATGGACACCAGCTTGACGCCGTAATTGAAGGCGGGCTCCAAAATTTCACCCTGATCACCCTGCTGTACGGAGATCTCTGCCTGGGAGAGCCCCATCATGTTGGGGGTATTGGGCCCGTAGATATCTGCGTCGAGCAGCCCCACCTTTGCTCCGCTCTCAGCCAGGGCTACAGCGATGTTGACCGAGACGGTGCTTTTGCCCACGCCGCCCTTGCCACTGCTCACTGCAATGATGTTTTTGATGCCCGGGATATTTTGGCGATCGGGCAGGCTGGGTTGCTGAGGGGTCTCGGCTGTCACCTCCACTTCCACCGCTGTGACGCCATCCAGCGCCATGACCGCTTTCTTGCAGTCATCCACAATCATTTCCCGTAGGGGACAAGCCGGGGTTGTCAGGACCAGTGTGAAGCGAACATTGCCGCCCTCCACCTCTACATTCCGAATCATGTTGAGTTCCACGAGGCTGCGGCGCAGCTCTGGATCCTGAACCGGACGCAGAACATCGAGAATGGCGGTTTTTTCTAAAAGGGCAGGCATCAGATTTTCTTATTCCCGGTGGGTGGGGTAAACAGCAGTCTCAACGGAGTGACTACGGTGAATTGGGGAGCGTTGAATCAATTTATGTATCTTCACATCTTAGCGGGAGAACCGTCATCCAGGCTGCTGATACTCGGGCTACTCAAGACTTCAAAATCTTTTATCGAGAGACTTTGCGCAGATATTGTCCGCTGGGGAGCGAATGTTAAAAATGCGCAATGTTCGTTTTCCTGGGTCTCCCAAAACTGGTATTCCATTAGTAGAGATAACAAGCTCATATTTATTTAAGAACGGGTACTCCATGACTGCTGCAATTCCTTCGACCCAGGCAGGTCAGAAAGCCACGGCGACGTCTTTGCCGCCGAAGAGTGAGCTGTCACTGCCGCCTCAGGATTCTCGTGAGCGGGTCAAGGCATTCATGACTGAAATTCAGGATGAAATTTGCCAAGGATTGGAGGGACTCGACGGTGGTGCTAAATTCCGCCAGGATGCCTGGACGCGTGAGGAGGGCGGTGGCGGTCGTTCCCGTGTTCTCCAGGACGGTAATGTTTTTGAGAAGGGCGGCGTCAATTTCTCTGAGGTCTGGGGAAAGAATCTTCCCCCGTCGATTCTGAACCAGTGTCCTGAAGCTGCTGGTCATGACTTTTTTGCCACGGGCACGTCGCTCGTACTGCACCCAGGCAATCCCTTTGTTCCCACAGTTCACATGAACTACCGCTACTTTGAGGCGGGCCCTGTGTGGTGGTTTGGCGGTGGCATTGATCTGACGCCTTACTACCCCTTTGCTGAGGACGCAGCGCACTTCCACCAGACCTTGAAGGCAGCCTGTGATGAGCACCATGCTGACTACTACAAGACATTCAAGCTTTGGTGTGACGAGTACTTCTACCTGAAGCACCGGGATGAGACCCGGGGCGTTGGAGGTATTTTCTTTGATTATCAGAACGACCAAGGCGTTCTGTGCAAAGGCCCCATGATTGAGAGCAAGGCTGCTGCCCACAGCGATGAGGTGGGTAAGGTCGAACGCTCTTGGGAAGATGTCTTTGCTTTTGTTCAAAGCTGCGGCAAATCCTTCCTAGATTGCTATATGCCCATTGTGGAGCGCCGTAAGGATACGGAATATAGCGATCGCGAGCGTGACTTCCAGCTTTACCGCCGGGGCCGCTATGTGGAGTTCAATCTGGTCTATGACCGCGGCACTATCTTTGGGTTACAGACCAATGGTCGCACTGAGTCGATTTTGATGTCCTTGCCCCCGCTGGTTCGCTGGGAGTACGACTATAAGCCTGAGCCGGGGACACCGGAAGCAGAGCTGTATGAAACATTCCTTAAGCCCCAGGATTGGGCTAATTGGAAATCTTCCTAATCTCACCATGCCCGATGTACTCCAGGTCTGATGCGTTGCGTCGGATTGTTGTGGATGTTCTTTGGGGCGATTCATAGTGTGATGAGTCATCGCTTGAGGGGAGCAGCATGCTGCTCCCCTCAAGCTTTTTAGTCCTTGTTACAGTGCGGCTACTTCGAGGCCGATCGATGTTTTAATCGGAGTATGACTCTCAAGGCGATTCTGTTTGATTTCAACGGCGTCATCATCAATGATGAGCCGATTCACGAGCGTCTGTTGGGCGACCTGCTGATCGGTGAGAATCTGAGGCCTGATCCCCAGGAGTTTGCAGAGCTGTGTTTGGGGCGGAGCGATCGCGCTTGCCTGATGGATATCTTTCAGCGAAGAGGCCGGTTGCTCAACGAAGCCGACCTCGATCGCTTGCTGGCGACCAAAGCAGATGCCTATGTCCAAGAGCTCTCCAGAATGGACAAGCTGCCAATCTATGCGGGTCTTGACGATCTCATCTATAAATGCCGGATTGCTGACCTAAAGCTCGCGGTCGTGAGCGGTGCGAGACGAGCGGAAGTGGAGCAGGTGCTAGAGCAGGCCAATCTGAGTCAGTATTTTTCGCTGTTGGTCACCAGTGATGATGTGGACACCAGCAAACCCGACCCCCAGGGCTATGTGCGGGCGGTGGAGCAACTCAAGCAGACCTATCCCACTCTGAATCTTCAACCCGAAGATTGTTTGGCCATTGAGGACACCTTTGCTGGCATTGAAGCGGCCAAACGGGCGGGACTGTCTGTGGTGGGCATTGCCAATACCTATCCGTTTCATATGATCCAACGCCAGGCAAATTGGACCATTGACTATCTCAATGACTTAGAGCTTGAACGGATTCAGCGGGTCCTGGCGGGTCTCAATGAGATTGGAGAGGATGAAGCCTGAGGCATCATTACCGGAGCTGACTCATCCATCGTCTGAATAATGTCCCCTTGCCTGGACGGTTGTTGTCTGGATGGTTGCTGGTTGAATGGTTGCTGACTGGATGGTTGCTGGCTGAATGGTGAGTGGCTCTAGATGGATTTTTGTCAGATTCGGATTGAAGCGCATCTGTCGGGAATAATTTAGTAGCGCAGGAATATTTAATAACGCGGCATGTCTCGCGATACCTAGAGATCTATTCCACTCAAGTATTCCACTGGGGGATTTTGTGAAACCAACGGTTTTGGTTACGGGCGGAGCAGGCTACATTGGCTCCCATGCGGTTCTATCGCTCAAGCAGCAGGGCTACCAAGTCGTCATTCTCGACAATCTTTCGGGTGGCCATAAAGACCTGGTGGAGACGGTTTTGGATGTTGAGTTTGTGGTGGGGGATACGAGCGATCGCCCTCTCCTGGACAAGCTCTTCCAGACCTATAAGATTGATGCTGTCATGCATTTTGCCGCCTATATCGCTGTGGGCGAGTCGGTGGAGCAACCGGGCAAATATTACGACAACAATGTGGGCGGTACGCTGACGTTGTTGGAGGCCATGGTGGCCGCAGGGGTCAAAAAGTTGGTCTTTTCCTCGACCTGCGCGATTTATGGTCCGCCGGACGAAGTTCCGATTCCTGAGAACCATCCCAAGCGCCCCATTAGTCCCTACGCTCGCAGTAAGTGGATGGTGGAGCAAATTTTGGAGGACTTCGACCGTGCCTATGGGCTCAAGTCCGTCCGCTTCCGCTACTTCAATGCAGCAGGGGCTGACCCTGAAGGACGCCTGGGCGAAGACCACTATCCCGAGACCCATTTGATTCCTCTGATTATCCAGGCGGCCCTGGGTCACCGGGACTCGATCTACATTTTTGGTACCGATTACGATACCCCCGATGGCACCTGCATCCGCGACTACATCCACATCCTCGACATTGCCCAGGCCCATATTCTGGGGCTGGAGTATTTGATGCAGGGCGGTGACAGCGATGCGTTTAATCTTGGCAATGGCCAGGGCTTCTCGGTGCGTGAGGTGATTGAACTGGCCAAAACGGTCACGGCCCAGGAAATTGAAGTGATTGAGAAGCCGCGCCGGGCTGGCGATCCACCGACGCTAGTGGGCACGGGCGATCGCGCCAAGCAAGTCCTTGGCTGGAAACCTGAGTATGCTGATCTTGAGCAAATCCTCGCCCATGCTTGGGCATGGCACCAAAAGCGCCACGGTCGCAAGAACGCTGATGCAACGCCCGCAGCCTTGGCCAGTAGCGCTAGCTGAAACCAAGCCGGTCTTGAGCTAAAAGTCGCGCTCAAAAACTGCGCCCAAAAACAACGAGCGGTCATGCCAGGGCATGACCGCTCGTTGTTTTTGGGAGGGAAAAACGCGACGAAGGAAGAACGCGACGGGGGAAGTCCTAATTGCGGCCTAATTACTGACGGTGTCGCTAATACCACTGCCCGGCAGCGCTCCGGCATCTTCGTGGGCAACCAAGTCGGTCAGCGCTTCCGTCAGCTTGCTGGGATCCATGAAGAGGATCTTGGCATTGGGACTTTCGCCAATTTTCTGGCTGGCATCCACATAGCGTTGGGCCACCAGGAATTTGACGATGTCCTGGAGGGCTTCCTTCTTCTCGGCAGCAACGTTGCTGTCCCCTGAAATAATTTTTACCGCTTCCATCAGACCCTGGGCCTCGGCGATCGCCGCCGCCCGGCGGCTCTCTGCATCTTCAATGGCCGCTTGTTTACGACCCTGGGCTTCAACAATCACCGCTTCCTTGCGTTCCTGGGCAATGCGGAGGTCTTCCATGCTTTGGAGCACATCTTCGTCAAAGTCCAAATCCTTGACATCGACCCGACGAATACGAACGCCCCACTCATCAGTGACGCTATTGAGGTCGGACAGCAGCGTCGAGCTGATGTCAGAACGAGCCCCTAACAGCTCATTCATGGTCATCTGACTGATCGCGGTTCTAAGGCTCGTGAGGATGAAGTTCTCGATCGCAGCCTTGATGTCGTCCACTTGATAGTGAACCTTGTAGAGATTATCAATTTCCCAAAACACAACCGCATCCGCCTTGACCTGCACCATGTCTCGGGTAACAGCATCCTGAGGTGGGACATCGAAGACCTGCTCGCGGGTTGTGTCAATGATGATGTTGTCAACGACGGGCAAGGTAAAGTTAAGCCCTGGCGAAAGCGTGCGCCGATAGCGACCAAAGCGTTCGACGAGGGCGGCTTCGCCTTCATTAACAACTTTTACGGAGCCGGCCACATAGGCCGCCACCATGAAAATAGCGGATGCAAGGGGAGCAATGAACGGATCCATGGCCTGTCTACTCGTGAGGTGTTTGGGGAGTGTTTCGGGCGTTTTCCGGGGGCATTCCTTCGGGAAACAATGGGAGAGGGGATGGAAAAACGCTAGATTCAGCGTTTGGCACGCATAGTCTAGCCCAACAACCCTAGTTTTGCTCAAGTCTAATCGGGAATTGTCAAATTGCAATAGGGGACAGGCTTGCCCCGACTTATATGGGGAGACTTGCCCTGGTCGAAAGCCCGTTCCACAATAAGGAGCATTCCGCACTCCCAATCCCAAGCCTCTATGCACCTTCATCCTCCAATCCATCCTCTGGAAGCGCAGCGTCTGGCCGGAGTCGAACAACAGTTAGGCTCACTACCGGTTTCCCCGGCAGAGTATGAGGTGATTCGGCGGGTGGTGGCGGTCACCGGAGATTTTGAGTTTAGCCAGTCCTTGCATTTTTCCAGCGATGCCCTGAAATCTGGGGCCGCAGCCCTGGCAGCCCGGAGCACGATTTTGGTTGATATTCCGGCGGTTCAAGTCGCGGCGATGCCGACCATCCAGGCGAGCTTTGCTAACCCGACCTACTGTTGCCTGGATGCGATCACTCGCCCCCAGCGTACAAAAACGGCCACGGCTTGGGGCTTAGAAGTGCTCGCTCCCCGTTATCCCAATGCTGTGGTGGTGGTGGGACAGACCCCCAGTACGTTGGTAACGCTGGGAGAGCTGATTCAAAACAAAGTCATCTATCCAGCCCTTGTGATTGCGACACCTCCCCATCTGCAGATGGTGGACCACTTGAATGAGACGAACCCAGCCAGCGCTCCAATGGGTCCGGTGTTGGAGCTGCTTCAGCGGGTCGGGGTGCCCTATGTGGGGGTGTCGGGGCAGAAGGGAAATGCCATGGTGGCGATCGCCATCCTCACCGCATTGATTGAAATGACCTGGCAAGCCTATGGCCAAGACCCTCGCACTGGCATTATTTCTCGTTAGCCAAATAGTCTCGCTAGATATCAAGACTATTTGGCTAAGGGGCGAATCGATGGCCTGTCGCCTGGGGCAAAGCGAAAGTGTATTCACGTATTCTGCCAAGGGCAGCTGTTGGAAGATACGTGGATGCGCCAGGGTTATTTGAAGATGCTGTGGGCAATATAAGTTCAGCCAAGAGGAAAGCAGACTAGAGAGTTCTGCACAGCGAGCCTAGCTCGCTTGCGAGTCTCTAAGAAGCTAACTGTCCTTGCAGGTAATTCGCTTAGCTCCGGGGGCTTTAGTGGGCTAGGCGATTTCTTAATTATCAGGTATGAGTCGCTCCAACTTTACCTGATGGTGATTTAGCTCCAGTCAGAACCAAGGGTGTTTTCTTGGACTGAGCTAGTCACCACCTCTCAACTCAGCAAAAAGGCTGCGACTCAATTGAGTCGCAGCCTTTTTGTTTTGTCTTTGCTGATTGAGATATCTTTGCTGATTGAGATATTCAGGGACTGACGATACTCAAAGTTTTCAATGTCCCCATGCACTTCACGGCTTAGAAGTTACCGTAAGCCATCAAAAAGGAGGGATCCAGGAAACATCTGTAAAGGATGTATCAAATAACATGGCATAGAAACGGCTGGAAAATTCTCTCGCTCCGATCTTTCAGTAGATCAACGAATCTTGACAAACAAAGAATTTTCAAGATACGTAGAAGCGCGATGGCTGTACTCCACTGCAATTGACACAATGGTATCAGCCAAGAGGAAAGCAACTCAGCAGGCCACAGACTTCATGTCTGCGACCTCTCTGAGAAGCTAACTGTCCTTGCAGGTGACTCGCCTGACTCTGGGGGCTTTATAGGGTCAGGCGATTTTTTCACACAGGCAGTCTCTAATAGAATACAGCTACTCGGCATTAATACGTATCAAATAATCTTTAATTAGAGATATTTTATACAAGATCAGCTTATCCTTTCAATCAATATTGGATTGCTATCCCTGGTTGTTCTGCTGATTCGCGCTCATTCTTCCTCGATCGAGATAATTTCTCGTTAATTCGAGAGAGGCTCTAAAGAATGTGTGTTGAAAAATACAAAATGAATTTTTTTCCACTTTTGGAACGGAGTCTCTCATGGGTATGGGAGGCTCCTTTTGGGTTTAAGTTTGGGTTTAGATTTGGGTTTAGATATTGATGGGGTCTGGGATGTGACTTTGTCTGACCTAGGCTTTTATCCCAGATAGCAAAAAGCGGTGGGGAAGCACCACCGCTTTTTGCTGTCTGGCCAGATATTGTTTGGCCAGATGTTGTTTAGGTGATGTTCTAGAAGCGTTCGCCAATGCCGAACTGGAATCGTTGATCGCCGTCATCCGATAGGACTGTGTAGTCGGCCCGGATCGGCCCCAGGGGAGAGCGGACGCGGACACCTAGGCCAACGCCGTAGCCGCTGCCGGGCTTCTCGCGGGCTCCGGCGGGGTTGCCAGGGACGTTGTCGCCAGTGCCAATGTCAGTGCCGAAGTCTGCAAACAGCGCGCCACCCACGAATGAAAAGACGGGGAAGCGATACTCTGCGGTGGCCTGGAGGAAGCTACGACCACTGCCGACTTCGCCTTCGCTGTAGCCACGAATGGAGTTCGCACCGCCCAAAGAAAAGGCTTCGTAGGGAGGCAAATCGCCCAAAATGGTTCCGGCTTGAACGTTGAATGCAAGGGTCTGGGGGCATTCCTCTGGACTGGGATTGTCCTTTTTGCAGCCCTCCGTGAACTTGAGATAGCGCACAGGCAGATACTGGCTGTGATTTGCCCGTAGGCGGTTCATGAAAATACTGCCAGCGCCCACGGGGACACTCTGATCGACGTTGAAGCGGGTAATGCTGCCCTGGGTCGGTTGAATGCGGCTGTTGCGGCGATCGCGCGCCAGACCCAACTGGAGCAGGACCAAGTCATCCGCATCATCACCGCTGAAGGTCAGGTCGTTGCCCAGTTCGTCCTGGGGTTCCGAATCACCATCTTGATCGCGAATGTTAACGCGCTGATATTGCAGTCCCAGAGAGCCATTCCACTCGGCGGGTTCAAAGACGTTCTTTGAGAGCGGGCGGGAGAAGCGAACACCGCCCCCTGTGCGTAGAATGCGAGGAGTGTCTCCGTTGGGCAGATCGACATCGCGATCGCCCCCGGAATAAATCAGTGAAACGGAGCGGCGGCGGAAAGCATTGACGGTATAGCCCGTGCGGTAGGGATCGCCCTTAATCCATGGGTCGGTGTAGCCCACATCGAACAAAAATTCTCGCTGACCCAGGGTGATCTCCGACTTCAGCTTCTGATTGCGTCCCCGGAAATTGTCCTGGCCAAGGCTAATGGAGCCGAACAGGCCATTAGACGAGCTGACGCCCCCCGTGGCACCGATGTTGCCTGTGCGTGACTCAATCACGTTGGCCACGACGATGACCTTGCGTGGATCGTCGGGAGAGGGGTCGAGGGAGAGACGCACGTCTTGGAAGAGGCCCAGGCCAAACACACGCTGCAAATCGCGTTCGGCAGAACCACGATTGAAGACATCCCCTTCCTTCAGCTGGAATTCTCGGGTGACGACGTAAGGCTTTGTGCGTCCGCGAACGGGTTCTCCGGCTTCGTCAGTGGGATTTCCGTCGGCGTCCAGAAAACGCACTTCGATGCTGTCCACCAAACCTTCGGCGATTTCCAGCGTGACCTGGCCATCCGAGCTGATCTGGGTGGCATCGACGACCTGGGCTAAGACATAGCCCTCATCTTGATACCAGTCATTGATGCGCTTGACGCCGTTTTGCAAATCCTTGAAGTTCAGGATGCTGCCGTATTGGGGGCCAAAAGTATCTGCGATGACTTCATCGGGAAGGACCTGCGTCCCTTCGGTGACCACGCCTTGGAGCGTCGGATTGGGTTCGACAAGAAAGACAACCCGGACTCCTAGGGGGCTGTCTTCGGGGCGGAAATTAACGTTGGAGAAATATCCCGTGGCAAAAATCGCGCTGAGGTCGGCCTGGAGCTGAGAACTGGTGGTTGCCTGTCCAGGCTGGGTGCGAATGGCGCCGTAAACCGCATCTTCCAGCAGCGCTTGTTCTGGGTTTCCATCAATCCCGTCGATTTTGACCTCGGCGACGAGAACTCTGGGTTCATTGGCGTCTTCTGAAGCGGCTCCGTTGCTGGGGGCTGTGGGAGCCGTTGGAGTGGGAGCCGTTGGATTGGAGGGCGTGACCGGTGGCGTCGCTTGGGCCAGGGTCGTGGGTTGCTGCTGTCCTGTTGTTTCTGCGGGGGCTTCAGCCTGAATGCTCAGCGTTTCCAACGCTTCGATCACAGTCTGACCGCTTGATTCCGAACGTTCCACGACCGGCAAGTTTGCATGGGACTCAGAAGCCGTTGATTCAACTCCCAAGTCGGCAATCACGTCGGGATTGGGCTGCTCTCGTTCGGACCGGGTTTCCGATAGATCAGGCTGAACCTGCTGAACTTGTTCGATACGAATGTCTAGTTCTTGCTCACGTCCCAGCTCCTGGGCGACCGCGGGAGAGGCCCAGCCGGTTGCCGTTGTTGCTGCGATCGCCGCTAGCAGTGTCGGACAAAAATAGATATTGCGGTTCACTTTGCGATTCACAGTTTTATGCACGTCTACACACCACAGGACCCAATTCCTTCAACGTTATCTAGATCAGCCATTGGTTAAGGAACAGCGATCAGTGAAAACACCGGTCAGCAAGATAAAGCCATGACGGCATCTCGATGGCCAAGGAGCTAGCCTATCAAATCGGGTTTATATTAACCCATCCCCTAAGGGGGGTTAACAGTGGGCCAGAACCCGCTCTAAAACACGCTGATAAGCCTCTTCCACCTGGCCGAGATCCTTGCGAAAGCGATCCTTATCCATCACTCGACGTTCTGGGTCAGATTCACTGTCATCCCACAAGCGGCATGTATCTGGACTAATTTCGTCCGCCAACAATAACTTGCCTTCTGCATCGACACCGTACTCCAATTTGAAGTCCACGAGGGTAATGCCGCATTCACGGAAGAATTGCCCCAAATGCTGATTGATAGAAAGGGATAGTTGCGTTAGCTCCTCCACCTGTTCCGGTGTCGCAGCGGCCAATAATTGAATTCGACCGGGCGTTAGCAATGGATCACCGAGGGCATCGTCCTTGTAATAGAACTCCACCAGCGGTTTCTCCAGCACGGTTCCCAGAGGTATTCCTGTTTGTTGACAGAGACTACCGGCTGCAATGTTCCTGACAACCACCTCTAAGGGGACGATCTTTACAGCGCGCACGAGCATTTCCCGGGGAGAGGGTTGAGCGTGCCAGTGGGTGGCAATGCCTGCTGCTTCTAGCTTTTGGAAGAGATAGCTGGACATGGTGCAGTTCACTTCTCCCTTGCCCGCAATGTTGCCGCGCTTTTGGGCGTTGAAGGCCGTGGCGTCATCTTTGTAGTAGGCCCGCAGCACCTGGGCATTATCAGTTGTGTAGATAATTTTGGCTTTGCCTTCGTAAAGAGCTTGGGGGGAGGCCATAGGACAAGCACTGAATATTGAGAGTGAACCAATTTTATCCGTCTATTGGCGGTCTTTTTGAGACAGCCCGTGGGTCAGAATAATGGCCCCATTGTTAAAAAACGGTTAAAAAACGCGTGAAGCAATGAGAACAATCCCCTAGGTTAAGACTGGGTTAAGGTAAAGTTAAAGAACGAGTAGGTTAATCTCGACACATCGTTGAGCAATCCATTGAAACCTGTTTAATCAAAATCATTAGGGGGTGCCCTATGTCATCTGCACGAAATTTCCTTTATCCTCACCGCTCTGCTGCGAGCGCCAATCGTCCCCAGGAGATTGTGTTTGATGCTAATTTGCAGGAATTTGCCCAGCGCGTGGGTTACATTGCCAGCCTCGAAACCGGTGGAAAGTTGTCCCAGCAGGAGTCCTACCGCGCGATCGAATCCCTCTGGCGACAGCTTTCCCAAAGTCGTGAGCAGCTAGGGATTGATTGAGTCAGTCTTTTGATTGAGTCAGTTTTTTGATGCCGATCCGATGGATGCCGATGGTGTCACGCACGCGCCAGTAGAGTTGCTTCGCGGCTTGTGGTGACTGATTAAGGCTCTTGTTCGAGTTCAGCTTGTTCGATGGCAGAGAGCTGAACTTGGATTTCATCGACGCGATAGTCGAGTTGTTCGGCGATATGGCGTGCCTGTTGCAGGGAGCGCCGGGCCTCAGGGCTGTTGCCTTGCTGGAGTTGCAACTGTCCCATGCGCTCATAGGTCTGTAACAGACCAAATAGGTTGTAGGACAGTTCATCAACTCGACGTAGCACGTTGTAAACCGTCAGGGCATCACCGATTTGGGATTGTGTCTCGTAGATCGTGGCTAAGCTCACGAGGGATTTGTGGGAGACATCAAACTGCTGCTGAAGCTGGGCCGTGCGGTAGGCCTCTTGGTAGGTTTGAGTTGCCGCGATTCCTAAACCCGCACGTTCTTGGTTGCGGCCAATGGCAAGCAAAAGGGCAGGGCGTTGGGGGGACAGGGCCGACTCGGGGCTGTTCTGAGACAGGCTTGGGAGGCTGGTCTCGGGATTGTCTGGGGGGAGGTTGGCACGCTTGAGGAGAACCTGCTGTTGGGCGATCGCTGCTTCCCAATTCCCATTCTGCTCGTGCAGGTAGACCAACTGTTCCACGAGCTGAGTTTCCGTTTGTGGGTTTTTGCGGGGATGACGGCGTAGGCGTTCAAGCTGGGTTTGGGTGTAGCGTGTGGCGCTTGGATAGTTGAGGCGTGCCAGGTTGAGCTGGGTGAGCTTGTCGATCAGTTGGGTTTCGGGGTCCGCCCGTTTTAGCTGTTGGTTTTGCTCCAGTAGCCACTCGTAGCGGGCGATCGCGGGATCAATCGCGCCAACCTGTTCATGGGCAAGGGCTAGCTTTTCCTGGGTACTCAGGGTTTGCTCCCGGGCCGTTTGACTTGGGTTGACGGCCTTGGTTTGGACCTCTGCTTCCCCGTCAAGCACCAATAGGCGTTGGGCAATGGCTTGGGATTCAGGGGCCCGTCCCTCTGTCCAAGCTCGGGCTCCAATTCTGCCTAGAGCAACAATCTCTTCATCGGCCTCACCGTATTGCAGCAGCCGTAGGGCGCGAAACCAAAGTCGATAGGCCTGCGCCGGTTTGCCCTCACCGTAGGCTGTTTCTGCCTCTTGATCGAGGCGAGCGGCATTGAGACGAATTTTCTGGATGTCACTGGGGGAAAGCTTGCCTTCGGCGGCTCCAGCGGGCAAGAGTTCGTCCTCTGGGTCTGGCTCAAGGGTATTGGGGGCAGAACGTGCTGAGGCGGTGGCACTGTCTTCGGCGGTCTCTATTTCGGAGGGCTCTACTTCGGAGGTCTCTATTTCTTGGCGTTCAGGGGCTGGGAACTCAGTGTCCAGAGACTCAATCGTTTCTAAGGCGTCATTTTCTAACGCCTCGACCTTGGGTAATTCAACATTGGGGAGCTTGGGGAGCTTGGGGATCGGGAGGTCTGTGGTTGCCTCATTGAGGGGCTCCACTGCAGTCTGGGCAATGCTTGGAACTGCACCGATCCATCCCATCCCCGTGCCTAAAATGAGTCCCCAGGCCAGTTTGGATCCTAATCGTCCGACAGATCCAGGAGACTGACTTTGCCCGATGAGTGCAGCCAAATTCTTTAATTTGCCCGCACAGGTCAGGAGATGTAGAGGAAAGCCGGAAGCCATAGATTTGCTGGGTCGCAACGATTGGGAAGCCAAGATATTTGAGCAAAGCGTCCAAAGGACTGTGGGATAATAACGCTGATTTAACGGCACTGTCTTTGCTCTAAGTATGCTAGATCGAACCCTCTCAATTCGGGGCGTCGAGCAACGTTAGCTTGCAGTCTCAAGAAGTCCAAGCCCAAGGGGCCAGGCCAAACAGCCTAATCCGAAAGTAAGCACAGTAGAAGGCAAAACTCAGCGTGAACGTTTTAGTGGTTGGTAGTGGCGGTCGAGAACATGCCCTAACCTGGGCTTTGTTACAGTCGCCCCAAGTGAAACAAGTCTTTTGTGCCCCCGGCAATGGGGGCACAGCCACCCAGGCACGCTGCACCAATTTGCCGATAGGAGTGTCGGAGTTTGAGGCGATCGCCCAGGCTGTCACCTCCCACAACATTAACTTAGTCGTTGTCGGCCCTGAAGTTCCCCTCGCCCAGGGCATCACCGATGTGCTTCAGAGCCAAGGCATTGCGGTGTTTGGCCCCAGTCGAGCTGGAGCCCAGCTCGAAGCCAGCAAGGCCTGGGCCAAGGCCCTGATGTTGGAAGCCAAGGTGCCGACGGCAGCGTCCAAAGTCTTCCAAGATGCAGCGGCAGCCAAGGCCTATGTCCGTGCCCAGGGAGCGCCCATTGTCATCAAAGCCGATGGATTGGCTGCGGGAAAAGGTGTCACGGTCGCCGCTACTCTGGATGCGGCTGAAGCAGCCATTGACGATGTTTTCTCCGGCACCTTTGGCGAAGCCGGGAACTTATTGGTGATTGAGGAATGTCTTCAGGGCGCTGAAGCATCGGTACTGGCGTTGACCGATGGCAAAACCGTACGTCCCCTCGTTCCAGCCCAGGACCACAAACGTATTGGCGAAGGGGATACGGGGCCAAACACCGGCGGTATGGGAGCCTATGCGCCTGCTCCGTTGGTTACCCCTGCCCTCATGGAACGCATCCAAGCGGAGGTCCTTGACCCCACACTGAAGGCGCTACAAAACCGTGGCATTGATTATCGCGGCATTCTCTACGCCGGTTTGATGATTACCCCGGAGGGAGAGCCGAAGGTGATTGAGTTCAACTGTCGCTTTGGTGATCCGGAAACCCAGGTGGTGCTGCCGCTGCTGGAGACACCTCTGATCGATCTGTTGCTGGCCTGTGTGGAGCAGCGCTTGGATGCGTTGCCCCCCTTGGCCTGGAAGCCCGGTGTTTCGGCTTGCGTGGTGGCGGCGTCAGGCGGCTATCCCGGTTCCTATGAGAAAGGGGCGGCGATCGCAGGGATTGCCGAAGCCGAGGCCCAGGGCGCCAATGTCTTCCACGCCGGTACCCAGCAGCAAGGCAATGAACTCAAGACCAGCGGTGGCCGAGTTCTGGCTGTGAATTGTGTGGGCGGTGATTTTGATCGGGCCTTTGCCCAGGCCTATGCAGCCCTAGAACAGGTGCAGTTCTCAGAAATGTACTATCGTCACGATATCGGCTACCAAGTGCGTACTGCTGCGTCGGCAGCGCCTAATCCTTGATTGTCTTACCTCTGATCGTCTTCCCCCGCACTGGAGCCCCAGCATGCTAGCTCTTTTTCGACAACTCAAAGCGAGCTTCGATCGCTGGTGGTCCGAATTTACATTGCAGACCAAGCTCATGGTGTTGGCGACGCTGGTGGTGTCGCTGATGACCACGGGCCTGACCTTTTGGGCAGTCAACAGCATCCAGCAGGATGCCCGCATGAATGACACGCGCTTTGGCCGTGATCTGGGCCTATTGCTGGCCAATAATGTTGCGCCGCTTCTCGCTGAGGAAGATCTGTCGGAAGTCGCTAAGTTTTCCTATCGTTTTTATAACAACACCAGCAGTGTTCGCTACATCATCTATGCGGATGAAGATGGCGAAATTTTTCTGGGGGTGCCCTTCTCTCGACCTGAGGTGCAAAACTCCCTCACCATCGAACGGCGCATCAAGCTGCCCGATGATTTTCGCAAGAGTGCTGAGTTGCCCATGGTGCGGCAGCATAAGACACCCAATGGCGAAGTCACGGATGTCTTTGTGCCGCTGATTCATGAAGGGCAATATTTGGGGGTCTTGGCCATTGGCATTAACCCCAATGCCATTGTGGTGACCTCTTCGCACATCACCCGAGATGTGACGATCGCAGTCTTTATCGCCATTTGGGCCATGGTTATTTTGGGCGCCGTGATCAATGCCCTCACGATTACCCGGCCGATTAAGGAGCTTTCTGAGGGGGTCAAGAACATTGCCGCGGGCAATTTTCAGCAGCGTATTGATCTGCCCTTTGGCGGAGAACTGGGTGAGCTGATCGGTAGCTTTAACGAGATGGGCGATCGCCTCGAACGCTACGATGCTCAAAATATTGAAGAACTGACCGCCGAAAAGGCCAAGTTGGAAACCCTCGTCACGACCATTGCAGATGGGGCTCTCCTGGTGGATGCTAACCTGCAGGTTTTGCTCGCCAATCGCACAGCACGTCGCCTGCTCAACTGGGATGAAGGGGATACTCAGAGCATCATCGGCCAAAATCTGTTGCCCAACTTACCGGTTCTGCTCCGCAACGAACTGAATCAGCCCTTACTCGCAATGCTTCAGGAGAGTGCGCTTCAGGAGAGTGCTCAGGGAGAAGTGGCGCTGGCTGCGGGTCAAAACTCAGCGATGGGAGCCACGGCGGAGAACCCTGTTTCCCAGCAAGTTCACACGCTCGAAGCGTCCCAAGGGGCCCCTGTCGGGATGATGGAAATGCCGGAAACCTCCGGGTCGCGCGATGGCACGGAATTGCGTCTCACCCTAGAGGAACCGACTCGCCGAACCCTGAGAATTTTGCTCTCCCAGGTCTCTGACCAAACCTTGGGAACAGTCAAAGGTATTGCCATCACAGTGCAGGATGTCACCCGCGAAGCGGAGCTGAATGAGGCCAAGAGTCAGTTCATCAGTAATGTCTCCCACGAACTGCGAACGCCTTTATTCAATATCAAGTCGTTTATCGAAACGCTGCATGACTATGGGGATGAACTCTCTTCAAGCGAACGCCAAGAATTTCTGACCACGGCAAATAACGAGACGGATCGCCTTGCTCGCCTCGTGAACGATGTTCTTGACCTCTCTCGTTTGGAGTCCAGCCGCAGCTACCATTTTGATGCGGTGGATGTGGAACAGGCGATGGATCAGACCCTGCGCACCTACAGCCTCAATGCCAAAGATAAGGGCATTACGCTATCCCACGAGGTGGAAGAAGACATCCCGCTCATCTACGGCAACTATGATTTGCTGCTCCAGGTGTTTGCCAATTTGGTGGGCAATGCCTTTAAGTTCACCTCTCCTGGCGGGCGAGTGGTGCTGAGAGCCTATCAAATTGCTCCAGATCCCAAGATTGCGAATCACCTCAGCATGCATGCATCCAAGGTCCGGATTGAGATTTCCGATACCGGTATCGGCATTGACCCTGAGGATCAAGAGGCCATTTTTGATCGCTTCTTCCGAGTGGAAAACCGCGTCCATACCCTTGAAGGAACCGGACTGGGGCTTTCGATCGTACGCAACATCATCGATCGCCATCGCAGCAAAATGCACCTGGTCAGTGAAGTTGGGGTGGGGACGACCTTCTGGCTTGATCTAGACGCCTTCCAAGAGGCGACCCATGCTGAACCAACGCTGGGGCCGTCTGCAGCGACTGAAACCATGGATTCAGCAATGGATTCGGCGAGCCTGGAGCGTGAGGCGCTCTAATTAGGAGCAAGTCGCCAGGGTTAATGACTGATGGTCGGAACTAAAAGCGACTGGCGGCAATATTACTCTTCCAAAAGGGGAGAGCCTCGCCTATAATCAGAAACGCTGTCAAAATATGAACCACTAAGAGGGATCGGGGCAATTAATGGCCAAGAAATCGATGATCGCGCGGGATGAGAAGCGCAAAAAGATTGTTGACCGTTACGCTGAAAAGCGTGCGGCGCTGAAGGCTGAATTCGAAAACGCCTCCAATCAGCGGGAGAAGCTGGATGCCCACCGCAAGCTCCAGCAACTGCCCCGTAACAGTTCCCCGACCCGTGTCAGAAACCGTTGCTGGGCCACTGGTCGTCCTCGCGGCTACTACCGTGACTTTGGTCTCTGTCGTAACCAGCTGCGTGAGATGGCTCACGCAGGTCTGCTTCCCGGCGTGGTCAAGTCCAGTTGGTAGGCCGTTAGTGCTGAGGCCGATTGGTTCGTGCCTTTAGGGACCCGTCTTAACGAGACAAGGGTTAATTAAGAAAGGGAAGGTGCAGCATGCATCCTTCCCTTTCTTAATGGAATGTTTGTCTAAGCTTTCATCACCCACTACCAATCGCAGCAGGGCTGAATGCCCATGCGGTCCATGAGTAACTCGCTAACGGCGTTGGCAACGGGGAATTCTCCAAAGAAACTTTCGGAAAAATCGAAGGATTTCATCTCCATCACAATGGCGATGACGATACCGCCCAGATCATTCTCCCCTTCCATACGTTGGCGGACGTAGACTTTGGCCGCTCGGGTGGCAATCTCTTGATTGACGGCCTCCGGAATGAACTGATGGTCGAGCCACTGATGAAGCGCTTGCTGGAGCCAAATCTCTTCCTGAAGTAGGTCTTCGGAGGGCGGTAGGGTGATAGATGGTATGGGGTCAGCCATGGACCAAGCATTCCTTTAGGATTTTATCCATACTAGCTCCTAAGTATCGCTGTCACGGCGTTTCAGCCTTGCCTCTTAATGTTCTTTGATGCTGGGCGTCCGCTTCTTTGCTGAAGAAGCTGAACGGCACAGAATAGAATGGGAGGGACCGTTGATACGAGGAGACGCTAGAAGCATTTCCAACATAGGAAACCCGAGTATTCCAAGAGATGTAGTTCTGCGCTGCATAATCATAGGAACTATTGACGGATAAGCATTGGAGACCAGGAACCTTTGCCGTGATCGAAGCCACCAGTGCTACGCAAATTATTGAAGGCTATGCCCAGGGCTATTTCCTGATGGCGGATGAGGATGAGGGTGGGCTTGGATGGTATACCAGTCGCAAGCGCGCCATTATCCCCCTGGATGATCGTTTTCGGCACCCAAAATCCCTACGGCGTGTGCTCAATCAAAAGCGCTTTGACGTCGCCATTAACCGGGATTTCCCGGCGGTTTTGGAGGGATGTGCGAATCGTGAAACCACTTGGATCTCTGAAGACTTGAAGGAGATCTATCGACTGCTCCACCGCGAAGGATGGGCCCATAGCTTTGAAACCTGGGAGGGCGATCGCCTGGCGGGGGCAATCCTTGGCATTGTCATTGGCGGTGCTTTTATGGGGGAGTCGATGTTTTTCAACATCCCCGAGGGCTCGAAGGTTGCCATGGTAGAGCTAGTGAACCGGTTGCGGGCGCAGGATTTTGTGTTGTTTGATGCGCAGATGCAAAATCCCCATTTGGAGCGCTTTGGGGCCTATGTGATTGGCGATCGCGAGTATGAGGTGTTGTTGAGAGAGGCGATCGCCCGAGACTGCACCCTTAGATAGGGATTGCACACCGAGATAAGGGAGAAGTCGAACATTGAGTACTCTTGGTCTGAACTCCGATATGACTCAATAGAATTCTGATGGGCCTTTCGTCTGTTTGTAGAAACTCTAAAAGCTATGATTTTTTAGAGCTCTAAAAGCTATGATTGGTACCTCAATATTAAATTCGGTGAGCTCCTATGGAATCTTATATTACCTATAATGTTGGGGGCTATGATCTGGCATTTCCATCAGATCATATGATGCCGCGATATCAAGAAAAGTGGCGCCGATACGATACAGCACTTGCTTATATCGGGCAGATAGTTTTTTCCAAATATCCTGGCTCTTCTGCAATTGATATTGGAGCCAATGTTGGCGATAGTGCAGCATTGATTCAGCAATATCAAAAGGTGCCAACCTTGTGCATTGAAGGTAACCCTGAATTTATTCAATATTTAGAACATAACGCTTCTGTTATTGAAAATATCGAGATTGAAGACTCTTTTCTCGGCAAAGATGGAGAAAAAATATCTTTGGAACACATGCGTAGTGAAGGAGGTACTGCTTCCGTGACTAACGCTGTAGAGAAAGATGGATTCTTTGTGTCGTATGCAAAAAGTTTGGAGTCAATTCTAGACCATAGACCATTCTTCAATAAATCAAAGCTACTGAAAATTGATACTGACGGCTTTGACTTTCTTATTATTCAAGCCTCTCATGAATTTATTCGAAAGAGCCAGCCAGTAATCTTTTTTGAGTATGATATTACGTTCTCACAATCAGGAATTCTTGAAGCAAAAGAAGCTATAGAGCTGTTGATTCGTGTTGGATATAAGCGATTTATCTTCTATGATAATTTTGGAAACTATTGCATGAGCTTTAGTGATAGTCAGTTAGAAATTCTAGAAGACCTTAACAGATTCTTGTTCTCTAATCGATTTTTGAGTGGTACACCTTCTATCTACTACTATGATGTTTGTGCATTCTCGCAGGAGGATGAAGAGCTATTCACTGCTGTTAGAGTGTTAGAGTCAGAAGCAACTGATCAATGGCTGAAAGCACAATAGCTCTGCATAATCGTTGGCTATTTCCAGTTTCAGCAAGGCTGTTTGAATAAGGAGGGCATACACCACGTGAGCGAAGGTAGATATCTTTAGCTTAGAAAGATAGTAGAAAATATTTCCTTATTTGCACTCGATTACTGTCCTGAAAACGGTTGTGTCCTCTAAGATGTGTACGAAAAAAATGTAATCTATGCTCCGTAGCCTGCATCTAAATACTCTTGGACTTCATCTAAAGAATTACAATATTTCCCAATAATCTGATATTTTTTTTCATTTGGGGCACGTTCACAAAGGCTCAGATAGGAACGCTCACCAGCCCAGCCATTAAAACAAACTCGAAGATGAAGTGCCGCAGTATCTTCGAGCAGATCCGGAAGGTTAGAAAAGAAGTTTTGATAGAATTTTAGATAGCGGCTCTCACATAGATAGGCTTTGTTAAATCCCAAGGCTACACAATGAATTTTCGGGTTTGCACGAAGATAATCAAACATCGCATGGGTGCAGCATGCATGAGGCACGCTAAAAATATCATCTAAGACAATTAAGCCAAAGGGGGCGAGGCACCGAAAGGATAGCTCTAAATCTGAATAGACAGCATCATAGCTATGCTCACCATCAATATGAGCATAGCGAACCTGTGGAATATGGTCGCCAAAAAAATGTGAGTCATTTTTTGCTACAAAACGAGAATCATATTGAAAATAGTTGAGCTTTTTAGGCTCAATCTGTGAGAACTCGATGACCCTAGCACTAACTGCATTAGTGTCTGCATAGGGATCGATCAACAAGCATCGTTCATCATCATCAAGAGCTGCTGCTAGTAGCGCTGCTGTGTAGCCATATAAGACTCCTATCTCCAGAATATCCCCCTGTACTTGATGAAAACACTGATAACCCAGAAGTTGATCAAAAATATGGAGATTCCAATCTCCAAGCAAGGCATTTGGGAATGATTGCTTGAATTTGCTCGTAAGATTTGTTTCAGTAGACATTTCTGAGGATTTTATAAATGACTTGACGGGATTTTAAGGAAAATATGTCTGAGATATTTAGAGCATATTAACTAAAAACTTTTCAACATCCGCTGTCGCTTTTTCTTGGCTAAATCGGGAGCAGGCATTTTCCTGTCCACGCAGAGCGACACTCCTCCATATTTCCTTGTCTTTGGAAATTGAAGCAAGAACATTAGACAGGTCAATGGGGTCTTCTGGCTCAAAGAAAAAACCATCTTCACCATGAGAGTTGACAATTTCCTTTGCTCCTCCCGTTCCACTGGTTACGAGTGTTAACCCGGCTGCCATTGCCTCAATTTGGCTTATTCCAAAAGGCTCATCGAAGCGTGAAGGAAATACAAGAATATTGTGGCTTCTGTAGAGTGCCACTAGCTCTTTTCTTGAAAGGGCACCCACCAGTTTTACTTTTTTACTCAGGCCTTCTGACTCAAGAAATGATTGAATTTCATCTACATATCCTGGTACGAATGTCCCTCCAGCAATTGTCGCATTAAATTCAACCTCATTCGAATGGAGTAAGTATAGTGCTTCTATCAAGATGTCAATTCCCTTGTAGGGAGCAACGAGACTCGCGTAGGCAATATTGAGATGTGCCTGATCAGGTATATTTTTAGAATAAAAATCGTCAACACAAGCACCTGGATAGATTGTTTTTGCACCAGTCATTGGATATTTAGTGGATGCTAGATTATAGCGAATCCAATCGCTACAGGTGATGTATCTAAATTTTGAGTTCCTTGGGGCTGATTGCCAGCTATATCCTGGTTGAGCATTCATGACGTAATGAGCCGTCGGAATATTGTGCTCTAATATTTTGTGGAGTAATGATGCATCGAATTGAAGCAGGTCAATATTTCCTACTAGACAAACATCTGGATGGAATTGCTCAATTGTCTCTTCAATCGCAGAAAGATTATGAAGATTACTAGATTGAATTGTCTCAGTTTCAAATAGTTGTGTTCCTTGCTCAGACCACTTCCCAAATAATTTTAGTTCTCTAGAGATAGGTGGATCTGAGAAATTTTGATCATATGGTGCGTATAAGTAGTCTGCATCACCACACAAAACCTTAACTTCATGCCCCTCCTTTTGGAGGATGCGCCCAAAGTCGGCCATCGATCGCTCATATCCCCCCAATGATTGAGGAGGATATAAGTTATTAATCAGTAATATTTTTAGCTTAGAATTTTGAGGCATCATGTTAGTCGTTAAAAACTATTTCTTGTCGCAGTAAATTTCCCACATTTTCAGGAATGCATTTTCCATCTCTTTGGTAAAGGCTAGGCTATTCCAAAGAGGCGCGGAGTGTTTGGAATATTTCAATCTCTGAGATATTTTTCTACGAAGTCCCCCGTCTGTTCCAAAACTTACTCCCCAATCGACATATTCTGCAAATGACGTAGCGACTCCTTCATGAATGCCTGCATTCCTTAAAAAAGTATAGCCATTACGGGACGAAAACTGACGACCCATCTGAGTCACAATGGGAATCTCCATCCACATAGCTTCTAAATTTGTCGTGGCTCCGTTGTAGGGATATGTGTCAAGAATCACGTCTGCTATGCTTAAGTTGGCTCGATGGGTGAGCTCTGAATTGTCCCTGTCCAGAAAGCGTAATCTCTCGGGCGACACATTTGATTTTCTGGCAATAGTCTCGAACAATGACCGTACAGCTCCTCGGTGACCTAATCCTTTTACCAATAGATAACTATTCGGAACTTGCCTAAGTATATCTATCTGTGCCTGAACAACATCTGTATTGAGCTTAATGGCATTCTGCATGGTTAGGTAGACGACTGAATCCTCTGGTATACCGAGTTTTTGACGTTTTATGCTAGGAACGCCAACTTCAAAACCGTCAACCGCAAGGTACACGTCTGATAGTCGCCAAATCTTTTCCTTGTACCAGGCTTCGGCTTCCTCTGGTAGGACGTTTGGATCTGCTATGAAATAGTCAATAGTCGGCAATTCAGATGCATCAAAGCCTAGCCAAGTCACCTGTATTGGAGCAGGCTTAAGGCTCAATACGGCACTACTAACATCTAAAGTTAAACTATCCAAGTCAATAAGAATATCAATTTCGTCTTCGTAAATTTTCTGGGCAATCTCCCTAGAATTCACACCGACTGCATAAAAGCATGAGACATAGGGGACGAAAAAGCGATTTGCAAAAGTAAGATTGTCACTTTGTGTTATGAAATATGCGTATGTTTCGAAGCGTTCTCGATCATGATTTTGGATTAACCACCTCGATAACCAGCCGACTGAATGATTGTTGAAACAATGAGATAGATAGCCAATTTTGATTTTACTGTTGCTTCTCCTTTTTTTTTCTACTCTGGCTTTTTGATGTTGAAAACGTGTTGATTCTGGGAAAACTTTATCGCAGCAACTTTGAGATAGTTCTCGTTGATATCGTCGGATTAACCTTGGGTTGTCTGATGTATATTGAAGTATAGATGGAGAATTAAGAAGTAGCCATATTAAGTCGTTGTCTGCTGATTTAGAAGGATTTTTCTTTAGGAAACCATCGAGATTATTCTTGTGCGCAGAAACTAATTCATCAAGCTTGTCCCATTCTAAGCAGGATTCCTTCGAAAGGCGTAGGCGCAAGTAGCTTCCCAATAAAGATGCTTCCTCTGTCGAAGCTAGCTGACAGAAATTTTCTACGCGAACGATCGCTTTCTCAAATAAATTCTCATGCTTGTAAAAAGAAACAAGGTTGATCAGAATCTTGTGATTGCCAGGAAGGGCGTCGTAAAGTTGTTCTGATACGGCAATAGCTAATGGATAGTTAAAATGAAAATGTCCAACTTTGATAATAATGGGCATCAATTCATCAGCTAATAAGCCATGTTGCTGCCTGCTAAGTCTTGAGGTGAGGGCGCATATGATGCGGCCAAAATCAGTTGCATCGGGCTGTAGCTTTAACACCGCCGAAAATAGCTGAACTAATCTAGGAGCATCATCTTCAGTAATATTCTCTTGTTGCAGAGTTCGCTCTATCTTTAGATATAGTTCATCATTAGATTCCGTTAAATCTAGCTCTAAAGATAGCCTTAGTAAGGCTAAAAGATTATATGGGTTGACTGGTCCAAATTCTCGAATATATTGACGTAAGCTCCAAGCGCGCAAAAAATCTTCTCTCTCCTCATGTTGATTTGCTGCACGGCTTAGAATGGTGGCGAATACTTGAGATTGAGCCTCTGTCTCTTCCTCTGGAACTTGAGACATGCCCAGTATCCAGATTGTTTGAGCCTCATCTTCGTTACTTGTTAAAAGGGCTGCTGTGCCAGCATACCAATAGTTTGTGAGGCATTGATCTTCTGCTTCAATTAGTTGCCTATAGATAGCAAGGCTGTCTAAATAACGACCTTCATCAAAAGCAGTTTTTGCTAATTCTTGGTTCATTGCTTTTGTGATTCTTATAAAGACTTACTATTACTATGAGACTGCCACATCGCGAGATAGGCACTTTCCATGTCTTGTGTAAACTGTCTTGCATTCCACAGCGGAGCAGAACGCTTCGACTGTTTTAATTTCCAGGCAATGTCATCTCTTAGTTCTTTATCAAGTCCAAGACGGATTCCCCAATCGACATATTCTTCATTAGACCAAGCAATTCCTTCCTTAACTCCTGCATTCTTCAGCATTGTGTAGCTATTTCGAGCCGAAAATTGTTGTCCCACCTTTGTTACAATGGGTCGTTCCATCCAAAGAGCTTCCATTGTTGTAGTTGCTCCATTATAAGGATAAGTGTCGAGGACAATGTCTGATACAGATAGGTTGCCACGATGAATCTCTGATGATGAATCAATTCCGAGAAAAATAATTTTTTCTCGGGCAATATCCATATCCTTCGCAATGTCAGTAATGTATTGCTTGAGCATTTCTGTTGCACCCAATCCTTTGATCAGGAAGTAGCTATTGGGTACAGCCTTAATGATTTCTAATTGAAGCTTTAGCATCTCTGGATTTCGCTTCATCCCATTCTGAGCACTGAAATACAGAATAGAATCTTTTTCTAGGCCGAGACTTTTTCTAGATAACGTGGGTGGTGCGACCTCAAAACCATCTATTGCGACATAGGTAGACGGGAGGCGAAATATTTTTTCTGAATAGTAGCTGTCAGCATCTTCCGGAAGAACATAAGGATCAGCAATGTAGTAATCTATGCTTGGAATTCCAGATGCATCCCACCCTAGCCATGTTGCCTGAATTGGTGCGGGCCTAGAGCATAGAACTTCACAGCTTATGTCAAAGGTAATGCTGTCCAAGTCAATCAAAATGTCAATCTTATCTTGCATTATTTGATTGGAAATTTGGTTGGCACTATCAAGGCCAAATCGATGAGCTGTATCTGAGCTTTGCTCATACCAATCTTGGATTGGATCGCTTCGTTCCAAGGCATTAACAAAATAAGTGAAAATTTCGAATTTCTCATGATCGCGATTGTTGAATAAGGAACGAGCTAGCCAGCCAACAGAATGTCTTCTGAGACAAGATGATAGATATCCAATCCGCAGTCGATTTGACGGATTAATTTCAATGCTCTGAGGTGGATTGAAGTGGTCCATCTCCCTTTTGCAAAATGATCCTATTGCGTTAATGTAGTCTCGATTAGACTCTGGAGAATCTTCTAGGTAAGGTAATACAAAACCACCTGAAAAAAGCCAAGAAACACTTGCCTTTCTTAGAGCTGAATCGCTATTGTTTAGTAGTTTAGAAAGAAATTGTTTATAATTTTTAGCTTCTTCCTGTGCCGCATCCCAGGCACTTCCTGATTGAATGTATGTTTTGATTAGTATATAACTGCAAACAACGTTCTCAACTAATGTTTTGGATAGCTCACAAGATGACTTAGCTAGGGAAATGGCTGCATCAAAATCTCCAATGGATATTTTGACTGTGATGATGAGCCTTAGAAGATCAAGATGATCAGGCCTATAGGAGTAACAAAGATCTAGTAGGCGGAGTGCTCTTAGTGGTAGGCGGTGAGCATAATAAATAGTGAGTGAAGCATCGAGGATTGTGTCTAGAAAAAGAGAATCACTGGTAAAAATGCGTGCACAAATCTCTGATAGTTCATAGGTGAGATCTAGAAGAGGAAACTGCTGAAGAGATATCTTCAATGTCTCTATTAATGTTTCTCGGTAGTCCTCCAGCACATTTATTTCAATGCTTTCAGATAGTTCAGATAATGTTTTTGATAATTCTAAAGATTGGTAAAAATCAGCTGTCAATAGATTGAGTTGATGGGAGAGCCGGAAGGCTTCTAACTTGTTCTGTAAGTCAGACTCATTGAACTGCTGGGCATGACAACGAAGTAACCAAGCATGCTCTAAGGAGTCTTGTTCTTCTTGGCGTATTGCTTCTTTGTTGAGAAGCCTGAATATATCTAAAGACCATTGTTCAACCTGTTCATCTGAAGCTTCATAGAGTTGAGACATCCAAGCCAGTTGCGCTGTCTCTTCGTTGCCCTCTAGTAGTTGAGCAATACCGAGCAACCATACGAAGGTGACTTTTCCAGTCTCTTCAAAATTCTCCTGGCAGAACTCTGCGATTTGAGCATATTCTCCCTGTGCAAACAAGGAGTCGAGTTCTTCTAGGGATGTCATGTCATACAGAAGTGCTTCAGCTTTTATATTCTATGCAATTTTCATACTGCGAAGGTAAAATTTATTGCTCCTTGTATTTCTGTGTTCATTATGAACTGGCCTAAAATCAGAAAACGGCAACCCGATGAATATCTCAGGTTGCCGTTTGCCTATTAGGACTGTCGTCTATCAGCAATGCTAGATAGGGGCTGTCAGAGTTTAGGTTGCATCGTTCAGGGCCTTGGAGCCATTTGGGCAGGCCATTACAGTCGTTTGAGCTGCAGCTGCATCGAAACCTGTTGCAACAACCGCAACTGCACCAGTAGCAGCGACGTTTGCTTCGCAGAGAATACCTGCAGCCGTTGCGTCAACTTCAGTGGACTCTTGATACAGTTGAACTGCACCGCGGTATGCTTTCACAGAAGAGTCTCTGCTTGTAGAGTTGATTTGAGCACCGCCAGCGCCTGTCGATTCAATGGTGTAGGTGTAGTACTCAGTTTGAGTCGGTACGCCAATGCCGAGTTCACCAAAGCTAGAACCAAACTGACGATTGTCTAGGCGATGAGCCTGCTGGGCACGGTTTACAGAACCAGTGTAGGTCTTAGCCTCAGACTGACGCGCCTTTGCTGCTTGGTTGAGGAAAGAAGGCAGGGCGATGGCAGACAGAATACCGATGATGATGATAACCACCAACAGTTCGATTAGGGTGAAGCCGCCTTCTTCCTTCTTATTGAGAAGGTGGCTCAGAAACTTAGCTTTAAATTCGTTCTTCATTTGGGTTGTCTCTCCTAGAGGGTTGAAACGCGATGTATCATCTAGCTCCTAAATACAACTTACCCACCCCTTTTGGCTTTCATATCAACCAGCCTCTAGATTTACTTACTTTTGTCAAAGAGTAACGGGGAGGGAGAGGTAAGGCCTCTCAGAACAACCCTTGCAAGGGTAATTGACTAGACAGTCTGTTTGGGTGAGCGCTACACGATAGATATATGGGAGCTACACAATATATATGTGGGATACGTCGGAAGACATCTCGGGATATCTCAGAATCCGTAGCGCCGTCTGCACCCAGAAAACAATAAAACTCCCCTGGTCTCTGATAGACCAGGGGAGCTCTGCGATCCAGAATGCCTAATTTCAGGGGTCTGAATTCTTCGTATCTGAGTTTCGAGCTTCAGCTTGTTCTTCGGTTGGGTGCAGTAAAGCCTCCAAACGTTCTTTGGACCAAGAGTCAATGGGATAGGAGAAGGCAACAATCTCTGATAACCGGATGAGCCAGACGGCGCGTTCGCAGAGGGCACTATCGTCCGTATCATCTACAAATAGACAGAGAATCTCGACGAATTCGGAGTCAAGGTGGACAGGGACGCCGTAAAAATTGCTGCTGGCGAGGCGGATGCGAACTTCAGTGCCTTGCTGCAATGCTTCCTGAAGTCGTTTCCGCAGTAGGTCCGAGATGCTAGCAGACTGTTTGGCCTGGGTCATGTGAAGCGTTCTCCTACGGCTTGCAGGTCAGGTTTAGAGCCGCGCTCCAGAACGAATGGTCATGGGAGCCCTATTTCAGTTTGATGCTTGTGAAATGTAACAACCCACTGATAGTGCTCGGTATTGGCAGCTCTATTCACCCATGTTAGCGATTGATGCTGGCATTGTGGTTTTCTACGGAGCTACGCAGAGCTCTATTTTGACGATAAAGCCAGGAAATCTCTGATTTCTGTCTTGGGATGGAGTGTTCAATTGATGCTACAGGATGTAGTATTTAAGGGTAGCTAGAGTTCCATTGGGAGCGTGACTGTTCTAATGATTGCCACTGCCAAGATTGCCGCTTCTAAAAAGACGCCCACCACAGAAATGCAGGTCACCAGTATTCGTCTGGAGACGGATTTGAAGGAGCGCTTGAAGGGGTTGTCGGGCAATCAGGGCTACCAGAGTTTGATTCGCGATATTCTCTGGGACTATGTGGAGCGCAATGAGCGGGGGCAGTCGCATCAGTTAGCTGTGACAGACCTACGGGCAACAATCCCCGCGACGGCTCAGCGGGATGAGGTTTGTGCGATTACGGGGGAGGCGATCGCCCTCCACTCCCCAATGTTCCTTGGATTAACACTCTCGGGGCAATTTGTGCCGATTGGCGTTGACAGCGTTTCTAAGTAGGTGATGCTGTCATGCTGAACTTCCAGCGATCGGTACTCATCAATGCCCCCATCAAAGCAGTCTGGGCTTTCCACGAACGTCCTGATATCCTCAAAATCCTAACGCCCCCCTGGCAGCCCGTTCAGGCCCTGCGTCGTGAAGCTGGTGTGGATGGGATGTTGGGTCTTGGGGCAGAGTCGGAGTTTCGGCTGTGGTTAGGATTGGTGCCTGTGCCCTGGGTGGCGCGCCATGTCGCCTGTGACCCACCGTTTTTGTTCGCGGATATTCAGGAGCGTGGGCCCATGGAGCATTGGCTGCACCGCCATCGATTTGAATCTGTGAATTGTGCGAACCAGGTTCAAACGCGGCTGACTGACGATATTGAATATGCTTTGCCCGCTGGAACGCTCACGGAGCCACTGTTAGAGCAGTGGGTGACGTCAAGGCTGGATGATATGTTTGCCTATCGCCACCGGGTGACCAAGGTTGCCTGTGAGCGCTTGCCTGTGGGGGCTGAGGCGGTGATGCCTTAGTCGGTTCCTGTGGAAGCAATGCTTCTGGGAAATTATGCGCGTGGTTCATCTTGAAATACCGCAGCTTGAAATACCGAATCTTGAAATACCGCAGCTCGAAATAATGGGCTGAATCCTTGTGCGGGTTCAGCCCATTGACTTTAGAGATACAGCAATTGCACGAACAACGTGTTCAATTGTCTTCCCTGATTCGTCTTCCCTGAGTCGTCTTCCCAATGTTGGTCAAACGACTGTTGTCCGAATGCGTTAGCCCAGATTCATGTCGGTTACGGCACCCAGGCTGCTGGAAGACACCAGCTTGGCGTACTTGGCCAGTGTTCCACGCTTGTAGCGGGGCTCAGGTGCTTTCCAACTGGCGCGGCGTGTCTCCAGTTCCTCATCGGAAACATTGAGCTGGAGCAAGCGCTGGGGGGCATCGATGGTGATGGAATCGCCTTCCTGGACCAGGCCAATGGTTCCACCGACCGCAGCTTCTGGAGCCACGTGGCCAACGACCATTCCGTAGGTGCCACCGGAGAAACGACCGTCGGTAATCAAGCCCACGGAATCACCTAAGCCTGCGCCAATAATGGCTGACGTTGGAGCCAGCATTTCTCGCATGCCGGGGCCACCCTTGGGACCTTCGTAGCGAATGACGATCACATCGCCTGCCTGAATCTTGCCGTCTAAGATTGCCTTGAGGCATTCCTCTTCTGCTTCGAAGACGCGAGCGGGGCCGGTGATCACCGGATTCTTGACGCCGGAAATTTTGGCAACCGCGCCTTCGCTGGCTAGGTTGCCCTTAAGGATGGCGAGGTGACCCTGCTTGTACATGGGGTTATCCCAGGGACGAATCACATCCTGGTCACTGCGGGGCTCTTCAGAAATATCGGCCAGGTTCTCCGCCACGGTTTTGCCGGTGATTGTCATGGCGTCACCGTGGAGCAGACCTTGCTTCAACAGCATTTTCATCACCTGGGGGATGCCGCCTGCTCGATGTAAGTCGGTGGCAACGTAGCGACCGCTGGGCTTGAGGTCGCAGATAACGGGGACGCGACCACGAATAATCTCAAAGTCGTCGATGGTGAGGGGCACGCCAATGGTGTTGGCGATCGCCAGCAAGTGCAGCACCGAATTGGTCGAGCCCCCCACGGCCATAATCACCGAAATCGCATTCTCAAAGGCTTCCCTTGTCAAAATTTGCTCGGGCAGGAGCTGGGCCTTGATGGCTTCCACCAGATACTTCGCCGACTCCACCGTGCTATCGGCTTTCTCTTCGTCCTCTGCTGCCATCGTCGAAGAGTAGGGCAGGCTCATGCCCATGGCCTCAAAGGCCGAAGACATGGTGTTGGCGGTGAACATGCCGCCGCAGGAGCCCGCACCGGGGCAGGCGTTCTTTTCGATGGCTGTCAGCGTCTCTTCGTCAATCTTGCCAGCGCTAAACTGACCTACCGCCTCAAAGGAGCTGACGACGGTGAGGTCTTCGCCGTTGTAATGACCGGGCTTGATCGTGCCGCCGTAGACAAAGATGGAAGGGATGTTCATGCGGGCGATCGCAATCATCGCGCCGGGCATATTCTTGTCACAGCCACCAATGGCCAAGACTGCATCTAAGCTTTGTCCCTGACACACCGTCTCAATCGAATCAGCAATCACATCCCGCGACACCAGGGAGAACTTCATGCCCTCCGTGCCCATGGAGATGCCATCGCTAATGGTGATCGTGCCAAAAATTTGAGGCATGGCCCCGGCTTGGCGCAGGCCTACTTCGGCTTTTTCCGCCAGTTTGCCAATGCCCATGTTGCAGGGCGTAACCGTGCTGAAGCCGTTGGCGAGGCCGACGATGGGCTTACTAAAATCGTTATCGCCAAAGCCCACAGCCCTGAGCATGGCGCGGTTGGGCGATCGCTGTACGCCCCCTGTAATCGCTTGGCTTCTACGATTATTCTGGTCCGACATCGGTCTCTTCCTAAGGTTTCAGTCCAACCCCAATTGTCCCACTAGGATGACGCTTGGTGATTTTGAGGTGGTTCTGAATTCGATGGATTGCCCAATGGTGGCGTGTCGTTGAGCTGCTGTCTGGCTTCGTCAATGGCCATGTTGAGCTGGGCAATCTTGTCTTCTAGGCTGTTGCGTGCCTCTTCAATGCGCTCTTCAGAGGAAAAGGGCGTTGTTGTGGACAGGTCGCGATTCTGGTTGGCTCGAATCCAGCGCCGACCTTTTCTGCCGTTGCCGTTCGTTGCTGTTTCTTTCTCTGGGTCCTTCCCCTGGCCCGAGCGGGAAACCAAAGTGGCACCCAGGACACCGCCAAGGATGCCGCCCAGAACAGCGCCCGTAATAAATCCACTCGCGAAATTGTCGCCGTTGCTCATTGCTTTCACCCCTTGGGCAGTTCATCCCTTTGGCACAGCCTTTCCCAGTCTATTACGGGCCGTCTGACCCCCGCCTATTCTTCGCAGGCTATTTACGTTTCTTTGGGTCTAGGTTCTTTGGGCCTAGGTTTTTGGGGTCTAGGTTTTGTAGACCTCGCATTGCATCCTCTTGGCGTACCCTGGCGCTAGCCTTCCGCTGTTCGCTAGGTGCCGAAGCTGCGATCGCCCGCATCTCCAAGCCCAGGAACGATATAGCCATTTTGGTTCAGCCCCTCATCGATCGTGGCAGTGTAGACCGTCAGCGCGGGGAACTGTTCACTTAGGCTTTGCAAGGCCGGTGCTGCTGCCACCACAGAGACAACGCGGGTGAGAGACAAATCAGCCCCTCGATTGACCAGCTCATTTAGGGCTGCGGTCAATGTGCCCCCCGTCGCTAGCATGGTGTCCAAAATCAAAATGTGTGCCTTGGGGTCAAGGCGATCGGGCAACTTATTTAGGTAAAACGAGGGTTGAAGGGTTTCTTCGTTGCGCACGATGCCCAGGTGATAAATCGAGGCCAGGGGCAGCATGGTTTGAGCGCCATCCAGCAGACCCAAGCCCGCCCGCAAAATCGGCACCATCACCATCGGAACGTTGGGGTCAATCAGTGTGGCCGGACATTCTGCCAGCGGTGTCTGGACCTGCGTTTCCAGGGTGGGCATCCACTCCCGAATGGCTTCGTAGGTTAGCCAGCGTCCCAGCTCGGTCATGGCCGTACGAAACAGCGCTGAGGGGGTCCCGACATCTCGCGAGACAGCCAACCAGTGGCGAATCAGAGGATGGGGGGGAACATAAACGCGCAGTTGCAAGGCCATAGAAAAGGTGGAGTCTAGCCGTAATCATTCAAAATCCCAATTATCATATAGCGCTCCCTGAGAAACCGAGGCGATAATTTCTAGAGAGGTCATCAAAGGCGGAGGCAAAAAATAGAACACTCCAACGAGCAATGACAGGGATTGGCGTTCATGGGTATCCGTTCATCGGTATCCAAAGAACGCGCTAACCTAGGAGATCTAGTCCGAGACGGCTTTTTTTGGTGGGGAGGCCACATCTACGGATATGAATAGCGAACAATTAGGACGGTACATCCACGAAACCAATGGCATCAGCAAGCCTTGGCTACTGGTGCAGCTACGTCTCAAAAAGCTTCAGGAACAGCGTGATGAGATGACCCAGGAAGCTTACATGGCGGCCCTCGAAGATATTCATCAGGATTTGATGAGATTGGGCGAATGGTGGGTTGGTCAAGAGAAGGAGGTGTTTGGTGATGCAGGCTGACCGGGGAAATCAAGCGAAAACGGTGAATGCCCCAAATATTGCGCCAGGTATTGAGCCAGATATCGCATCCAATCTCGCAAAACCCTCAGTCGGTGAGGACTTGACCACGCCAGTGGTCTTTCGTATCTCACCGCTCATTCGGTTTACGCTGTTGTCGCTCTATGTCGCTTTGACGTTGCCGTTGCCGTTGCTGGCGGCTTGGACGGAGGCCAGTGTTTCTCCGATTGTCTTGAGCATTGGGGTGGTTGTGGGGGCGATCGCTCTCTATGCTGCCCTCACTGAGCGCGTGATTGTCACCGAAACCCAGATTGAAGTGACGCACCCTGCGTGGGCGAAATGGCTCTGGCGGCGGGGATGGTCCTTGGCTTGGGAAGACATCACCAGCTTGAAGCCCCGCTCTACGGGGCAAGGCGGCATTGTCTACTACTTCCTCAACCAGGCTGCGGACCGGGCATTTCTTTTGCCCGTGCGTATTGTTGGTTTTGCACGGTTAGTGGCCATTGTGGAAGCCAAGACTGGCATCGATACGCGGGATGTGAAACCCCTGGCACAACCTTGGATGTATCTCATTCTGTTGACCTGCACGATGGGTCTGTTTGCCATTGATGCCTGGGTCATGGTGACGGGTCTGAGCGGAGCGTTTCCTGTCTAGTGGAAGGTTCCGTGGATGACCGGAGGGAGAGTCAGGTGGATGCACGAGCTACGCAGGTGACTCAACTCCCCTACCTGAGCGTCGAGCAAGTGACGCTGCGGGTCGGGCGGGGGGATAGTGTTCTGCTGAGCCAGCTTTGCCTAACGCTCCATCCCGGTGAACGATGCGTGGTGGTGGGCCATTCGGGTAGCGGCAAAACGCTGTTGTTTCGCCTGCTCAATGGTTTACTCCCACCTTCCCAAGGTCGTATTGATTGGCAGGGGAAATCGATTGCTGAGATTCCTGGACCGGAGTTGCGGCGTCAGGTGGCTTGGGTGTCGCGATCGCCGCGACTCTTGGGCATGAACACTGTTAAGGACGCGATCGCCTATCCTCTGAAACTGCAATCCCTCTCAGATCATGAAATCCAGCAACGTCTCGATCAGGCTTTTCAGGCTTTGACATTGCCGCTTGACTGGCTATCCCAGTCAGCGTCGGCATTGAGCCTGCTAGAGCAATGGTGGGTTACCCTGGCTCGGGCCTGGGTGATGCAGCCAGGCTTGCTTCTGCTGGAGCGACCGGAGTTCTCAAACTCATCAGAGCCGCCGGTCAGCAGCGGGGGGGGAGATGATGGCGCGGGGGCTGCTTGGAGAGATGTCTGGGGGGAGGCTGCTCTTGATCGAGCGATCGCCACGTTCCAAGCCCAGGGAGGCTCCGTGATTGTGGCATGCCGCCACGATGAGCCACTGCTATGCCGTTCGGCCCATCAGACGTTTGTCCTGTCCCAAGGCCAGTTGCATCCTGTCACCGGAGCAGACCCATCCACAGCGATTGCAACGCTGCTGTCGAAGGAGCAGCCCAGCCATGCAGAGTGGGACGACGAAGATTGGGGGGATGATCTAGACGAAGCTCGCCCCAATTTGCAGCCATCGGATTTGCATTAATGAGACGGAAATTGAGTCATTGAGGGCACTGATGCGATGGCAGAAGTCCCTGTCGTTTGCCCGTTTGATGTTGTTTGCCCGTTTGATTCTGTAGAGGCGGGTACAGTATTGGGCGTTGGCAGAGGGGAAGAGGAAGCCTTCGGCGTCTCACCCCGCTCAACACCATCCAAATGGAAACGGTAACCGACATTGCGAACCGTTTGAATAAGGCTGGGCTGTCGAGGATCCACCTCGAGCTTCTTGCGCAGCGAAAGAACATGGGTATCGACGGTGCGAGGATTGTCGATGCCGTCGGGCCAAGCCCGTTGAAGAATATCGGCCCGTGAAAGCGCAATCCCACTCGCCTGAACCAAGACGTAGAGCAGACTAAATTCCTGGGGCGTCAGCTCAATCTGCTGGGCCAGGAGGCGGACACGTCGCTGTATGAGGTCAATTTCGAGATCGCCGTACTGAAGGGAGGCTGGGGGGCTTGTGGAGCGAGTTCTTCTCACCAATGCCTCGACCCGAGCCAAAAATTCCTGCATGCCGAAGGGTTTGGCCAGGTAGTCATCGGCACCAGCTCGCAGGCCCTCGACCACATCCGACTCCGCACTCTTGGCCGATAAAATCATCACTAGGGCTGAGCCGTTCTCACAGAGCCACTGACAAAGCTCAAGGCTAGAACCATCCGACAGCTCCGAATCAAGGATGACAAGGCTGGGCGATCGCAACCGCATCTGTTCTATCGCCTGTCTTACGCCGGTAGCCTGGGCCACCCGGTACTCCTCCTGCTGCAGGTGCCAGCTAAGCAGAGAACGTAAGTGGGAATTGTCGGCGATAAGCTGTATTTGCAAGGAAGTCACAGAGATACGCTCACAGAAAATCCGTCCGTCTCGATTGAATCCTGATGCGAAGCCCTGGCGTGATGCCGCGACTTGTGCCAAATCGTAAAGCAACGTTAACAAACACTGGTTGGAAATGATTGTAGCTGCTGCTACTTGTCCTCATCTTCTTCGTGATTGTTAACACCTAGTTCGTGCCCATCGATACCGCCTCACGGCCTAACTTGCGATCCAGCTCCTCCTCATCGTTATGGCTGATTCGGTATTCTGGTCAAGCAGGCTGAGCGATTCGCAGTACAATGATTGGGCAGCCCCTAGTGAAAAGCTTTACTACAGGCGCGACATCAAAACAGATTGATTTTTGTGTAGAGTCGCCCAGTTCCGGCCTTTGAAGAGTACAAAACTTAAGGTTTTGCCATGCTACAAAACACCGCTGTGATCCGCCACTACCAGAAATTGACCGATTCCATGGTCGAAATGTGGGAGAGAGGTTATCGTTCTGACGATTTACGTCTTTTCCTTGATGGTTACCTCGCCGCTTTGAAAGTTGCGAACACCGTTGAAGCCTTTCAGATTCATCGGCTGGAAGAGGAAACCATGCGCTTCCTCTATGATCCTTCCAACTTCGAGTCTCCACAGCCTCAGATGGAGCGTGAGTTGGATCGACGGTACCGTTGATTTCCGAGCATCCTGAGTTTTTGGTGGGCTCGGGTCTGGGGCTCGGGTCTGATTGAATGAGTCCTGATTGATTGTCGTTTCAGTTAAGCTTTCATCGGTCTCGATAGGTAATAGATAACTGCCAGAATCCCCTTCAGAAAACCGTAGAAATACGTTTTTCTCCGTCGTTTCCAGAAAGAAACCTCCCAGTAGATTCACTGGGAGGTTTTTCGCTGTTGACTGATCCTTGTGGAAAATAACTAGAGCCAGACCACGAAGAGCAGGCTGCTAAGATTCAGATCACTAAGACGCCAGGGCAACCTCGACTTTTTGCTGAAGCTCTCCGCTCTGGTAAAGCTCAATCATGATGTCTGAACCGCCAATAAATTCGCCGCTGATGTACACCTGGGGAATGGTGGGCCAGCTGGAGTATTCCTTGATTCCCTGGCGAATGTCTTGGTTTTCCAGAACATCGACGGTTTCAAACGGAACGCCCAGGGAGTTGAGAATCTGAACAACATTATTGGAGAATCCGCATTGGGGCATGAGTTTGTTGCCCTTCATGAAGACCATGATTTTGTTGTCTTGGACGAGGCTATCGAGTTTGGCTTTGACTTCTGGTGGCATGGTGAATTCTCTGATGAAGCGATTTCTAATTGTACGGATTTCTGGATATCTCTAGTCGATATTCCAGGTGCTTGATTCCAGGTACTTGATTCCAGGCGCTAACTGCGATGCTAAGCGTTTGCAGTGGCCCAGGTCCCAGGGGTGTAAGTTTTGAGCGCCAGGGCGTGAATGGCCTCGCTGGCCATCGCGCTATTAACTGCACCGTAGACGAGCTGATGTTGCTGTACGAGAGATTTTCCCTCGAAGGCGGTGGAGATGACGGTTACCTGGAGATGGTCGCCGCCGCCGGTTAGGTCTTCCACCTGCACTTGGGCGTCGGGTAGTTTGGCTTGAATCATCGTTTCGACTTCTTCGGGCCTGACCATGGGTTAGGGGTCCGTCCTATGGACGGCAATGACGAACAAGTTTTTATTGTACGACGTAGGCTTTATCCCGACAGAGTTCAGGCTGGAACAGGGAAAGAGGAGGGATTGGTCTAATTCGTCTTCTAATTTATTTTCTTCTAACTTTATTTAAGGTGCGTCTTCCAATACTTCCAATACGGCTTTGGGGGGCAGCCGGTCTTTGAACCAAATGATAGGAACTGAAACCTGATCGACCTTGACCCCGGCTTTTTCGAGGTTGAGCCGTTCGGAAACAGCCAGGATGAGGTCGTCCCGGCCGGATTTGCGCACCTGGGCAAATTTCTTGCGCAGGTATTCGGGCCGCCAGTAGCCGACGATTTCGAGAAGGTGCGATCGCCCATCGGGATGCACCAGCCGAAAGTCGGGAATCATCACACTCCCCGGAATCGGTACCAAATCCACCTCTCGCTCCAGCCGCCAATCGGTTTTGAGCTTTTCCCAGCGCTTGACAAAGGCCTCTTCCAGCATGCTGTCGTAGGTTTTGCCGGGGGGATAATGACTGACCAAGCCGCAGTCAGAGTTGAGGGTGAATTGTCCTTTGCGCAGCTCTTTGGTGTAGAAATCTCGCCGCTGTAGCGTGGCGGTCATGCTCCAGCGGGTGACGTGGAGTAGAGCAGGCAGCAATTTGGCGAGGGACAGGCCATAGCGTGTACTGGCTTTGAACAGGCTGGTGGGTCCATCGACGGTGATGGTGAACCCCTGGTCCGCATCGCCTTCAATGTAGGCCATGAGCTGGAACAATTTCAGATAGCGGAAGAGTAGCTTGTATTCGCCGGGGTCGTTGCGGTGGGCATTGAGGATGACTTGGGTCGCCTGGTAGAAAATGCCCTGGACCTGGGAGAGGTTGTAGCGGTGGAGTAGGGCATCAGGCGTGGGCGGGTTGTATTCCGTCAGGATGCGATTGCTGGGGAGGTCTGCATAGAGACCGCTACGCACCTGCTCAGGTAAAACTTCGCTCGTGGAGGCTGGTGTTTCTGACGCTGAATCTTGAGTGGCAATATCCGCTGAGGCAGACTGGCTGAGTTGGCGGGCGATCGTCACCAGTGTCTGTTCGGTTTGGATGGGACTGGGCGCAGATTGGGCCGACAGAGCAAACACCTGACGGCGCAGCTCTATCGGGTCCAACGGGCTGACTTCTTCGAACGTGGAAAACCCCTTACGCAGGAGATGAGCCAAACCGCGTTTGAGCTTGTAATCCGGGCTTTCGCCTTCCAGCTCTGCCAGACGCTCATCCAGCTCGCCCTGGCGTTTGCCCTGGAATTGAGCAAAACAGTCGATCAAGGATTGAGCGATCGCCCGATGCTCATCGTCAATCTCGATTTGTTTCGGGGCGACGGTTTCCCCATTCAGCCGGTTGATCAGCAGTTCACTGGGCAGCATGGCTAAGCCTGACGCTGCAAGCCCAGTGCGCTGGCCAATCGTTCAATCTCAATGTGGTCGCTGCTCATTTGGGAAATGCACTGGGCCTTAACCTGCTCATGGAAGCGCACTTCACTAAAGGCTTTCTCGACAATTTCTACGGTACTGAGCGTGTCGAGGTCCACAGAAATGATGGGGATTTCCATTTCCACGGCCCGTGCCACAATATCCTTGCGAGGCTCAACGCGTCCCGTGAGGATCAGGCATTGGGTGGAGGTTTCTAGGGCCGCGAGCTGGAGATCCGCGCGATCGCCCCCTGTCACCACCGCCATGTTGTGACCCTTGCGGAAATATTTCAGTGCGGAGTTCACGTTCATGGCACCGATGCAGAGACTCTCCACCATCAAATCCTGCCGTTCCGGGGAAGAAATCACCGTGGCATTGAGACGATAAACCAGTTCTGCCACGCTGACGCTGCGCAGGAGTTCGCTGTGGGGGACGACGCCAAAAACTTGAATACCCTGCTTCTCCAGGGCTGGCTTGATCGTCGATGTGACGGTTTCGAGATGTTGGGTGGGGACATCATTGAAGACGACACCGAGGACGCGATCGCCCAGTCGCTGCTTGGCACCCAGAATCGAGTCAACGCCCCAGGGCTCACTGAAGCGGCTCACCAACAGCACGGATGCATCTAGCGCTTCTGCGGTGTGTCGTAAAGAGAGGCCAAAAAGATAGCCTTCATCCAGGGTTCCAGGTCCTTCAATCAGGACAACATCGCTGCCCCGGCCATCCTGATACTGGCTCAGGTGTTGGCTGTAGTCCGTTGCGTCTTGCTGGAGCAAGCGCTTCTGAATCGTCTCTTGGTCTAAAAGGAGCAGGGTGGGATGGAGCTTTTCGCTGGGCAGGTTAAGACTTTTCGCCAGAAAACGCACGTCTTCGTCCATCATCCCTGCGTGTTCGGCGGAAGGGGCATTGCAGGCAGGGCCCAGGGGGTTGTCTAGGCAGGAGCCGAGGGGTTTGCCGTAGCTGACGCTCTGTCCAATGGACTGAAGCTGGTGCGCGATCGCAAGCACCATTGCTGACTTGCCGCTGTGGGCTTCAACGGAGCCCACAAGTAAGTGCTTCGCGGTATTTGGCACGTTTTCTATTGACCCCAGAGGAAAGCGGATGCATCCATTCTAAGGAGGCTGCGCAGACGACGCAAATCCTTTGTAACGGGCTTTGTAACGGGCTGTCACAAGGTAACAGGACGCCATAAAGCTTAGCTTGTCTAAATGCGCTTGACGCTCAAGGCCCTTTATTTTTGAAGCTTGGCTTTTGAGTCCTGATTCTAGGCCTCGGGTCTAGGCATCTTCATATTGCAGCAGTCGGCGATAGAAGGATTGGGGAAAGTCTGTGATTTTGAGGCGTTTGTGATTGATCAGCAAATCGATCAGGTACTCAATGAATTCGTGGTTTGCCATTGTTATTTCGTAATCCAGCTCGGAGTTTCCGTCGAACTGAATACGACAGCGGGTGATGTCGGAGGGCAGGGCTGAAACAAACCAGCTTGCGACGAAGGGCACGCTGTCGCCTCCCTCAATGCGTCGCTCACCTTCGACGGACCCCTTCTGGTAAAGGCTGATGGCAAAGGGCAGAACGGAGCGTTTGTTCTGCTGGTTGTAGTAGGGAACGTAGACACCGACGGCCTGTTTCGGCGCAGGGGACAGTTGACTAAAGTCCATGTTTTGCTCAGTAGCCTCCATTTGATGTTCGTACCCGTCCAGCAGACATTAGAGTACCCTTTTGGGGCTGTAATAATGCAGGCGAGGGTGGAATAAAAATCCGCCAGAAAAAATTGGGCAAAATCCAGGTGACCCATGGGCGTAGGACAGTCAACGACACAATTTTTCAAGGGTAAAAAAATTGCCGTCACGGGGGCTTCTGGGACATTGGGGCGATCGCTCCTGCATCAGCTCCATGGCCAGGGGGCGGTGCTGACGGCGCTGACATCGCGATCGCAGTCTATTGAGATTGAGGCGGATGGCGATTCAACTGCGATTGCGACGGTGACCTGGAGAGTCGGTGAAGAATCCGCTTTGGCGGACCTGTTGACAGAGATCGATATTCTGGTGCTGAACCACGGGGTGAATGTCTATGGCGATCGCACCCCAGCGGCAATCGAAAAATCCTACGAAGTCAATGCCTTTTCGAGTTGGCGATTGCTAGAACTGTTTCTCACGACGGTGAATGAAGGGAACGCCCAGAAGAAGGAAGTTTGGGTAAATACGTCGGAGGCGGAGTCGAATCCGGCACTGAGCCCGCTCTATGAGTTGAGCAAGCGAACATTGGGGGATTTGGTGACGCTACGGCGATTGGATGCGCCTTGTCCGATTCGCAAGATTATTTTGGGTCCGTTCAAGAGTGAGCTGAATCCGGTTGGCATCATGGATGGGATGCAAGTTGCCCGCAAGGTTGTTGCTCAGGCAGCTAAAAACCGCCACAACATTATTGTCACGATTAATCCGCTGACCTTTGTGACGTTTCCGCTGAAAGAGCTTTTTGTTTCTGGCTACTTCCAACTCTTTAGTAAGTCGTGATGAGTTTTTGAGTCTGCAATTTGGGAAATAAACCTAGCGCTACATGTAATTCAGCAACGCCGATTGCAGTGATGCCATTCGCCTTTAGGAATGATGCGTTTAGCTCATCAGCCAGCCAAATAATTCACCGACCGTTAAGTTCAAAGCTGAGGCCCAGCTAGGAACGGGGAGTAGAGCATCAGCTTTATCGAAGTTTCGCGATCGCCCATCCTGAGGCGAAGCAAAAACGGTTTTCTCTTCCGGGTCCAGTAGCCAACCCATCTCATAACCGTGATCGAGACAATGCAAAATGTTCCTCGGGACCTTTTTGTAATCCTGATTCGGTGACAGAATTTCGATGGTCCAATCCGGAGCCCTCAAAACCGCATTCGCAATTTCACCCGAATCATCCGCCGGAATGGTTTCTTGCTTCAAAACAACCACATCCGGCACGACAGAGCGCCTACCCAAGGTGCAGCGCAGCTCTGCTCTGGAAACGCCTCGGCGATCGCCTCGGACTGCACAACAGACTCAATTTTGTAAATTAACCGCTTTTGCAGTCGGCTGTGCTTACCCTGGGGCATGGGTTTTTGGAGGACTTGACCGTCAATATATTCGCTGTCAGGTCCCGTCTCTGGCAGTTGCAGAAATGCCTCCAATGACAGCGATTTGATTGGGCCCTGGACCATTGGCGGATGCCTCCCAATTCATCAACGAACCAGCGGGTTGCTCAGCAGCATGAGCTGTGATGCTGAAAGCAACGGCCTTGGATTGAAATCCGCCTAGACCTTGGTGCGATCGGTCAAAATTTCGTAGCCATCCTTCGTCACCAGCACCGTGTGCTCCCACTGGGCCGAGATCGCACGATCCATGGTCACCACAGTCCACTTATCCTTCAGCGTCCGGGTCTGCTTCGAGCCTGCATTAAGGATGGGTTCGATGGCTAGGGTCATGCCCGCCCGCAGTTTCACATTGGGCATCTCATTGGTGCGGAAATTGAACACCGAGGGCTCCTCGTGGAGATTCCGGCCGACACCGTGACCTGTGTAATCTTCCACAACGCTGTAGCCATGGGACTTAACGTGATCTTCCACCGCACCAGCAATGTCCAGCAGATAGTTGCCCGCCTTCACTTGCTCGATCCCCTTGAACAGCGCTTCCTCTGCGACTCGGATCAGGGTTTGAGCTTCTGGCTTGACCTCGCCCACACCGATGGTGATGCAGGAGTCACCGTGGAAGCCCTGATAAAACGCTCCGGTGTCCACCTTCAGCACGTCACCTTCTTTGATGACTTTTTTCTTATTCGGAATCCCGTGGACGACTTCGTTATTGATGCTGGAACAGATGGAGCAAGGGAAGCCGTGATAGCCCTTGAAGCTTGGGGTTGCACCCATCTCGCGGATACGCTTCTCGGCATACTTGTCCAGGTCCATGGTGGTCATGCCCGGTTCCACCATCCCCGAAATTTCCTTCAGGACCGTGGCTACGATCTTGGATGCCTGCCGCATGACTTCGATTTCGCGTTTTGACTTAATCTCGATGCCGCGACGCTGGCGTTGAATCTGAGGGCCCTTATTCTGTTGCGTCAGGAGACTGCCAAAAATGTTCAGAGCGAAATTGCGGGAAAGGCGTGATG
>CALIJJ010000020.1 GCA_938017515.1 uncultured Pseudanabaenaceae cyanobacterium
CTCGACGATGGCGTTCAACCTGAATGGTTTCAACTTCAACCAGTCTGTCATTGACAGCCAGGGTCACGTTGTTTCCACTTGGGCTGACGTACTGAACCGTGCCAACCTGGGTATGGAAGTGATGCACGAGCGCAATGCTCATAACTTCCCCTTGGACCTGGCTTCTGGTGAAGCAGCTCCCGTTGCTCTGACTGCTCCCGCGATTAACGGTTAATTTCCGTTAGGTCTGGCAATGCTGAATTGATCAGCAGTTTGATAAAGCGCTGCCTCTCACAGGAGGTAGCGCTTTTGAGTTGAGAAGGCTGTCTTGGGATATTTGAGACGGCTTGGGATATTTGAGAAGGCTTGGGATATTTGAGACGAGGGGCTTTGAATGATCCGTTGGGGCGATCGCATTGGATGATGGAAGGGACTTTGCCGAGGAGTGCGCTTGGTGTGGATGGCATGGTAAATAGTAATGCGCCTCGTCCGATCATGCAGTGGAAGCGTGATGATCTGCCCAGGGATGAGCGAGATGGCGTGGTTTATTTGGGCTGGGATTCCAAGCAGAGGAAGTTGCTAGGCAGACTGTTTCCTCAGATTTATTACACACGTCTAGACCAGGCATTGCTGCTATGGGCGATCGCCGTTGCTGTCATCTTCTTTACAGCTCAATTCCATGCTTTTGATTGGCATCACCAAGCCCGGGTTTGGTCTGGTTTGAGCCTTTCTGTTTTAGTCTTTTCCAGCGTTTGTGCCTGGTCCTGGGCTGTCGCAAAGAATGCCCGATGGGTCATTTTTCTATGGGCGGGGATTACTCTTGTAGGCCTAGGTCTGACGGATTACGGCATCTATCGAAGTGTGATTCCCATTCTCCTAAATCTTTGCCCCCTCTGGCTTGGTCTCTGTGCGGTTGGCTATGGGGTGACGGCAGTGGGTATGGAGTCACGGGCGCTCTTGGGAATTGTTGTTCTCCATGGAGTGGCCTTGGGGCTCTTGCGACTCTGGCCTGCCTGGCCTTTTTTGATTACAGGTGGTGTTATTTCTGGGTGCTTACTGTTGTTGGCCCAGTTTGAGTGGGACCATCGCTGATGATGGCTGAATGGGTCGAGATGCCTGCTTAAAGCCCACAATGAGCGAGATAATCTTGCCTTATCTAGACGTTTGGTCAATTGTGCGGCATTTTTGCCTGAAAATTACGCTAAAAGCTACATGTATTGGCCAATACATTTGTGATACAAGACATTTGGAGGGTTGCTAGAGAAGTTTAATTCCTAGAAACTAGAATGGATACTCTTCCAAGAATGGAAGTTACTTGGGGCTTGGGGGGCATGGCATCCCATTGGCAGTCAATACCACATTTCTCTGTTGGGGATTCCATCTATATTTTGGATTCATCCTCTCAGGGGTTTCAGGTGATTGTTGCCTGTCGCTGGAATGAAGCGGTGGGTGAATGGTTTTATCAAGTCGCGAATCAAAGTTGGTATCGGCAGAGTGAAGTGGTGAGTGCTGATGATTGGGATTCATCGTTTAGCGACTCATGAAAAGCTGTGCTCTGAAAACGCAGAAATTTGAGCGCTGGTTTTGTATTTCTGTCAATGGTCTCAGTTTGCTGTGGGGCGCTGTCTTGGCTACGTTTGCTTGTTCGCATCTACAAGGACATTCTGCGGTCTACACGCTGAACTGAGAAGTTGGTGTCGATAAATCATGCTGGGGCAAACCTCAGTTGACTTCGGCTTCACCAGGCAGGGGGTTGGTGAGCGGAACTTCAACGAGGGTTTGGTTTTTGAACGTTTCATTGCTTCCTGGCACAGCACCTTGCGCTTTGATGGGAGCGACGATCGCAACACCAATGACCAAAACAGTAATAGTACGAGTGATTAATTCCATGATGATAGCTTCGGGGAATGGGGGAAGCGGTTGTGTGGGCCGCTTGTTCTCTTCGATGTCCTTACTATGCAGCGCTTGCCTGAATTCCCCGTGGGCGCTAACTGAAGGTCTAGGGATGATTCCCTGAGATTTGTCTGAATTCGCTAAAAAGCATGGCGTTGCTAGAGAAAATACTCAGGCTGTCAACGAACTCCGTACTAAATAGGTTTCGGGGTGAAGCTCTTGGCTGCCCTTGAGATAGTAGCGATAGAAGCTGGAGGCGGCGGATGTATTGTTCGGTGATAAACGGGGGGAAATCGCTTCGATTTCATTGATCTGGCCAATGGCATCACCCCGCCGCCAGACGCGATCGCCCGCCCGAAATGCAGGGGCTGGCCAGCTCGGGTGCCAGGCATAGAACACATGGTGTTCAAGCTGAGCGCGGTAGTTGAGATAGAGCAGCTTCAGTGGGCCACTGTCGAAGCGCAGTTCAATTTCTCCATCTTCATAGCGGCAGGGAGATACGCGGGCGACCGTTGCAAAATGGCCCGTGTGGTGAAGGATGCAATGATTCTGTTCTAGCTTCAGCAACCCAGGCCAAGAGAAAGAATCCATAAAAAGTCCTGGAACCTTACCTATCTCTGAATCAGGAGGGTAGTTCCAATGTATCAAATATTTTGGTTGAAGGCACTGCCTGAAGCGAAAGGACTCATGCTGTTGCCATGGATTGCAGCGTGGATTGCAGGGTTTGGGTGATGGTTTTGACGGCTTGGCGGCTGGCGCGGCGGGAGGCTGGTTCCTGGTGGGCTTGGTTATAGATGTCGGTGGCTGAGATGGGGGCGCCGATGGTGATGTGTGCCTGGCGTCGGCCTAGCTTGGGCCGCTTTAGCGCACTTTGCCCTTTGAGCTTTGCGATCAGATCCCACATCAACAGGGCGGATTCCCCGAAGCGTTCTGGTGTCGGCTTTTCGCGAACGTAGGTGCCGGTAACGGCGACGAAATTTTCGACGATGCGCATGTGCCAGAGCCGCTGTTGGGCTTCTTCGGCGATGCGATCGGCGAGGCCGCGCTCTAGGGCACTGAGTTGAGATAAGTCTTTGAGATCATCGCGATAGATGCGGTCCCAACCGGCCTGTTCGAGACGGCGGCAGCGATCGATAATGCTGCCCTTGGCACCGATGCCGAAGGAGGATTCTGAAACTTTCAGCGCGACATCAAGGAGTGCCCCCAGTCGTTCGGCAAAGGTATCGGCTTCGAGGATGTCGATGTCTGGGAAAGGCGCAATGGGTTGTTGATAGAACTGACGGTAGAAGTCTTCCATGCGCTGGAGTAGACTTTGGGCCAGGCGGTAGAGGCGGGGGTAGAGGGATTGGGAATTGGCGGTTGCTTCTGGAGGGCTATTGAGACCAGAGTCCTGTTCGAGTTGGGTGAGGAGTTGGGCGATCGCCTCCCAGGCTTCTTGTCCCTGCTCACCTTGTCCGTAGTAGTAGCGAATGCCGATGGGCAAAATGACGACGGTTTCCTGGTCTCGGCCGGCTTTGCACAAGTCTTCTACGGCCCAAACCGCCAGTTGGCCAAGACCGGGTTCGATGGGACTGACAATTTCGCTGTGGCCATTGGTGGCGCCTTCCGGTGCAACGGCGAGGGGGAAGCGACCTTCGGTTAATATTTCCCGGGCTGTTCGTAGTCCGCGCAGATCGACCTTGCCCCGCAGGATGGGGATGCCACCGAGGCGGGCGTAGACCCAGCCGACCCAGTCACCGGCCCAGAGTGGGATACCGCGATCGTACACAAAGTGAAAGTGGCTCGGCTCTTGGAGGGGTTGCCCTTGCATCTGTGCTGCCCGAGGGAGTTCCCGGTTCATGAGCTGCATGAGGCAGAAGGGATCGTCGGCGCTGGGGTGGCGAAAGGCGAGAAGCAGGCGGATTTTGCCGTGTTGGAACTGCTGGTAGGCGTTGATGAGGCGATCGATGTTGTCGGTTTTGAGAGAGGCAATGCCACCTTGGCGCTGCATCACAGTGGGCAGGACCAGCTTGACGCCTCGAAGAACCCAGGGATTGAAGCTGGGAGGGATGAAGTGGAGAGGAGATTGGGCGGGCATGGCGTTCTGGGAGAAGCGCGACGGATGCCTTGAGGGTAGTGCAGCGGGGGACAGGATGGGCTGGCTCGAAATCAGAACTTAACGCATTGGGATGCCTGGCGTTTCCGTATTCCCCACAATGAATCCAAATCCTGTGAATCCAAGTCCTGTGGCAGTTCCGTTAGTGCCAACCTGCTGCACCTAAGAGTTTCGCGTAACGTTCCGCCACCTCGTTGTCTTTGATCGGAATCAACGACAGGATAGCGCTAG
>CALIJJ010000021.1 GCA_938017515.1 uncultured Pseudanabaenaceae cyanobacterium
CCAGAAATCGCCTGACTAATCGCCGCTGCTCCGTCCCCCGTCAGCGCCGCATGCAAATCCGCAAGAATCCGCTCTCGTCCAACAAAGAAAGGGTTTTGAGGATAGGGAACACCAAAGTATTTAGAAGGGTGATGGCCCTGAGTATTCGCGGATGACCCAGAGCCTATCGCTTTTTTGCAGCTGCCAAATACCACGTCCGAAACGTCGGGAAATACTTGCGCAACAATTGCTCCGTATCCAGCTCCGCCTCATAAGTCACTCCAATAAACGGCGGAAACGATGAAATACTCCCCTTCAACTTTGCCGCCGCCGTAACCCCAGGCTCATTCAGCTTGTCACGGAGTTCCCGCAAAATCGCCAGCATCTCTTCTGAGGCTTCTGGCTGCTGCTCGATTTGGCCAACCGCTTCAACAATCTCAGCCGTAATCACCTCCGCCTCAGATTCCTCAACCGCCAGCTCATCGGCGCGATCGGCTAGCTCCTCAAGGTACTTCTGACGCTTGCTCGCAATCTCTCCCTTTAGATCCTCGATCTGCTGCTCAATACGCACCTTCTCTTCTGGAGCGATCGTCGTCAGCGTATTTTCCTTATTTGCTCGCTGGTCTTGTAATCGCTGAATATCCTTTTCGAGTTGCTTGAGCATGGCGGACATTGAAAGCATTGAGACACAGACACGACTATTCTGTTCTACCGCAGCAAATTAAAAATCTCCGGGCATTTTCGATTCTTTCTAGGATTTTCCGAATTCGGAACCAAATCTCCCCAAACACCGCCCTCAAATGGAATAAAAACTCCACGCAATCGTTAGGTAAACCGTAGGGACGAGCCGCGCTCGTCCGGTCCCATGGTCCCATGCGTTAGTGTCCGCATCGGCTGGACGAACAGCGGTTCGTCCCTACAAATCCTGGGATGAATTGAATCTCCACCCCAAACATTCCGGCCCTAGCTCAACGGCTGCTCCACCACCACCTTCTCCGGCTTCAGCCGCTGCATCGCCTGGGTCGCAAATGCCTGCAACACATTCGTCTGCCGACTCGCCTGGAACGTCCGCTGCAACACCTGCCGCAACAGATCCATCGACTGCTCCTCCGACACCGCCGACCCCGTCACCGCCAACGCCTCAAAATATTCCATCAAACTCATCCCCACCACCCGCGTCAAATACGCCGCACTCGCCCCCTGAATCGCTCCCCCCGCCAAATACGTCACCCCATGGGCCTTCAACACCGTCCCCAGCAGCTGAGTTGACACCTCAACCACCCCCAACTTAATCAACATCTCCGCCATCGTCGTCGCCATCACCTTCGCATGGTCCAACGACAACGGCTGCTGATACACCTTCGACAAATCCACAATCAGCTGACTGCTCACCGCCGCCGTCGCCAATAAATCCAAACTCGGCAACGGATTAATAAACGCCGCCCCCGCCGACACCCACTGATACTGCTCCACAATCTTCATCGACTTCTTCTGACGCAGCGTATTCAACAACGCCTTCGCCTCCGCCTCCAGCCGCTCCGCCTGATACTCCAACGTCTTCCACACCAACGGCTGCGTTGGCTCCGCAACCAAGAGCTGATTCAACCGATCCAACAACAGCAGCAGATCCGCCTCCGGCTGCGTCTGTTGCTGCTGCACCGAGCCGTCCTCCTGGGGCTGAATCACCGTCAACGGCGAAGGCTGGGCTGCGATCGCCACCACATCCCCCGCATCCACCAAATCCTTGAGATGCGATCGCACCTGACTCAACAACGCCGCCTGCTCCTGGGGCAACCGCTGGTCCTGCTTATTCAACACCACATACAGCCGCGGCACCCGCTCCTTAATCCAGGCAATGCAACGCAACTCCGTCTCCGTCAAATCCCCAGCGGTCATAAACAACACCGCATCCGCCTCCAACAGCGTCTGGGGAATCCGCCAATCCTCCTGAGAGGCATCCGCCCCCGCCTTCACCAACGCGTCCTGGGTAAACAGCTGCGGCGTATCCAGCAGCTGCAGCTTCTCCACCGTCGTCGGCTTCCAGGTTTGGGCGATCGCCTCCAGCAGCGACGTCTTACCCACACCCTGACCACCCACCACACCCACACGCAACTCCTGACGATCCAGCTCCGACCCCAGCTTCGCCAGCAACGCATGCAACTTCGGAAACGCCCCCGCCGGAATCAGCTTCAGATCCTCGGGCTTCAGTTCCGCACCGAGTTGATCGAGGGTGATCTGGGCCTGGGCGATCGCCTTTTCCACCTGTGCCCGAGTGATCGTCGGCGGATTAATCACCTGGAGCGCATCAGACTCCTTCGAGCGACTGCTCAACCACCAAACCCCAGCCCCCAGGGCCAACGTTGCCGTAAAACCAAAGCTGTCCGCAGACTGAGCCGACGCAGAACTAATGCTGTCCAACAGCCACAACCCCGTGGCCAAACCCACACCGCCAACCAAAATGGGTCGCTTCATCAAAATCCCCACCACGTTTACTCAACTCTGCTCTGGTCAACTTTGCTCTAGTCAACGTTGTAACAGTCAACGCTTTTACCACAGCCAGTACTTCGTATCACAGCCAATGCTGCACTGGCATCCCCTCCGTCAGAGGGGTCATGATACCGCCATGCAGTCCAATTCTATCCGGGTGTCTGATATTGCGGTATGGCACTGCTACGAATCATCCAGGGGGTTTGCCTCACCCTAGACAAAGGTATCGGTCCAAAAAGTATCGACCTAAAGATATCGGCCCGACGACATCAGCACCAAATATATGGTCAACACCCCAGCATTCCCCCGAAACAACCTTTGAACAGCCTTTACACAGCTTCACGGCGATCGCCCACGGGGATTAAGAGTCGTGACATGGCCGCAGCTTTCCGGTGGGGATCAGCGAGCATCGGTGAGACGGCAGATCATTCGCTCAGTCTCTGCGTCCAATTCATTTCCTCCGCTTCTGCTTCATTGAAGGTATCTTTCATGTCCCAGCTCACAATTAATCTTGAAACCGGGTCAGTCTCCCTCAACTTGCCCACTGACGCTGTGAATGACCTGAAGGCCACCCTAGACGAAATGATGGTGAGGCTCAAGGCCGTCGCCAATGCAGGCAACGGCAAAGCACGCTCCCCCCAAAAGCCCGTTGAATATCGCTACAAAGACGAGCTATTCCTAGAGCTGTTTTGCAACCCCAACATTTGGCCCACCCCCTTCGCAGCCAAGGTTCTGGTGACCTTGCGAGACGAGCACCTACGCCTCAGCACCGAAGCTGAACTCAGCCAGGTCTTTGCAGATGTGAACCAATACCTTGAGTCTGCCTAGTCACCCTTACTCTCTGAGTAATTCTTACCTCTGAGTAATTCTTATCCTCTGAGTAATTCTTACCCTCTGAGTAACCCTTGCCCTCCTAGTCAGCCTTGTCCCCACTGGGCTCCTAATCTTTCCCTGGAAGTCGTATTTTCCGTAAGTTCAGCCGTAATGCCAGGGTTATGGGCTTGCGATAAGATCCAATCGTCCACGTTGTTGCAGCAAGAAATAGCGATGAACCCTGACACCATTACCGAAACGCTCCAAAAGGGTTTTCACACAACCCTAGGTGCGGCAGCGTCCTTCGTTGAGAGCGTCCAAGACTCCAACAAGTGGGATGAGAACATGCGCAAGCTCACCACTGACTTCGACCAACTCCAGGTTGAATGGGAAGCCAAGGGAGCGGTGACCGAACAGGAAGCCCGTGGTTTTGTGGATACGTTCCTGGCCCAGCAAGGCATCAACACCAGCAACGACAGCTACAAAACCGTGGATACGACGGCTTCGGCCCCGGCCCCAGACATGACTTCAGACATTCAGGACCTCACCACCCAGGTCGCCGAATTGCGGGCTGAACTCGAGCGCCTCCAAAGCGAAAAGAATCAGTAGAAGTGAACGAAAATCCAAACCAAAGGGCACTGTAGGAGCCTGAGCAGGGGTAACTAGCGTTTACACTAACCGTTAGATCTCTGAGGACGGCCTGTGCCCTTCTGGCCATCATGGGGAGGATCTGAGCACAGGTCATTTCCATGACTTGATTTTGAGACATGCCTTGATTGGAGACATCGAATCGATCGCTCGAATTGAGACAACCCGGTGGAATTTTCAGTGCTTTCTCAGCAACACTGATTAACCTGGGAAGGGTGCCGATTGTGTCGATCGGCGTCCCAGTTGTTTACGACCACCGACAGACGTTTTTAAGGCGTTGCTGAATCAAGCTAGGGCTAGATCATAGCTAAGACCGGATCAAGCTAAGACCGGATCAAGCTCAAACAACGCCCATCACAGACCCATTAGTAATCACGAGGAAAAAGCGGTGCTGTTAAAAGGATTTGAGGTAGAAGCCTACACCGGGACCCCCGATGGAGACATCGTCGGCCTCTCCGACCGCATTGCCGCTAATCTCGACAACTTTGTGCGGGAGCCCGACAGCCGCAATGTCGAGTACATCACGCCGCCGCGCGACTCCTACGAGCGACTGCTCTGTGATTTGGTCACCCCTCGCCTTCAGCTCCGCCGCTACCTCAAAACCCTCGGCGACTATACGATTGTGCCGGGGAGTACGCTCTCCCTGGGCGACAGCAAAGTCTTCCATCGGTCCAACCCTGACCACCCCTACCACGACTACATCGAGCAAACCTACGGCACCCGCGTCGTCACCGCCAGCATCCACATCAACGTGGGCATTGACGACCCTGAGGATTTGATTCGGGCCTGCCGTCTGCTCCGGGTCGAAGCTCCGCTATACCTGGCCTTGAGCGCCTCTTCACCGTTCCTGGATGGCAAAGTCACGGGCTTCCACTCTACCCGCTGGGCCACCTTCCCGCCCACACCGGAGCATGTGCCCCTGTTTGAAAGCCACATTGATCATATTCGCTGGGTCGAGCGTCAGCTGGACCTGGGGACAATGCAGAGCGTGCGGCATCTCTGGTCGTCGGTGCGTCCCAATGGCGATCGCCGTCCCTACGATCTCAACCGCCTAGAACTGCGCATCTGTGACCTCGTCACTGACCCGGTGTCGTTGCTCGCCATTACCGCCCTACTGGAAGCCCGCCTGCAACAGCTCCTGGCCAATCCCCAGCTCGATCCGCTCCAGCAAAGCCGCATTTCGGGCTCCAATCTGGCCGAAGATCTGCTAGAGATCACCGCAGCCAACGAGAAGGCCGTCGCCAAAGACAGCCTGGATGCAACCCTGCGCCACTGGAAAGATGGCCGCGAGATCCTCGCAAAGGATTGGATCCAAGAGCTGTATGCCGAAGTCACCCCCATTGCAAAGGCAGGCGGCTTCCGCTGCTTCCTGTCTCCCCTGCAAAAGATCCTAGACAACGGCAACACCGCTCAGCAGTGGCTGCGTTTATACGAAAAAGGTCTGACCCCTCGCCAGATTTTGCAGGGAGCCATCATTGATATTGCCCAGCAGGAACAGGAACTCTCCGGTGAGATTTGCCAGCCTGCAATGGTCTAAGGCGATTTCTAGAAATCTCTGTCCCATGGGCAGCCTGGGGATCAATCCCCAGGCTGAAAGCAGATGCCGGTTAAAACCGGCTCACAGAAATCGTCGTAACTTTTCTCTAGCCTGCTTTAGCAGGATTTTGCTGTGCGCTGTGAGGTTTAGCTCACAGCATCAGGGGAGTCAGGTACATCCTTTTTTAGAGAATGCCTAAGCGCTTCGCAGCTCGTCCAAGTCCGCCAAGACCTCTTTGCTGTGAATACTGGGCCGCACATCCAAATAGACCTTACGCAACAAGCCCTCTGGATCGATCAAATACGTGTGGCGTCGCGAATAGGGCGCGATCCAAGAACCATAGGCTTTGCTAACCCGGCCTTTCACATCCGCCAGCAGCGGAAACTTCAGCCCCTCTGACTCGCAGAACTCAGCGTGGGAGTCCACATCATCGGCACTCACCCCCAACACCTGCACATTGCGCTGAATAAATTCCGGCAAATCTCGCTGAAAGCGCTGGGCTTCCAACGTACAGCCCGAGGTGAAATCTTTCGGATAGAAATAGAGCACCACCCACTGACCCGCATAATCCGCCAGGGAAATCTCACCATCGCCCGTATTCGTCGGCAGCGTAAAACCGGGAGCAGGCTCATTCAGAGGCGGGAGCTTTCCCCCCAGGGCGATCGCAGACTTCGCAGGAACCGTTAGCCCCAGGGCAGACAACCCTAAAGTTGCTGAGCCACCTAAACCCAGCAACCGCAAAACACGACGGCGATTCAACTCACCACTCAAATTCGGAAGGGCCATAGATCTCGAAACCTGGAATGCTACACATTAGTTTACATTCCATTGAGACTGGCCGAACTGCCCCTAGGCAGAGACACCAACATACACAGGAGCTTCGAGTTCATCAAGCTGATGGGACAGCTCCCGGCTCTGGGACTCAGCCGTAATCAGCATGGACGCCGCAAGCTGCTCCAGATAAGAGCCCAGGCTCTGGGTATTGCATAGCAGCGTCCGGTGAAGTTCGAGCAGCTTATGCTCATGGTTGAGCGATCGCAGCAACATCTCCCGAGAGGACTGATGCTGAGGCGCAGAAAAATCTGGCAAAGACAAGTCAGGGCGCTCATTCATGGCGGTCAACAATCGCCCCGCCTCCTGAGCCTGCCAAAGGGATTGACTCGCCAAATCCGTGAACAGACTCGACAGGGAAAGCTTGGTATAACCCGACACCATCAGAGAATATTGCGTGTACTTCAGCACCCCCGCAAGGCGCAATTCTAAAATCTGATTCAGCAACGCAACGGTCTGCTCTAAACCTACATTTCCCATGGTGCTCTAAGTCAAAGCCTAGTGACTGTTGGTCGAAAAAACGGATCAGGGTTAATCAATTAACCTTAAAAAACATAGCTTTTTTTTAAGTCTTGAACAATAAAGAGAATATAAAATCACTCAGTCTCCCACTAAACGTACTTTGTGGCTTTTGTGTAATTTATTATGTACTTACGTATAGGGAAAAAGGCTTTTTTCTAAGCATTTTCGGCAACGAAAAAGATCGAAGAATCCAGATATGACAGTCCTGGTGGAACAATTCGATTGTATTAAGTTCTCGTTCAATCTCATGAGATTCAAACAGAAACACCATCTAGATATCGCTCTCAGAATCTTCAAGAATGGTTAACATTCTCACCCTATATTTCTCAATTTTTGTATCGAGAAGTACAGAGTAAGTTTGGGAAACAGTCGTGCAGCGTTGTCCTCTCAAGGTGAGGCCTAGAGAAACCTGGAATGGGAGACCTGAGACTCAACTCACTATCGTCCAGAAACCATCAAAAAGGGTGACTCGATGAACCGTGGCAAACCGTGGCAAACCGTTGCCACATCATTTACGGGGCACAACCATCACAGTGCCCGCAAGGTTGGGGCAAGGGTTCACAGCCAAAGCTGTGTAACAACATCTGCCAGCGGCAGTCCGGCTTGGTCAGTAATTTATGACGCAGCAAATGACGCGTGGTTGCGAGGGGGGCTGGTGTAGGCGTTGGCGCGGCGCTTTGGCGAAGCGATTGCTGGGAAAAGGGCGTCAGCGCATAGTAAAAGGGATCCACCCATCGAACTTTGCCCTGGTGGTGCAGCAAAGCCAGGGCTGTGTCCGCTTCTGGAAATTGCTCGGCGACATCGGCAACGGCTCCGACGGGGGCAAGTTGGGGCAGGAGCTTTTGGGCCGTCCGTTCGTGTTGGGACAGCCGCTCTAGAAAAAAGCGATCGCGCTGCTGGTCACTGGGTTCCAACCAGCCCGTCGGCTCACTCACCAGAGACAGAGCCTCCGCCATCAGGCCATCGCGGCCCCCTCGCCCAATTTCCTGGACATATTCCGATAGCAGAAGGGGCAACTGATAATGGAGCACCCAACGCACATTGGCCTTGTTGATCCCCATACCAAAGGCCGATGTACACACGACAAATTTGAGCCGGTTACTCAGCCATTCCTGTTCCACCTGACGACGACGGCGATCGCTCAGCCCACCATGGTAGGCAACCGTTTGCAGTCCTTGATCAGTCAGGTATTGGGCCAGCGCCTCACAATCGCGACGGGTACGTCCATAGATCAATCCCGATTGCTTGCCCTTACTGCGCACATAGCGCAACGTTTTCTGGCGACGCTGGTGGGGCGTCCACACGGTTTCGACCTTGATATGCAAATTGGACCGATAAATATTGCGCTGGAAGATCTCCGGGCGCTCCAGTTGCAGGGCTTGAACCAGCGTGCGCTGGGTGGGCAAGTCTGCCGTCGCCGTAAACGCAGCCACGGGTAGACGCTCCTGCTGTCGCCGTTGATTCACAAGGGCTTCCCGCACAGCTCCCAAACGCTGGTAGGCCGGTCTAAAACTCGTGCCCCACTGCACCACACAATGGGCCTCATCCAAAACCAGACCGTTTAAGCGCAACTCGGGATCAATCAACCGCTGCCACACCGGAAAACTCAACAGCGTTTCCGGTGAGAGGTACAACAACTGGAGCTGCTGCTGGTCGAGCTGGGTCAAAACCCGGCGACGTTGAGCCGGAGCAAGCTGGCTGTGGAGCAATGCCGCTGCAACCTTACGCTCCTGTAGTTCCCGCACCTGATTTTCCATTAGGGCAATCAGTGGTGAGATGACCAGGGTTAAGCCGGGCTTGAGTAGGGCCGGCAGCTGAAAACAGATGGACTTACCGCTGCCCGTGGGCAGAATCGCGACCACATCCCGCTGTTCCAAAATCGCCTCGATAATCTCCCGTTGGGGAGGGCGAAAATCTTGGTGTCCCCAGGTTTCCCAGAGTGTCCGATACAACAAAGATTCGGCTGGGGGATCAGCATTGGATTGCCCCCCGGCGGTGGCCGGAGACTGATAAACGGAGGAAGCCATGGGCAAAACGGAGAAGAAGGTAAAAGTACGAACTCAGAATCCGACAGCCCTTTGGTTTGGCAACCCAAAGCCGGGATATCAGCGTTCGCAACGTTGTAGAGCACCTTCTGCTCTATAGATTGCCCAAATAATTCCTCGAAAATTGTCCGAAATATTGCCCAGATAGCGCTTGAAGCGTTTTCAAGCCAGGCTTGGAACTCAGCGATCGGGCCTAGCCGTAAGGCCTAAAAACCAATCCAAGTCCAGAAATCTTGACGCGTGAATAACTCCATCACCAGCAGAACCACAAACCCCACCATGGCAAAGCGACCGTTGGTCCGTTCCGCATAGGCATTCCAACCGAAGGACGGTGCTTGAGGATCCACGGACGCTGCC
>CALIJJ010000022.1 GCA_938017515.1 uncultured Pseudanabaenaceae cyanobacterium
AGTAGATGGCCTGAAATAAACCTTGCTTTTGCCAATGCTGGTTTCGGCTCCGCTCCACCAGCGACACTGCGATAGCAAAGGAGTCGAGGGCTGAGCGAAGTCGAAGCCCGATTAGCTGGATAGTTGTGTCCGCTTACTTAGCGCTAGCTTGGCGATCGCAATACCGCAGGAGCGTGCATTCCGCGCCCTCAAGCATCCTAATGCGCATCTCAGACTGTCTACTGGCCTGTATTCCAGGCCAGTAGCATAAATGGGGAGGTATGCAACGCATCCAAACCATGGCCAAAACCATCATTAGGATCGTGATTTATCGCCATAGCTTTTATCCTGAGGGCATCGCGAAATAATCCATACCTGTTTATCGGTTACCCCCCTCCAACTTTATGCACCGCTCCCCCAAAAACACAGCCGCCGAAACCTCAGCCCATCCAGCCCAGACCAACGACATCAGCGACAACGACTTTGCCTACTACTTCGCCTACGGCTCCAACATGTCCCAGCGCTACCTGAGCAAATTTCGCAACGTCCAAGTCCACGCCAGCCACGCCGCCGCCCTCCCCGGCTACCGCCTCGCTTTCAACCTCCCCGGCATCATCCCCTTTGAGCCCGCCTTCGCCAACCTCATTCCAGATGCAAATGCCACAGCCCACGGCGTGATCCACAGGATTGCGATCGCCGACTTCCCAAAAATCTTCGCCTCCGAGCTAGAGAACTACGGCCTCACCACCGTCCAAGTTCATGCGCCCAGCCTGAACAACGACCACACCCCCACCTCAGCCCAAACACTCACAGGCGACGACACCACCGCCGAAGCCATGCCCTCCCGCCGCTACCTCAGGCTACTTATCGCCGGAGCCGTAGAGCAGGGATTGCCCGAGGAATACATCGAGGAACTGCGCGATCGCCAAGGTCTCTACGTCCCCTTCCTTTCCGAATGCGCCGGCGCATTCACCAAAGCCCACGTCTACTGGAACGCCCGCCAAAAACTCGGCCAAAAGCGCTAACACAACCGCTGCTGCGGCACCCCGATCGCAATCCCGGCCTGATCAAACGCCAACTTCACCCGCAAACGAAACTCCCGTTCCACCGACCACTGCTGCAGCGGCTGCGTCTTGATCCACACCTTCAAAGCCAAGCCCGCATGGCTGACCTGCTCTAAGCCCAGAATCGAGGGGGAGTCCAAAATTTTCGCCTGCCATTCCGGTTCCTTCGCCAGTTGCTGAGACACCATTTCGAGAATGTGGAAAGCCTTGCTGATATCGGAGTTGTAGGCGATCGCCACCTCAAATTCCACCCGTGACCAATCCTTCGTCAAATTCTGCACCGTCTGAATCTGCCCATTGGGAATCGTCACCAAGCGACCGCCCTTGGCACGTACCTGGGTCACATAGAGATTCATCGACTCCACTAAGCCCGTCACATCCCCCACCCCAATCACATCCCCCACCGCATAGCGATCCGTTGCCAGGACCAGCACCCCATTGAGCATGTCCTGCAACACCCCTCGCGCCACCAACACCAACGCCGCCCCAAAGAAGCCCGCACTCGCCAGCACCGCCGGGTTGAGGCCGAACAAACGGACCGTCAGATAGACACCCAGGAGCGTAAAGCCAATCGTCGTCAGGCCCCGCAACGCCGTTGAGTAGGTGTCCGCCCGCAGGGCATAGCGCTGGGACTGCGGGTCCAGTTCGTGGCGATGTTTAGCCCATTGATCCAGCCAGCGGTCCGTCATGACATCACAGAACTTATCCGCCAGATTGACGAACATCCAAATCATCGGCAGAGCGATCGTCTGGCTCAAAAATGCCGCAGCATAGGGACGCAGCGCTGGATAGAGCCGTGCAATCATGGCAATACCCAGCCACAGACCCGAGACCTGAAGCCAGAACAATAGTCGCAGGGACAACTGCATAATATTGCGTCGTTGCTGCAGCAGATTTTGCCGACTCAGCGACCGGGTGGGCAGGTTTTCGAGCAAGGGCTGAATATATCGATTGAATGGAATTGCGTCTTGGGCGGTTGATTTGTTTTTCGGTGGATGGGTGACTGAGCCAGGCGCTTGGGGCTGGGTTGGTTTAGACGGGTCAATGGCGATCGCATGGCCCAACTCATCCGAACCATTCCATTCCTCCATCGGCACCGCTGCGACGGTTGCTGCCGCATCCAATTCCTCTACGGAAGCGACCTCGGGATCAATAAGCTGCACCGCCCCCCGCATCTGCTTCTGCTGCTGGCGAAGGCGACGCTCCATTCGCTTGATCCGCCGCTTGAGACAGATGACCGGCGTAATCAGGAAGCCATAGCCCCCCAGGGCGATCGCCAAGACTGCCAAGGGTCGGCCCCAGGGATGGGCAGCATCGTACTGCCGCCCCCACAGCATCCGGCTCAGAATCGTCTCGATTTGCGTCTCCCACTGCTGGGCCAATTGTTCCTTGGAAATCTGACGATTCTGCCTGATGTCAAAGCTCGTCACCGTAGCCAACGTGCGGGGCACAAAGCCATCCTGCTCTGGCAAGTAGAGAACCGTCTGCTCATTCTCAAACCCAACTTTTAATTGCGGGGTTTGGGGATGGAGCTGAGGGTGGGGGTTGGGTGACCATAGCAACGGCATGGGGCCGGGCTCGACTTCGGCAACCACTTCCCGCACCAGTTCCCGAAAGCTGGCCTGAATCTGGCGCGCCCGTTCTTCCAGAAACAGCGTTTGTTCTTCGCCGTCTTGCGTAATCGGGGCGGCGATGGTCAGTCCTTCGCGATCGCCATACAGCAGCACCCGCGTACAAAGCAGCCTCCCACAACGCTTGGCCCCCGAAGGATTCCACCAGGCCACGGTGGAGGAGCTAGCGGGCATCAGCCCCGGTAAAAGTTCGATTTGGGCGGATGCTCCAGGCATAAGCGCCAGGGTTAATAGCAGGGACAGCAAAAAAGCGGTGACGTGGGTCAAGAACCGAGTAAAGGCCATGGCAGCAGCTTGGAAAAAGCTTGGCGGAGGAGTCTGGGCAGCGGTCGTTCCCTCTATTATTCCCTGCTGAATTCTTAGAGTCGGGATTGCACTGGGATTACGCTGGAATTGCACTGGGAATGAGACAGGAATGATCTAGAGAAACCGCTAGACTGGGCAGTGAAAACCCCCAATGCTTGCGATCTCGCGTCTACCCAACCATGACCGCTTCTCCCTCCAAATCTCCCTCCAATCTGCCCCCCGGCAACTTTGGCCTGCCTTTCCTTGGCGAAACGCTCAAGTTCTTCTCGGACCCGAGCTTTGCGAGCAAGCGCCATGCAGAGTTTGGCCCGGTGTTCAAAACCCGTTTACTGGGTAGTCCAACGATTTTTATCAAGGGGCCTGAGGGCAATCGCTTTATTCTGTCGGGCGAGAACGAGACGTTTCAAATCAGTTGGCCCCCCAGTGTAAAGAAGCTACTAGGGCCGCTGTCCCTGGCCTTGCAGTCGGGTCATACGCACTTGGCGAGGCGCAAGTTGCTGGTGCAGGCATTTCAGCCTCGGGCCTTGGCAGGGTACATTCCCGCGATGGAGGCGATTAGCGATCGCTATTTCCAGCGTTGGCTCGACCACTGTCAGCATGGCGATGACCTCACTTGGTATCCGGAGCTGCGGGACTACACGCTCGATATCGCCTGCAAGCTGCTGATTGGTCTAGACAACGGGGCCCAGACTCGCCTAGGACATTTGTTTGAGACCTGGTGTGCGGGGTTGTTTAGCATTCCGCTGAATCTTCCCTGGACAGCCTTTGGTAAGGCGTGGCGCAATCGCAAGGGGTTACTGGATGAGATTGAGCGGTTGATTCGCGATCGCCAAGCGCTGATGCAGGCAGAACCAGACCGCCCAGAGACGGATGCCTTGGACATCATGATCAATGCGCGGGATGAGGAGACGGGGGAGCAGCTTGGCCTTGAGGAGTTGAAGGATCAAGTGTTGCTGTTGCTGTTTGCGGGGCATGAGACATTGACATCGGCGATCGCCAGTTTCTGCCTGCTCACGGCCCAGCACCCAGAGGTGATGGCCAAGGCCCGTGCGGAGCAGGAGCAGTTTGCTGGGCAACCGCTGACCCTAGATGTGCTGAAGCAGATGACCTATCTGGATCAGGTGATCAAAGAAGTGATGCGGGTAGTGCCTCCGGTGGGCGGTGGTTTCCGACAGGTATTGAAAGATTGTGAGTTTGGCGGCTTTACGATTCCGAAGGGTTGGTCGGCGCTGTACCAAATCAATTCAACCCACAGTGATGCTGACGTGTTTCCCAATCCGAAGGACTTTGACCCGGAGCGGTTTAGCCCGGAGCGAGCGGAGGATAAGGCGAAGCCCTTTAGCCATTTGCCCTTTGGTGGTGGCCTACGGGAGTGCTTGGGTAAGGAGTTTGCGCGCTTGGAGATGCGCATTTTTGCGGCGCGACTACTGCGGGAGTATCAGTGGACGCTGACGCCGGGGCAGGATTTGAGCATGGTGGTTGTGCCGACACCGAAGCCTCGAGATGGCTTGAAAGTGAGGTTTGAGAAGGTTGGGGATTAGTGATTAAACGGAGAGATTCAGCAGTGAGGCGGTTGCTACCGGTGAAGCCTAGCAAAATTCACTCGTACTAGCCTAGTGCTTAAGCATCCAGCAAGACGCTACATATAGCGTTGCACTCCCCATTCAGTCCCTCACACACGGTCTTATTAATGGAAAGTGCCTTCTTTTGATAACATGGAGTAGCGGGTGGTTCAGTATTAACGAAAGCGATAACAATGGCCAATCCTTCCAGAGCAGGGCAATATGTCGGGCAGATAGAAGGATACAAAGCTTTCATCCCCAATCCCCTACCACCAATACCTGAGGTGGTCATGG
>CALIJJ010000023.1 GCA_938017515.1 uncultured Pseudanabaenaceae cyanobacterium
CAACAGCTAAAACAACAGCAAGAGCAACTTCGGCCCGTAAGACTGCAACGAAAAAAACAGCAGCTAAGAAAGTTGCGACGAGCCCTAAAACACCTGCCAAAACAAAAACACCTGCCAAAGCAAAAACACCTGCTAAAGCAACGGCCGCAAAGACAACGGCATCAAAGGTAGCGGCGGGCAAGGCGTCAGCGACCAAAGCAACAGCGACCAAAGCTGCTGTGAAGACGGCGACGAAGACGGCGACGAAGACAGCCGCCACAAAGACAGCCGCCACAAAGACAAAAGCTGCTACCGCAACAAAAGCCAGTTCGGCAAAGGCAACGACGGCAAAGGCAACGACGGCAAAGACAACAACGGCAAAGACAGCAACGGCGAAGGCTGCATCCAATGGAGCTGGCGTGATGCCCGTTAATATTGGCATTGGAGATTCAGATCGCAAGGCGATCGCCGATGGTCTGTCCAAGCTCCTAGCGGACACCTACACCCTCTATCTCAAAACCCATAACTTCCACTGGAACGTCACCGGACCGATGTTCCAAACGCTCCATCTGCTGTTTGAAACCCAGTACAACGAGTTGTCCCTGGCGGTAGACCTGATTGCTGAACGCATTCGGGCCTTGGGCTACCCGGCTCCGGGCACCTATGCCGAGTACGCCAAACTGAGTTCGATCAAGGAAACAGCCGGTGTTCCCAAGGCAACCGATATGATTCGGCTCCTGGTCGAAGGTCAAGAAGCCGTGGTGCGGACCGCTCGCTCCATCTTTCCTGCCGCAGACAAGGTTGGCGATGAGCCGACGGCGGATTTGCTGACCCAACGGATGCAGCTCCACGAAAAGAATGCTTGGATGCTGCGCAGTCTGCTGGAGGAATAGTGAGCTGAGATGACTGGGGGCAAGCAAAACGGAAAGGAACAACTCGCAGGAGAGCAGGCTGCTACGGAGCAGCCTGAAGCAAACCGTCGTGCGATCGCCCAGCAATTGCGATCGCACATGCAGCCCCTGGGCATCACGAGCTTTCGAGCCTTGGCCCAGCAAGCGGGGGTTTCGGAATGGCAGGTCCGCCAACTTCGCCAAGGGAAACTCGACAATATGCGCTTGGTTCACCTCAAGCGCATTGCACAGACGTTGCAAATCCAACCGGCCGCAATACTGGACTGGTCTCAGGCCGATGCTCCTGAACCGTCTCAAGCTAAACCGTCTCAAGCTAAAACATCTCAAGCTAAACCGTCTCAAGCTAAAACATCTCATCCAGCCGCTCCTTCTGAACCGGTTCAGAAGAAAGCCCATGGAGGGCAGACAGCCTCAGCCCAGGTCTTGCAGCAGGAGTGCGATCGCCTTCAGCAACAGCTAGAACAGCAGCGGCAAACCCTTCTCCAAGAGTTTCAACGAACCAGTCTCTATACCCTGGAAGCCTGGATGAAAAACTGGCCGAAGGTGGTTCACGTGGTTCGGACGAAGAATCCAGACCTCCCCGCCGCCAAGATACTGGCCCTAGTCAGTCCCGTCAGTCAGCTTTTGCAGCACTGGCATGTGGAGACCATTGGGATGATGGGGGACACCATCGCCTATGACCCAACCTGCCAAACCCTGGACGGTCAGGCACAACCCGGCGACCCAGTAGAGGTGACCCGACCGGGGTATTGCCATGGCGAGGCACTACTACATCGGGCAGAGGTTAGAGCCCTAACGAGGGAATAACAGCAGTACACAATCTTTAAGCTGGTCTTACGTTTTACAAAACGTCTTCTAATTTTTGCGGATTACACGGGCATTCTCTGGGGAAAGGAAGAGTGGTCATATCCCTGGGTAATGCAGATGATAAGTGTGCAGGAGCTGTTAAGGCAAAGTCATGGTGCATCAAGCACTGGTGATCAAACATCAGGCTCTAACCATGAGCAGATGGGGGATACCGCCGCTAAGGCCGCTCCCCAAAGGCTCAAACAAGAGTCGCAAAAACTGAATTCCAGAGGTCGCGTTGCGCTGGAGCCCAAACCGGGCGAGTCGCTTAACGCTGCTCCACCGAATTCTGCTCAGGTAGATACTGCCCAAGTAAATACCACCCAGGTCAATACGACTCAAGCCCCCGTCGATGACTCCGCCACTGTTTCTCGGAAACGCCGTCAGTGGTTCCGTCGGGCTAAGTCCCATCAGCCCATTGGACGTCGTGGGCTCCAACAACGGCGTCTTTTGGGGCTCCTCTGCCTCGGTGGGGGATATGTCTGTGTGGGAACAGCTCTACAAAGCTTCGGCGTCCCGCCCGTCGTTTGGTTGCTGATTGGCGGTGTTTCAAGCCTATGGGGCGTTGAACGGGCCCGTCAGTGGCATAGCCTCATTCCAGCCATGGTTGCAGCGCTGGCACTGGTTAGCGTGTTGCTCCCGCTCTGGGTGCTTGGCCTATTGAGCATTCCGATTGTGGGTTTCTTTGGCTGTGTACTGTTGATGAAAGAGCAGACACTGGAAACAGCCCTTGTCAGCAGCCTGTTTGTCTATAGCTTGTCGGCGATCGCCGCCAGTGTTGGAGCCATCGGTCTCGGCCTGCTAGGCGGCAATGTCCAAGTCATGCTGCTGCGGGTGCTGCAAATTACGGCAGGATTTGTGCTTCTCTCTCTGTTTACGGGCCTACACCGTCGTCGCTTCTATGGCCTGAAAGGTCTTTCCCTGGCACGCCGATTTGTGTTCAAGTCAGGGTTGTTTTCGGGCCTAGCAGCATTGGGGTTAGCTGCCGGATTTGGCCTCAACCTAGTGAACTGGCCCATGGTGATGGCCATGACGAGCCAGTGGTTGCAATAGCGCAGTGCCTCTACACGGCAAAGGCAGGTTCTAGCCAGGCTGCTGAAATCAAACCTGCCAACCTGACTTAAACCAATAGTTCCGGTGCGATGTCCGTCGCCTTAATCTCCCAGCGGTGGGCGGTGAGGCGGCGGGCTTTTCTTAGGTGGTATTGAGTTTGGGGCGATCGCCGCTGAAGTTCTCGCAATTGGCTCATCGCAGCACGCTTCGTCGGAAATCCGAGGTAGCCCGTATGGGACCAGCCGTTACGTTGCAGCGGATCGTGCAGGACGGCGATCGAAGGGCTGAACTCTTCCCATTCAAAGCCAAAGTCTTCGGAGCGCTGGACGGCAAGACGCTGCTTTTCTTGGGCTAGGAGCTGCTGGAGCGATCGCACTACCTCAGTCTGAAGAACCTGCTGCGGATTGGGGGCGTGAAGCGTGGATAGCGTCGTGGTTTCCATAACAATTGAAGGCGTGGTGGTGGATTGGGACGAAACGGATTGATCACGAAACCCCATGGCACAAACCTCCGAATGATGTCCCTTGATCATAACCAATGCACCTAGTTATGACAACTAAAGTTGTCGTTTTTTGCAAAATCTTGATATCCCTGGGAAGAGAATTTGAGAGCTTGCAGGGAATGCTCTCCTTGGAATAACAAGTCCTCAATCTCCCCCAGAACTGAATATCCTCTGGTTTCAGCAAAATCTCAGCCAATCATTCCCAACGCTTCAGCTACGACGACCGGGAAACTCAGGCAAACACTGCATCGTACAGGCATCGAAGCGAGCACAGCGGTATCTGCGACCGCGACTCACTCATTCCCCGGAGTCCAACATCATGACCTTCCTTACCCGCCCCCTGTCCGCTCTTATCCTTACTGCTGCTGTCTTCTCCTCCGTTTCTGCTTTCGCCGCTCTCCCCAGCCAGTACCAAGGTGACAGCGTCATCGAGCAGCAGTTCAACGCCTTCCCCAACAACCACAACAACAATAACGACTAAATAGCGACTAGGGCACAGACCCAGGAATCAAAGAGAAAGCCCAGCCCCCTTTATCCTTCTAAAGGCTGCCGTCTCAAGCTAAATGATGCCGTTTCAATCAAAAACACTTTATAAAAGTTGGAATTTTTTAGGGATATGTAAGTCCCTTTTTTTGGAGATAACATGGTCAAACCAACAACCCCAACGACCAATAAATGGTGGCAGAGTGGCATTATTTATCAGATTTATCCACTGACCTTTGCAGACGGTAATGGCGATGGCACTGGGGACCTGCGCGGCATTATCCAGCGCCTAGATTACTTAAATGACGGTAATCCCAATAGTGAGACCTGTCTGGGCATAGATGCCATCTGGCTCTCGCCCATTAACAAGTCCCCCATGGTTGATAACGGCTATGACATCAGCGACTATCTAGATATTTGTCCTGTCTTTGGCACGCTAGCAGATTTCGAAGAGCTGCTTACAGAAGCCCATCGGCGAGGCATCAAAGTTATTTTGGACTTGGTGGTCAGTCACACGTCCAATCAGCATCCCTGGTTCCAAGCATCAAAGTCTAGCCGCAACAATGACAAAGCCGATTGGTATCTATGGCAAGATCCGCAGCCAAACGGCCAGTTCCCCAATAACTGGCTATCCTATTTTGGCGGGACTGGCTGGACCTACTGTGCCGAGCGAGAACAATATTACTTTCATACCTTTAATGAGAATCAACCTGATCTGAATTGGCAGAATCCAGCTGTTCGACAGGCCATTCATGATGTGATTCGCTTCTGGCTCGACAAGGGCGTGGACGGGTTTCGGCTAGATGCTTCCAGCGTTTATAGCAAAGATCCCGATTTTCGAGACAATCCCATGAAGTACGGCTCTTCCGATAAGAACGCGTACAACAATCAGCATCATCTTTATGATAAGAACCTGCCGGAAAATCATCAAATTATCCAGGAATTCAGACAGGTTATTGAAGAATATGATGACCGAGCTTTGATTGGAGAAACCTTCATTGATAGCCGTCTCTATGACTCCACTATCTTTTATGGCAATAAGAACAATGAACTACATCTACCATTTGGCTTTGAGTTCCCATTTAGTCCCTGGCATCCTGGATATTTGCAGCGAGAAATTGAAAAAAAAGAACTGATCACCCCGGCTTGGGCCTGGCCAACCCAATTCTTAGATAACCACGATATTCCCCGCCATCTTTCCCGCTGGATCGAGTGTAGTTTGTGTAGCCATCCGGTCAGCATTGCCAAAGCAGCAGCGGCCTTATTGCTCACCTTGCGTGGCACACCATTTCTCTACTATGGTCAGGAACTCGGCATGGTAGATAACATGGATATTCCTGCTGATAGGCTCCAGGACCGAGCTGTTGTTGCGACCGAAACAGGTGAGCTACCGCCGCCTCGGGATGGGGCACGAACACCAATGCAGTGGGACGACTTGCCCCATGCGGGCTTTAGCTTTGGAGCAAATGTAACGCCCTGGCTACCTGTCCACAAGAACTATACCGAAGTCAATGTCAAAGCGGAGTTGGCTGCTCCAGATTCTATCTTGAACTTCTACCGGCAGTTAATTCGCGTACGGCAAGGATCAGACGCCCTGAAATGGGGTAGCTGGAAAACACTGGTGGTCTATCCTCACGAGCAGTTAGCCTATCTCCGGGAAACAGCAACTGAAACGGTGTTGGTTCTCATCAATTTTGCCTACGAAAAACCGTTGAAGGACTTAATCGATCTTGAGTTGGATTGGCAGCGGTGGACGGTACTACTTTCTACACGTTTTGAAGCAGGTCACGTCGTTGACCTGCCGGACAATCTCGTTCCCTTTGAAGTGTCGATCCTGAATAAAGTGTGAGGTTCCAGAGGCCAAGCCCAAGGTGCGTCCTTAAGGTTAGTCCTTGACGACTTAAACGGTTGCCTTCTTTAAGCGATCGCGGACTAGAAAGCGATCGCGGACTAGAAAGAGGCCCAGGGATGGCACTGTTCAGACTGGACTTGCTCAGGATCAACACTGGGGCTCAGGCTGCTGTGAGACGAGCAAGGAACAGCCGTTTGCTGAGCTTTGGTTGTGTTCATGGAGGACACGGTATTCGGCAACAGGTAAAGCCCGGTGAAACAGGTGGTGGTGAGAGCAAGGCCGGTGAGGAAGGTATTCATGGAGCAGTCTCCCGATGAGTGGTTCTGTTCTCTACTTCGGAGGTGCACACGCGATTATGCACTTGGTTCCTGAAGCCAATTGGGAACAACGATGAATCAAGGCTGTCGGGGCTTTTTTTTCGGGGGCTTTACTCACAGCCTCCCGGCCTAGCAGCCACCAGCGTTCTTTGCAAAAGCAAGGTTATGGGCGAGCCGATATGGGCGAACCGATATGGGTGAACCGATATGGGTGAACCGATGGCGAGATCACGAACGTCCTCGATCGCACAGTCCAACGTCCCGGACCACTAGCGGCAATCATCCCACCCGCTCCATCGCAGGCTCCAGCTTCCAGACAGACCCAAAGCCCCTTATTTCGTCATTTCAGCAAACTCTCAGCCAATCATTCCGAAAGGCTCAGCCACGACGACCAGGAAACTCAGACAAGCGCTGCATAGTACAGACATCGAAGAACAACAGATTGGCCACAAAACACCGCCACTACTCATTTCCCGGAGTCCAAAGTCATGAAATCCTTCAACCAAGTCGCTTCCGCTTTCGCTTTCGTCGGTACGCTGCTCGCTGCTTCCTCCGCCTTCGCTTCCCCCGCTGACATTGCTCAGCAAGCCTATCGTGGTCAACTCGACGGCATCCCTGGCTACCAGCGACTGGAGCAGGGTTACAACAGCCGCAACATCTCCATCGATGACATCATCACGGCCGCTGGCAAAGAGCCAACCACCGAACTACGCTCCTCCGTCCGCAGCAACCTCCGCGCCATCGCTGACGTCAAATAGTCCGATTCACAAGGGCTCAAGTTCGACACACAACCCTTGAGCCCCTGCGACCTTTCTCATGCCCTGGTTTTGCGTTAGGGGTCAACCTAGAGTGAGATTTGATCGGCACAATCATGCAACAAAGCCTCTGCAATCTCCCAATTCATCAACCACGTCAAATCTGCCAGGGCTCTAGACAGTGCCCTAATTTTGCGTAATGGAATGGGCGATGCAGATTAAGTCATTAGACCACCCCAGATGATCGCTCTCAGTTTGATTTGGGAGCGATCTAGAGTCAAGGCAAAGGCTGACGACTAGCGAGGAGGAGCAATCGGAGAAACGTAGGATACATCAGTCGTCAAACTGAATGTAGTGGTGTCTTGCAAAATCGCGACCAAATCATTCCCCTTATAGATCGCCGTATCTGCGGCACCGGAACCAAGCCCAAAATCCTTGCTTTGGTCAAGCACATAGGCAGACTGATCGGCTGCAAGGAGTTGAATCACATCTCCTTCCAAACCCTGGAAATCTTCAATGACTGCATAGGCAGATCGAGAATGGGTATAGAACGTTTCTTTCGCATTGGCTAAGACAAACGTGTCTGCTCCAGTGCCTCCGCTGAGCGTATCAATTTCAGCTTGATGCCAACGAGGTGTAACCCAAGTTCCAGCCCCTCCATAACCAACGAGCATGTCGTTACCTGCGTTGCCTCTAACGATGTCGCTGCCGGTTCCACCGAAAACATCATCGTTTCCCTTACCACCGTAAAGGGTGTCATTCCCTGCCTTCCCGTCCAATAAATTATTGGTGACATCGCCCTCAATTCTGTTGTTGAGCTGATTGCCAAAGCCTTTGGTGCGCGAGTCTCCCTGGAAAGAATCGTCCACCTCATTACTGCCCCAGTCAAAGACCAAGGTCAGGTTTTCAACATTATCGCCGAGAGTATAGCTGATAGAAGAGAACACCGTATCTATTCCTTCATTAGCGGCCTCAAAAACGATATCTGTGGCATCTTGTACCAGATACTCATCGTTTCCTGTGCCTCCAGCCATATAATCCGAGCCACGATTGCCGGCCAATCGGTCGTTGCCTGCACCACCGAAGAGCCAATCATTCCCCTTTCCTCCAGAGAGCCAATCGTTTCCGTTCCCTCCCTGAATAATGTCGTTCCCATTCCAGCCCAGGATCACATCGTTTCCAAATCCACCCTGGAGAAAGTCGCTGTTATCGGTGCCTTCAATATATTGACCGACAGGTTTGAAGGGCTTGAGCTGAAGTACTGGTGTCGTGAGATTCAGTTGGAAAGTCATATTAGGTGCCCTAAGTTGAGTGATATTAAGTGAAGAAGCTTGCGCTCTCGAGCTTCACTATGTGTAGTCCTCCGAAAATATGCAGTATTTGTTACTTAAAAAGCACGGCAAAAACTCTCCTATGCAAGAATTTTTAGTGAGAAGTTATTGATAGATAAATAAATTTCAGGCATCAGAAAGCCTGGAACAATATCTGGCTTAAGCAAGAGTAAACACGTATTTAAATGTATTTTTTACTTTTTTATGGTTTCGTTTCCACACGTATTCATGTGGAAAATCAGCCAAAAGCGTCATCGGCGACAGTTAGACCAATCCCCACAAAATTTCTCGCGAAACAGTCTCAATGCTGATCGTTCCGTTATTTCAGCAAACTCTCAGCGAATCATTCCCAACACTTCAGTTGGCCCCCATGGGGACCTCAGACAAGCGCTGCATAGTAAGGACATCGAAGAACACAAGCGGCTCACACCGCTGCCCCCATTCCCCGGAGTCACCCATCATGAGACTCATCACTCGCATTTTTTGGCTCTCCCATTAATCACACTCAATGAACCAGGACGCTGGATACAGCGTCCTGGTTTTGTCTGGAAGCTGAGCTTCGAGAAACGTTCCGAGAAATTACTGCATAACTTTCTCGGGTAAGACGTAGTTATCTGTGTAACGGCCCAGGGCGATCGCCCCATGCCTCAGTCACCCCCACGGATTCTCCATGTTCACCTCCCTTGCCCCCGCCCGCATTCAAGCTCAAACACCCAAGCCACGGACTTCTCGCCAGGGCATTGAACAGAAAGGAGAACAGGGGGAAGAACGCACATCTGTTGCCTTTTTCGACAACTTGGGCTTGCTTGTTCACGACTGTGATGCGTCGGACCAATCAGATGAGGTGGTATTTAAGATGCTTCAGATGAAAACACTGTTAGCCTCGGCCTTTCAGCTTCAAGGCTTTGAGCGAGGCGTTGCCATTGCTCCCCATCAGCAAAATCTAGTTGTCGAATTCCAGCGTCACGAACGACGTTATGAAGGCTTCAAAAGCTAGCACCATCGGCTTTGAAACAGCGAGCACCCTGGCCCGACCTAGAAGCGATAGCTGGCATTGAAGTGTAATCCCTGCTCCTGGAGAGAATTGCCGCGATCGCCCAGGTCAATCAGCGGCACCCCATAGTCCACCCGCAACATCACCTCCGGCTTCGGCTGCCAGATGACACCGATGCCAGTACTGGCTAACAACCGTTGGTCACTGGACTGATTCGGATTATCCCTCACATTCCAGACCTTGCCCACCTCCGCAAAGGGCACAAGCTGAAGCGTTGATGCCCCCGCTGCATTGCGCTGCAGCGTAATCCGATCCTCCACAGAAATCCGAAAGCCATTATCCCCGGACCGTGCATTTTGTCGATAGCCCCGGATGGACTTACCACCACCGATAGAAAATTGTTGGGAAGGCAACAGAGCATCTGGTGTGAGCTGAAGTGCCCCCTGGGCGATGAGCAAATGATCCTTGCCCAGGCGCTGAACCCGTTGCACCTGCCCAAGCCAACTTAGAAACTGCCCATCCGGGATGGAGTCTTGATTGTTCGTCGCATCGAGCAGCCCAGTGCCTAGATTAAATTGCGATTGCAATACCCATGCTCCAGAGGCCTGGCGCTTGATGTAGTCTTGACCAAACTGGATCACACTGGTGCGACTGACACCGTCTTCGTCGGGCCCAATGCCAAAGGGCGTCGGGCGATCGTCAAACAAAAAGGTTTGCCCATCTTGGTAGACAAACCCTGCGGAGAGCGCGAGTTCCTGTTGAGGTCTTCGGATAATCGGCTGACGGTAGGTGAGGGCGTAGCGTTCTGAGGTACCGCGGATGTCAAAGGCTTCAAAGTCATCCTGGGTGATGCGGGTGCGCGTGACCTGGGCTGAAGCCGTCACCGTGCCATTTTTGGGATTGACGGGGGTGCTGTAGGTGAGACCATACTGCTGCGAACCGAGGGTGCGGGAGAAGTTATAACTGCCGCTGAGGCGATCGCCACCACCGGTCAAATTCTGATGTTGTGCTTGCACCCCAAACTGCTCCCCCCCAACACTGGGAGGCACCTCATTATTACTGCCAAGCTGTATCGTCGTGGGCTTGGCTTCACGCACGGTGACACTGAGAATGCTCTGTCCGAGACCTGAACCGGCCTTGAGATTGGCATTAAATTCCTCAAACAAGGGGTTACTGCGCAGAAGTTTGAGCTGTTCCTCCAGGCGATTGGTATTCAGCGGCTGGGCGGTCCCCAGCGACAGGCGACGGCGAATGTAGTCCTGACTGACCCGTTGGGTGCCACTGATGTCGATGCGCTCGATGCTGCCCTCAATGATCTGGATGGTGGCGCGATCGCCCTCCACCAAAGGCTCTAAGGCCCGAGAAGTAATATACCCCCGAGTGAGATAGAGCTGGGTGATTTGGTCGCTGAGTCGTCGCAGCTCCTCCGGCAGCAGGAAGCGGTTTTGGAAAGCAGCGATGAGGGTTGCTAGGTCCTGAGAACCAAAAATACTGCTGCCCAGAACCTGAATATCACGGAGGCTGAAAGCTGCATTGGCTGAATTGTCGGAGCCACCCTGCCCTAGCAGGGGAAAGCCTGGATTGGATGAAGCCGGATTAGAGCATGCTGAGCTAGATGTGTCTACATCATCTTGCCGCATGCTGTCTTGCCGCATGCTGTCTTGCCCCAAACTTTCTTGCCCCAAACTTTCTTGCCACAGAATCTCTGCTTCTGAGGCGATCGCTTGTCCAATAAGTGCTCCCGTCCCATCAGCTCCCGTCCCATCTGATTCTTCACCTGCTTTCCCCAGACACCGATTCGCACCATGGCCAATGTCTGTGCCAATGTCTGTGCCAATGTCTGTGCCAATGTCTGTGCCAATGTCTGTGCCAATGTCTGTGCCAATGTCTGTGCCAATGTCTGTGCCAATGTCTGTGCCAATGTC
>CALIJJ010000024.1 GCA_938017515.1 uncultured Pseudanabaenaceae cyanobacterium
GATGGTTGCAGCAGTGGTTTTGCTGCTGATGTTCTTCGGCATTGGCCCCGGTGAAGTGTTTGGGCTCATTGGCGATTGGATTGGTGGTCTGGCCGGTGGCGGGGCTGATCCCCAACCCACTCAAGCAGTCCCCCCCGTGAATTAACCATTTCGATGAACACAACGCCCGTTCGCCAAGATTGAAATGGGTGGGTGCTCGCAATTGAAAGCCAAAGTTCAAGGCCAAAGTCCAAAGCTCACAATCTGCGGGGCAGTATGATGGGGTTGTGATTCGTGGTGTTCCCTTTGGTTCGAGGCTTCGCTTCACCCTCTCCCACCCCCTCATGAAATCTTCGATCGCCCCTTACCAGCGGATTGCCCTAGCAATAGCTTCCGTTGCGCTGTCAGCCTCTCCCAGTATTGCCGCTCAGCTCAACTTTGATCGTCTTTATGTCTTTGGAGACAGTCTTTCAGACCAAGGCAACTCCTTCGCTGCAACGGGACAACAGCTTCCCCCGAGTCCCCCCTACTTCCCAGGGCGCTTTAGTAATGGTCCCGTTTGGACTGACTTTTTAGGGGAATCCTTGACGCTTGCTCCAGTCACCTTGGCTGAGGCCCAAACCGCTCCAGCTCCCCAGGGGATTAATTTTGCCTTTGGGGGAGCCAGTACTGGCACAACGAACAATAACAATGCGCTCCTACCTCCCGGAAGCCCTAGTTTGCCGGGCGTCACCACGCAGGTGGAACTTTATCAATCCCTGGCAGCCTCTGGCGCAGCGACACCGGACGACGCGCTCTATGTCTATTGGGCGGGTGCCAACGACTACGTCAGTGGGAGCGCAACCAGTGCCCAACAACCTCTGACGAATATTGGTAGCGATCTAGAAGCGCTCTACAGCAGCGGTGCCCGTAACTTTTTGGTGGCGAATCTCCCAGACCTAGGAGATTCACCCGTGGGACAAACCCGAGGGGCGATCGCCCTCAGCCAGGTCAGCCGTGAACACAACCAGGGATTGAGCACACTGCTCAGTGACTTTGGCCAACGTCGCAGCGATGCCACCGTAACCGCTCTGGATACAGGGGCCATCTTTGAGACGGTACAGCAAAACCCAACCCAGTTTGGCTTTAGCTCCACCGGAAACTGCTTCGCCATTGCCGAACTCTTCTTTAGCACCCCCGATCCAGCCAAGCTAGCGGCCTGTGGGGAAACGGCATTGTTTTACGACGAACTCCATCCCACCAGCAACGCCCACCGCTTGATCGCACAGGGTGCCATCGCCGCCCTGGAAAGTCGTCAAAATCTCAATGTCCCCAAGCCACCGGCCCAATCGGTGCCCGAGGGGAGAGCGATCGCCGGTTTAGCGCTCGTGACGGGGCTGGGTCTTAAGCTTCTGCGCCGACGAACGGCCTAAACCCAGACCGTGTGGAGCCTTGAACGATCCAGACCTCTAGGCTCGGCATCCAATTCTCACATTTCCTCAGTAGATTTTCTAAACTGGGCCTATAGCAGCCCTGTAAATTCCACGAAACCCCTTTCGTAGAATTTTGGGACTCGGACGTGAGGACTTGGACAAAGGAACAGGAGTATCCATGAATCAACTCAAAACGTTGGCATTACTTGCGCTGCTCAGTGGTGTGTTAGTCGTCATTGGTAACACAGTGGGCGGTCCGGGCGGTGCCTTCTTTGGCCTGATCATGGCCGCCGTGATGAACGTGGGGTCCTGGTTCTATAGCGATCGCCTTGCCCTCGCTGCCTACCGTGCCAAGCCCGTCACCGCCAGCCAAGCACCGAAGCTTTACCGCATGGTGCAGCAGCTCAGCCAAACAGCGGAAATGCCCATGCCTGCGGTCTACATTGTCCCCAGCCCAGCCGCCAATGCCTTTGCCACGGGTCGAGATCCTCACCATGCCGCGGTGGCCGTCACCGAAGGCATCATGAAAATTCTGCCAGAGGATGAACTAGAAGGCGTCCTGGCCCACGAACTCAGCCACATTTACAACCGCGACACGCTCACTCAAGCCGTAGCAGCAACGGTTGCAGGGGCAATTTCCTGGGTGGCGCAAATGGCCTTTTTCTTTGGCGGTCGTCGCGAGAATCAGGGTAGCAATCCCATCGTGGCCCTTCTGTCCCTATTCCTGGCCCCCATTGCCGCCACCATTATCCAGATGGGCATTTCTCGCACCCGGGAATTTGCCGCAGACGCCAGTGCAGCCCGCCTCACGCGCAATCCCCGTGCCTTGGCCAATGCGCTGAAGCGACTGGAAGCCAGTGCTCAGTCAATGCAGTTGGGAGGCAATCCAGCCTTTCAGCCCCTGCTGATCATGAATGGCCCCGCCCGAGATATCTTCTCGAATTTGTTTTCGACCCATCCTTCGACGCGCGATCGCATTCAAAATCTCAAGCGCGTTGAGAAAGAACTGAGCGATCGCGAAAACAACGCCATCCTCAATTCCATGGGATTTTAGTCCATGGGATTTTAGTCCATGGGATTTTAGCCATGACATCTTAGGTCCCCACCTCATCAGAAATGCCACAAATCCCCCATGGTGGACAGCATTAATCTCGTAAAAAAAAAGCCTCCCGCCAATGCAGGAGGCTTTTTCACCCAATGAAATGAAAACACCCAAAAGCGGTGCTATCCAAACACGGCTTAGGCAAGGGCAGCAGCCTTTTCAAACATGAGCTTGGAACGCTTCATCTGGCTCGGAATTTCCACCGGATAATCCCCCGTAAAGCAAGCCGTACAGAAATGCCCCACGCTCTCCTGGGTGGCCTTCAGCATACCGTCCAGACTGAGATAGGCCAGGGAATCTACACCAATTTGCTCAGCAATTTCTTCCACGGTCTTAGTGGCACCAATGAGCTGATCTTGGTTATCCGTATCGATGCCGTAAAAACAGGGATGGGTAACCGGCGGCGACGAAATGCGCATGTGGACTTCCTTTGCCCCTGCATCCCGCAGCATCTTGACGAGTTTGCGGCTTGTGGTCCCTCGCACAATGGAATCATCCACAACAATGACCCGCTTGTCCGTGAGAACATCCTTGAGAGGATTGAGTTTCATTCGAATCCCAACTTCCCGCATCGTCTGGGTTGGCTGAATGAACGTGCGACCAACGTAGCGGTTTTTGATCAAGCCCTCCGCATAGGGGATACCGGAATCTTCAGAGAAACCGATCGCGGCCGGAATTCCAGAATCCGGCACACCGATAACTAAATCTGCTTCAACGGTGGATTCTGCCGCCAACTGCCGACCGATACGCTGCCGATAGCTGTAGAGTGTCTCACCGTGGAACAAACTATCCGGGCGAGCAAAATAAATCATCTCGAAGATGCAGAGCTTCGGATCGGGCTGACTCACCCAATGGAACGACGCCAAACCTTCTTCATTGATCCAAACCACCTCACCGGGTTCCACATCGCGCAGATAATCCGCACCAATGATATCCAGGGCACAGGTTTCTGATGCCAGGACATAAAATGGCTTATGGGTAGGGCCGTCAGGGTTTTCGAGCGTACCAATCACGAGGGGGCGAATACCCTGGGGATCACGCACCCCCATCATGCCCTTAGGTGTGCCAACAACGAGGCTGAAGGCGCCTTCACAACGGCGGAAGGCAGTGATACCCGCTTCTAACCAATCTTTGTCGCCCTGATCCGCGGCCTCGGAGATGGCGAGGGCGATCATCTCAGAATCCGTCGTCGTTTCAACAACGCGATCGCTGCCCTCGAACTCGGCTCGCAGCACTGAAGTATTCACCAGGTTGCCATTGTGGGCCAAGGCCAGCTTGCCCAAACGAGAATCCAACTCAGCGGGCTGGGCATTGCCCACATGACTGGACCCCGTGGTGGAATAGCGCGTATGGCCCACGGCCATGTTGCCACTCATCTCAGCGAGGACTTCTTCGCTAAAGACCTGGGAAACCAAGCCCATATGCTTGTAAGTATTGACCCGTTCACCGTCAAACACCGAAATGCCTGCCGACTCCTGACCACGGTGTTGCAGGGCATAGAGGCCAAAGTAGGCCATCTTAGCCACATCCATACCGGGGGCATAAACGCCAAAAACACCACAGGCTTCCTCGGGTTTGTCCGGGCGTTCGGCAATGGCTGCGGCAACATCGAATTGCGGAGCCTGGTCGGGTGTAGGACAACCTGTTTCGGATGGAGAGGCTGTTTCGGACGGAGAGGCTGTTTCGGACAGAGAAACTACTTCGGATGGAGAGGATTCGAAAGAGACCGAATCAGAAACGGAAGATTCTGAACCGGCAGAGAAAGGGGAAGGGAGATGCAAACCCTGAGTAGGGGGTACGCTGGGAGACTCGCCAGAAACAGAATGGTGAGACATCATGCGGGAGGTCGGCTCCTTATCTATTTAGACTGCTGGAAAATAGCGCTAAGAAAAAATGAGTCGAGGGCTCAGAGATAAAAATCAGGATGAGATTAAATGGCAGGCAGGGCCCGAATTGGGAAACTGCCACCGAGTATTAATCCGGGAAGCAATAGAGTTAAATGCTTATGCCCTCAATCAAAGTACCGCTAAATCCCCACGAAATGGCGAAGGAATTTAACAGACGCTTAAGGTTTATTTAAGCATTTCAGGGGGATGTCACATATTTTTACCGGGTTGCACCTTCGGAGAGTGGCGAAATCCGGCGGCCTGGGTCCAGAAAAATTCTGTCCCACAGCCTCGCTTTTGACGAAGAATCTTCACGCCAATTCTACAAACGATTTTCGATCGCCGTACTCCAGGTTTGCGTCATCGCAGAAACAGCAGCAGCAATGAGTATTCTTCCCTCGGCAGTGCGAAGGGTTAGCTGATCATCGTTCACTTTCCCCAGCGCCTGCCATTGGCCCGCCAGGTTGTCCTTAAGATAGGTCTCCCAAGTTGCTTGGTGAGATGGATCTACGGAAACGATGATGCGAGCACCGCCTTCGGCAAAGAGAAGGCGATCGCCCCGTACCCCATCAACCGTTAGCGTGATCTCAGCCCCCTTGCCACCACTGATACAACTCTCGGCCAAGGCAACCGCAAGGCCACCCTCCGCCGAATCATGGGCCGAACGAACCCAGCCCTGACGGATACCGTAGCGACAAGCAGCCTGCACCCGACGCTCTAGGTCAAAATTGACCAGGGGCGGAATCCCGGCCACCTGACCATGGATAACGGACAAATATTCCGAGGCCCCCAGGGTGACACTTCCCCCGGTGGCATTAGCCGGTTGGCCAAGAAGGTAGATCAAATCCCCTTCCGCTTGCCAGCCCTGACCACAGATATGGGTCAGGTCCTCCACCAGGCCTACCATGCCCACCACGGGGGTGGGATAGATGGGCTGAGGATTTCCCTCACTGTCGAAGGTCTCGTTGTAGAGAGAAACATTGCCACCGGTAACCGGCGTGCTAAATTCGCTGCACGCCTCCGAAAGGCCTCGACAGGCTTCCGACAGTTGCCAGTAGCCCACAGGCTTCTCCGGGCTACCAAAATTGAGATTGTCCGTGACAGCAACGGGTTCTGCTCCGACACAGCTCAGATTACGCGCAGCCTCTGCCACAGCCGCCTTAGCCCCCTCATAGGGATGGAGATAGACGTAGCGAGCATTGCAATCAACCGTGGCCGCACAGCCACGCTCGTGGGGGGCTGCTTCGCCGGTCACCACTGCTCGCAATCGCAGCACGGCTGCATCCGCTGCCCCCGGCAACATCACCGTATTGTTTTGCACCTGATGGTCGTACTGACGGTAGACCCAACGCTTCGAGGCAATAATCGGGCTGTCGAGAAGTGCCAGCAGTACATCACTCCAGGTTTTGCCACCAATACCGTTTTTATCTTCGGCAGGAAGCTGTCCTTCGTTCCAAAGCCAAGCCTCCTGGGCATAGGCTGGGGGCTCTGCGGGTAGCTCTCGCTGATAAATGGGCGTATTATCCGACAAAGCCGTGGCCGGAATCTCAGCCGCGATTTCGCCCTGGAAATGAATGCGAACAATGGGCTCTTCGATAATTTCTCCAGCCACAACGGCCTGAAGCTCCCACTTTTTGAAAATGTCGATGAGTTCTTGCTCACGCCCCTTCTCAGCAACGAACAACATCCGTTCCTGGGATTCCGAGAGCAGGTACTCATAGGGAACCATCCCCGTCTCTCGCACCGGAATCAGATCCAGATCCAGATCCACACCCACGCCCCCCGATGCTGCCATTTCAGCGGTCGAGCAAGTTAATCCGGCAGCACCCATATCCTGGGCCGCCACCACAGCTCCCGTCTTAAATGCTTCTAGACAGGCTTCAATCAAAGATTTCTCAAGGAATGGGTCGCCCACCTGAACCGCCGGGCGATCGTCCATGGAAGCATCGCTTAGCTCAGCACTGGCAAAGCTGGCACCGCCCATGCCGTCCCGTCCCGTCGTGGAACCGACATAGAGAACAGGATTGCCAATCCCCGAGGCACCAGCTTTAACAATCTCGTCCGTTTCCATCAAGCCAATGGCCATGGCATTGACCAGCGGATTACCGTTGTAGGCCGGGTCAAAGTAAACTTCGCCCGCGACGGTGGGAACGCCGACACAGTTGCCGTAGTGACTAATCCCGGCCACAACGCCTTCAAACAGGCGACGGGTGCGCGGGTTGTCGAGACTGCCGAAGCGCAGGGAATTGAGGGCGGCGAGGGGGCGTGCACCCATCGTGAAAATATCGCGTAGGATACCGCCAACCCCTGTGGCTGCTCCCTGAAACGGTTCCACAGCCGAGGGGTGATTGTGGGATTCAATTTTGAAGGCAAGGCGCAGGCCATCGCCAAAATCGACAACACCGGCATTTTCCCCTGGACCCACAAGGACGCGATCGCCCGTCGTCGGAAATTGGCTCAGGAGAGACCTAGAGTTTTTATAGCAACAGTGCTCCGACCACATGACACCGAACATACCTAGCTCTGCCTTGTTCGGGTGGCGGCCACCCAGCCGCTCGACGATCGCCTCATATTCCTCCGGTTTGATGCCTTCAGAGGCAATTTCCTCGGGGGAAAAGGGCGCAGATGCTAGCACAGACATATCGGACTTCTCGGTCGGGGACAAAGCCAATTGTATCGGGAGAGCGGGGGCGCTTGAACAGGCGTAAAGAATTTAAAGGCCGCAGTCAAGCCTGTCCCATGCCGTAACGCCCCACGCAATCAATGTCGTCCCGCCAATGTCCTCCCGCGAGCCAGGTCATTCTGCACCCAAGCGTCCCAGGAGAGGTGCATCCTAAACTTCGCGAGCTTCCTGCGCTGGATTCACACCATGCACCGGAGTCACTGCATGCTCATCCCGGGAGGAGACGTCCGGAAAAGACTCCACCGCTGACCACTGCTGCCAGTGGCCCTGCCATCGAGGCCACAGCTCTTTCTTCAGGGAAATCGGCAGTGTAATGGGCCAGAACAGAGTCGCCACGACCAAGACCATCCAGGAGCCTGTATCAGTGATGGGAGTATCACGGTCCTTGAGAAATAGCCTCAAATAGACAAGGCAGGCGATCGCAGCCACACCACCGTAGAGTTTGAAGAACCATGGAATCGCCATTGAAAAATTCTCCCAATATTCCGAGCGTCGAGAACGTTTTGGGGCTTAATGGCTCTGCATCAGCCATTGATGCATGCCGATTACCGATATCATCAGTCAGGGATTTTTGGGGATGGAGCCAATCTCAGTAGAGACAATCCGGATCAGGACGGCCCGGAGAGCTAGTTTTCCCAGAAGCTGCCGTACTTTACTCTCCAATCCTTCCCCAGGATTAACACACCATGGCCTCACTGGTTTGTAACGGATTGCGAAGAACACTTGGGGATCGGTTCAATGGCATTGAAAAAGCGATAATCCACGTAGCGATCGCCCCGGGCCGTGGCATGCATCATGTCTACAAAGCGATGCTCCCACCAGACATCCCGAGCGGCATAAACATGGCGAGCATGGAGCGGCTGCATGATGGTTTCATCCAAACCGCTGAGGGAAACCAGAATCGTAGTATTTCGCTTTTCCAAAGACTGCACGGTTTCACCAAACAGCGGACTCGATTCATCAATGGTATGCATGACAGTCCAGCCCAACGTGAAGCGGGGTGTTTCATCGCGAATCAGCGGTACGCGGTAGAAACGCCGCATCTGCTGCCCCTCTGCGGAGACCTCATCCCGCAACAAATAAACCTTGAGTTGGGCTTCGAGAATTTGGTTGCGGCGGCGGTTTGCGGTACGAAAGACAAAGGTGGGTCTGCCATCGTAGAGTTCAACCACAGCAACCTGGCTGAAGGAGACCCGAGCGTGGGATCGCGAAAATCGTGCAAAGGCTAGCCCCGTAATGACGGCCACGCTAACGATGCTCACCATGGCCTGAATCGCCACCACCGCATTGGTATAGAGCGTCGTAGGGTACATGGCACCATAGCCGATGGAACCCAACGTTTGAACGCTGAAGAAAAAGGCGTCGGCAAAGCTGCCGGGCTGGGCATTGGCGATCGCCTCTGGATTTCCATCCATCAGATAGAGCCAAGCAAAGGCTGTATTCACCAAGCCATAGCCCAGCGTCAACAGCACCAGAAACACCCACCAGGGCACGGTTAAAAAAAGATGATAGGGGTCACGCCAGTAAGAAAGCCACTGATTGAGCCCTTCCACCTCAAGTCGTCCGTCCCGCAATTTGAGATGGACAACATTAGGACGAGATGTCAACGACTTGAAGCGCTTACGAAAGTCAGACCAGCCCACGGCAATGCTCTTCGAACCCTACTTTTGAGCCCGATGGGATTCGACCTTGCCCTTGAGAACCGCCAAGGCCTTAGCGTACTGCGGGTCTTTGACCGTGCCAATCAAGTCACGATTCTTGCCAAGACTCTCCCGTTCACCTTCACTTAGCTCAATCACCACGTCAGGTTTAATACCGCTCTTATTAATGTCGGTGCCGTTGGGCGTTAAATATTTAGCAATGGTCACGGCCAAGCCTGAGCCATCACCGAGGGGACGTACAGACTGAACGAGACCCTTGCCAAAGGTCTGAGTACCAATCAGCTCAGCTCGACCATTATCTTGTAGGGCACCGGAGAGGATCTCGCTGGCGCTGGCCGAACCACCATCCACGAGCACCACCAAAGGTCTCTCCGTAAGGGCTCGACCGTTGGCATTCTCCTGGTCCGAGATACCGCGACGATCCACCGTAGAAACAATCGTGCCTTTATCCATCCACATGCGGGCTATTTCAATGCTGGAGAACAGGAGACCACCAGGATTGGAACGCAAGTCCATCACATAGCCATCCACGTTTTTGCTCTCTAGCTCCTGAATGGCCTCGCGCATCTCTTCCGAAGCATTAGCATTGAACTGGTTGAGGCGAATGTAGCCCGTCTTCAGCCCAGCCTCATTGCGCTCGCTAAAGCGGACGGGGTGAATTTCGATGCGAGCACGCTTAATGGGGAAATCAAGCTCTTCATCCTCATTGCGACGAATCGTCAGCGTAACGCTCTCGCCAATGGGGCCACGAATCAGCTTGACCGCATCGTCGGTGGTCATGCCGTCAGTCGTTTTGCCATCGATTTTGATAATGATGTCGCGAGACTGAATACCCGCATTAAAGGCAGGGGTGTCCTCAATGGGAGAGACCACCACAAGCTCTTTGGTTTCCTCGTCTTGGCTGAGCTGAATCCCCACGCCGGTTAGCTCACCCGATGTGTCGATCCGCATGTTGCGGAACTCATCCGGATCCATGAAGCGAGTGTAGGGATCTCCCAGGGTATCGAGCATCTCGCGGATGGCATCGTAGGCCTGGTTTTTCTCGCCGTAATTGCGATTGAGATAATCCAAACGGACTTCGCGCCAATCCGTTTGGTTGAAGGTGCCATCGACATAGTCGTTGTCGATGATATTCCAGACCTCGTCAATCAACTCCTTGGGACTCTCCTGGAAAAAAGCTAATCCCGGAGCCTGGAAAAACGGTTGGCCCTTGGTCAGTTTCATGCCCGCACCCATCAGTGTGACGGTTGCGACTGACGCCGCCGCTACACCGACTAAAAGCTTGCGTTTGGAAACTGCCATAGTGATGATGAAAATTAAGGGATTAGGGATGCAAACCCGCGATGCTAACCAGTATAGGGAGCGTTCCAGGATTCTGCATGAACTTTAGAGACAGACAGAAGAAGCAGTGAAAGGGCGTTCCAGAGGATTGAGCACCATCATATCCGAGCTGTCCAACACCATGACAAACACCCACCACCCATCCTGACGGGATAAACGGTAAGTCATAATTCGCGATCGCCCCGCCAAAGTCCGGAGACTTTGAACCGCTGGTAGAAGGCCAGAGACTTGAGGCCAAAGTCTCTGATTGGAGGGCCCTGGGCGGAGGGATACCAAGCCATCGCATCTTCCCATCCTACTCGGGATCGACCCAGCGTCCATCGTCCTTAATCAAGTTAATTAATTCCGCAACGCCGTCCACCTCAGGCACCCGCTTAATCTCCTCACGACCCCGGTAGAGCGAAATCGTTCCCGGCGTTTTGCCCACGTAGCCATAGTCGGCATCAGCCATTTCACCGGGACCATTGACAATGCAGCCCATGACAGCGATATCCAGACCCACCAAGTGGTTCGTGGCGTCGCGGACCTGATGCAGGACATCCTCTAGGTTGAACAACGTGCGGCCACAGGAGGGACAGGCGACGTATTCCACCATGGTTTTGCGCAGGCCCAGGCCCTGCAAAATGCTGTAGCAGACGGGGATTTCCTTTTCGGGCGCTTCAGTGAGGGAGACCCGGATGGTGTCGCCAATGCCGTCCGCCAAGAGCGTGCCAATGCCCAGGGTGGATTTGATGCGGCCATATTCGCCATCCCCAGCCTCGGTCACCCCCAAGTGCAGCGGGTAGTCCATGTTCTCCGCATCCATGCGCGCCACCATCAACCGATAGGCCGCCAGCATCACCGGCACCCGGGAGGCCTTCATGGAGATAACGAGGTTGCGGAAGTCCAGGGATTCACAGATGCGCAGGAATTCCATCGCTGATTCCACCATGCCCTCGGGGGTATCACCGTAGGTGAAGAGCATGCGCTCCGAAAGGGAGCCGTGGTTGACGCCGATACGCATTGCCTTGCCTTGATCCCGCAAAGAAATAACCAGGGGCTCAAGGGTTTTACGAATGCGATCGCGAATCTCAACAAACTCGCTTTCGGTATACTCCGTGCGATTGTCCTGGGGCTTCTCAAACACATACAGGCCGGGGTTAATCCGCACCTTATCCACATGCTTCGCCACTTCCAGGGCAATCTTCATGCCGTTGTGGTGCACATCTGCCACCAAAGGCACATCTTGATACGTCGCCTTCAATTTCGTCTTAATTTCTGCCAGCGCCTTTGCATGCCCAAGGCTCGGCACCGTCACTCGCACAATTTCACAGCCAATTTCGTGGAGGCGGCGAATGGCAGCCACGGAACCATCGATGTCCAGGGTGTCCTCATTGATCATGGACTGGACAACCACGGGGGCTCCTCCGCCGATGATGATGTCCCCCACATTCACAGCTCGCGTCTTGCGGCGACGAATCGTTGTTTCAACGCCAGCGGCAGCATCAGGGGCGGCAGCAACGCTGGACTTCGAGTCCGAAGAGGCTTCAGGAGAAAGGGTTTGCATATCCAAAGTCGGTTGGCAAAAGTGATTTCAGATTGCCACATAACTGCCCGCTTTGGGTATTTTCTACAACACCCTGCCTGGGCAATGCTTGCCAACTGCAGTCGCGCGATCGCCTGATGTCTTTCGTCATCAGACCAGTGACCCAAACCAGTGACCCAAAACAGAATGATGGAACGCGGCTCAGAACAGCATGATCCACGTCGCCTGAAAGCATCACCCCTAGGCTCCCCCCTCACCGTCCTCCCCTGTCCGGATAGATATCAGCAATTGTTACCAGAACAAATTACTTTTCCTAGTAAATTTTCCGTACATCTGGCCATGTCGGTCCCCCGCCATAAGTGGGCAGAATAGACACAGAAGCTTGACGAAAGTGTGGAAGCTATGATGACGGTCGGTGGACAAGCGTTAGCTCCTGTCGCAATTAGTGAATTTGATATGGACAAGCAAATTCGCTTGTTCAAATCATTGAAGCAGCTTCAATTGACCGGCCAACTGGTCCTCAACGACCACAAGGAACAGTCTTGGACGCTGTACCTCTATATGGGCCGGATTATTTATGCGACAGGTGGGAGCCATCCCGTGCGGCGGTGGAAACGGGGGTTGATGATTCATTGTCCCCGTCTCATTTCCGCACCCATTGTGCTCCAGGAACCCAGTCAACCCGGAGGAGAAGTCTCCAATGACTTAACCCTCTGCTGGGAGTATCAGCTCCTTTACCAGTGGGTAAGCCAAGGCAAGCTCTCTCGGGAAGAAGCCAGTAAGATTATTCGAACCATCACCGTGGAGGTGCTGTGCGATGTCGCCCAGGCCCAGGAGGTCACCTATCAGGTTAAATCCGACAACACGTTGCCGACGAAACTGACGCTCATTGATGCGGAACAGGCCGTCATGGAGGCTCATAAAGTCTGGGAATCATGGAAGAAAGCTCGGATTGCCGATCGCTCTCCCAACTCGGTCCCGGTCATTCGTCAGCCCCAACAACTCCAAGAAAAGACCTCTCAGTCGATCTATCAGGTTCTGAGCCGCCTTCTGGATGGCCAACAGAGCCTGCGGGACCTATCGGTCAAGATGAAACGGGATGTCTCTGATGTTACTTGTTCACTCTTGCCCTACATTCAGTTGGGTCTGATTGAACTGGTGGACGTGCCAGATTTACCAGCGCCCAGTTTCCCCAAGGCCAATGTGCCAGTGGTCGAGACACCAACCCTGCGGCCGCTGATTGCCTGTATTGATGACAGTCCCTTCATTTGTCAGAGCATGTCAAAGGTTCTGACCCAGGCTAACTATCGGTTTGTGGCGGTGAATGACCCGCTACGGGCGATCGCAGTCTTGCTGGCCCGTAAACCCGATCTCATTTTCCTTGACCTAGTCATGCCCAATGCCAATGGCTATGAGATCTGTGGCCAACTACGAAAGCTGTCATTTTTCAAAGAAACTCCCATCGTCATTCTGACGGGACACGATGGCATCGTGGACCGAGTGCGGGCAAAGCTGGTGGGTGCCTCCGAGTTTTTGTCAAAACCCGCAGATGCAGAATCAGTGCTCGGCGTAATTCGCAAGCACCTACATGAGATGGCCGAATAAAAATAGGGAATTCTTAGAGTAAGCTCCTCAGCTTTCCCTGCATGAATCCAAGCAATCACGCTAGTTCTCCATCAGCCCCAAGCATCTCACTCGCGGATTGTTAAAGCCTGGTTGTTTTTCTAGCTCACTGCAACGATTCAACAATCCCCAATGTTTTCTGTTTTCCAGCTTTAGACTCCCGAGGTTAATCCCATGAACACCGCGCTTATTGTCGAGGACTCCTTGACCGAAGCTGAAATCATTTCCAGCTGCCTCAAGCAGGGAGGTCTTGATGTTCAGCTCGCCAAAAGTGGCGAAGAAGCTCTGAAACAATTAGATTCTTCTTCCCCGGATATCATCATTTTGGATGTTGTTCTGCCGGGATGTAGTGGCTTTGAGCTATGTCGCACACTCAAAGCAGAAAGTAAAACCAGTGCAATTCCCGTATTGATGTGCTCGACAAAGGGCAGCGATATGGATAAGTTCTGGGGAATGAAGCAAGGTGCAGATGCTTACTTGCCCAAACCCATTGATCAAGAAGTCTTTATTCAAACCGTCCGCGATTTGATTAGTCGGTAGGGGAAATCCACGGCACGAGCAATCGGCCACAATCTCTCGGTCACAATCTCTCGGTCATAATCAAGGACATCCACCGCCCAACGAAACGCTGCAAACCACAAAACGTCTGTACAGTGTCCACTAGTGCTGCGCCGATAATCAGTGATGCAGTAGAGCCGTTCGGGCATGGAGGCCATCGAGTTGGTGCTGACCAGCGTAAAGCAATTGAGATGCTGTCTTGGGGAGATTATGTTGGCCTGATGCCTTCCCTCCTCCAATATCGCTTCTCTAACATTGCCTCTCTAACATTGCCTCTCCAACATCGCTTCTTCGAGCATCGACACCTAGGGTGTCGCATGACAGGAGGTGTCGCATGACAGGGTTTTGTGGATGGCCATCGAACAGACGGCTGAGCCATAACGAGCCGAGATTGATAGACCTTAGGGTCAGTTATCGGGATTCAGAACAGAAAACGGGATTATTGGGGGCGTTGATCAGTGGGTCAACGCCCCCTTGATGCTTTAAATAACACGAGATAAAACCAGCGAGAAGCATTATTTTACGGCCTTTAAAAATACATTTTATTGAAGCAAAAAAAGCTCTCATTAAATTTACGGAAGAAGCAAATTTTAATCGGTGAAGCGACAAATTTCCCTTAGTCCATTGAATCTGGAATCCCACATTTAAGTTGTTGGGAGCGTTAATTTTTGGGGAATTCTAATCCTATGCAATACCAAGGAAGAACAACAGCATTAACTGCTTCTATTCCTTTGCCCTTGCCAGTACGATTCAAGCCCGAGTTATCTAGGAGACGAGACTGTGGCCCTGAACCCCGTCATTGAATCTGAATATCTGTCTCAATTGGCCGATACAGATGCAGCCCTTCAAGGCGAACGTCATTTGGGCTGCCATTTGGTCCCTGACTTAACCGTGGCCTTGTCCGTGCAGAAAATAACCGAAGTCCTAACGATTTCTACATCCGCTGTTACACCAATTCCTCGCATGTCTCCTTGGGTTATGGGAGTTTACAACTGGCGAGGAGAAGTTCTATGGATGGTCGATTTGGGACACCTTTTGGGATTGACCCCCTGGTATCAGCAAACGGCGAATCGCTCTTCCCACAACGTCATCATTACCCGCAGCCAAGACAAAATGTCTTCGAATCCGGGGGAACGAAAAATGATTGGGCTAGCAGTAAGCCAAGTGCAAGATATTGAAACACTTGATCCCCAAGCAATGCAGCCAACAACGCAAGCACTTTCTTCCCCTGAGCTAGCTCCATTCCTTCGAGGATATTGGCTCAGACCGGACGGCGATTTACTCGCTTGCCTTGATGTGGATGCGGTGTTTTCCATGATGGCGAAATAGGGCTAATGTGCGCCCGACATTCACACCTTTAAGGGTGATGACTGTCCCCAAAAGGCTTTCAGTTTATCCCAGCCCTCCCCTTCCTTGCCCCGCCTTTCTTTACTCCACCTTTCCTTGCCCCACTTTTCCTTGCATTGAATTTGAGGACCCATCCCATGACCCAGCTGCCTTCCCAAACGCCCAACGCCGCCCAAGCGGATGAAAACAATGATGCGCTCGAGTCTGCACTTGAGAGCGGTTCCTCACAGAATGAGTCATTCCAATCCTCTGATTCATCAATGCTTGACCCGGGTCAGAGGTGGCCGCAAGACGAGGCCATAGCATCTGGAGCATTGCCATCGGATCCTCTGGACAGCAATTCGCTTCAAGCTGACATGTTGCAGGGGCCAAAGGTTGTCTATGCAGGAAAATCTTCCGACCAAGATATTACTCAAAAGCTAGAGAAAAAGGTCGCTCAAGAGCAGCAATGGCGACAGGGAAAGTGGGGCCGCCTGCCCCTTCGTTCGAAGGTGATGCTGATTGCCGCCGTCCTGGGTTTCCTGCCGACCCTAACACTGGGCTTCATTAACTACGGTATTCAGAACAACAACCTCACCGAGCAGCTCGAACAGGAAGCACTCGTTTCAGGTGAGGCCATCAATGACCAGATGGCCCTGTTCATGCGTGAGCGCTTCGGTGATATTCAAATTATTGCTCAGAGTCGTGTCCTCAGTGATGCAACCGCCCGGGCAGAGAGTTCTGCCCAGGACAAGGTCAAAGTCCTCAATCAATTCCTCAAGGCCTATCCGGTTTACAACAGTATCGCGGCCTTTGATTTGAGCGGCAACCCGATCGCTCAATCCTACGGTAAGGCTGTTGGCAACCATAGCGATCGCTCCTACTTTCAAGCCGCCAAAGAGTCGGGTCGCGTCTTCATCAGCCAACCCATTTTCTCCCAGAGTACGGGTAAGGCCAGCATTTACGTGGTCTCCCCCATTCGTGACAGTGCGACCCAAGAAATGATTGGCATCGTCCGAGCCCGCATTCCCGTCTCCTATCTTGACGGTCTGTTGGAAAGCATTGCTGAGAATCAGGCCAAGGAAAAAGGGGCCTTCACTCAATTCTCCCTCTACAACGCAGCGGGAGAACTCTTCGCGAGCAGTCAAAAGCAAGAGGGAACGAACACCACACAAGAACAGAAGTTGGTCGAGGACTTTGACAAAGGTCCTGACCAAAACCTTAACCTGGTACGTAATCGTCAAGTGGCCAAACGCTTAGTAGAGCAACAAGGTAAAGCCTTCACCGAAACGACAGCAGAGGAAATTATTGCCCTAGTTCCTTTCAAAACCTACAGCGATACGTTTCGTTCAGAACTCCCTGCCCTGAACTGGAAAAACGTCACCACAATCGATCGTCAATCGCTCAAGGACAAGCAACAGCGCCTAGCCATCGGATTGCTGACCCAAGCTCTACTCGCAGGTGGCGTCCTGGCCATCGCAGCGGCACTCCTGGCCAATCGTGCAACTCGGCCTCTGCTGGCTGCTGTGAATGCGGTACAGGAAATTGGCCGCGGCAAACTAGATAAACGCCTACCCGTTAAAGGAGAAGACGAGCTAGCAACCCTCGCCTCTAATCTCAACCAGATGGCGGAGCAACTTCAGGGCTTCAATGCTGAACAGAACAACGCGGTTCTAAGGGCGGGTTGGCTAAGCACCATCGCCAATGGTGCCGAGGCCATGACCGATGTAGAGCTAGACGAAAGTTTCTCTCAAGTGGTCGCCGAAGCGCGCCGTTTCCTCAAGTCGGACCGCGTTATCATCTACCGCATTGATGATAACGGTCAACTCAGTGTTAGCCAGGAAGCCGTTGCTGGCGAACTTCCCACCGCGATCCATCTGGACTTAGAAGGGATCAAATTGCCAGAGCAATTTGTTGAGACCTTCCAACTGGGCCACCCCGTCACTCTGTCAGATACGTTGACCGAACCACTGTCCGAGGAATATGCCCAACTGCTCGGTGCACTCCAGATTCGTTCGGAAATCGCCATCCCGATGATTGAGAACCAGCAACTCACCGGTATTTTGGTCGCCCAATCCTGTGAGCCTCGGAACTGGCAGGCCTCTGACACCACCTTCATGCAGCAGTTGGCCGCCCAAATTGGCATTGCCCAGCTCATCCAAGAAGTACAAACAGCCCGAGGCGTCGCGGAAGGCGTCGCTGAGCAAGAGAAAGAACGGACGGAAGAACTCCAACGCCGCGTCTTGCAACTCCTCATGGAAGTGGATCCGGTTTCCCAGGGTGACCTCACCATTCGCGCCAAGGTCACCGAGGATGAAATCGGTACGGTGGCTGACTCCTACAACGCCACCATTGAGAGCCTGCGAAAGATTGTAGGCCAGGTGCAAGAGGCCGTGCAGCAAGTCTCTACCACCGCCATCACCAGTGAGATAGCGGTCCAAGAACTCTCTACAGGTGCCAACCAACAAACCACAGAAATCTCCGAAGCACTAGCCCAGATTCAGCAAATGGTGGGCTCGATTCGCACAGTGGCCAATAACGCAGTTCAGGCGGAGGCTGCGGTGCAGCAGGCTGCCCAGACGGTGAAAGCGGGTGACGCAGCCATGGATAAAACCGTGGAAGGCATCTTCGGTATTCGAGAAACCGTGGGCGAGGCCGCGAAGAAAGTGAAGCGTCTGGGTGAATCGTCCCAGAAGATTTCGAAGGTGGTCAACCTGATTGGCTCCTTCGCCGAGCAGACCAACCTCCTGGCGCTCAACGCTTCCATTGAGGCGGCCCACGCGGGTGAAGAAGGTCGAGGCTTTGCGGTGGTTGCAGACGAGGTCCGCTCCCTCGCTCGTCAGTCCGCCGCAGCAACCGCTGAGATTGAAGCCCTGGTGGCAGAGATTCAAGCGGAAACTAACCAAGTATCGGCAGCCATGGAAGATGGTACCGAGCAGGTGGTGGCCGGTACCCAGCTGGTTGAAAATGCACGGCAAAACCTGAACCAAATTGCAGCGGTGAGCGAGCAAATCAGCGGTCTTGTCGAGGCGATCGCCCAGGCCACCAACCAACAGACGGAAGCATCGGAGCTAGTGTCCAAGGTGATGACCGATGTCGCCGACATTGCCGAGAAGACCTCAGGATCAGCAACGGCGGTCTCGGGGTCCTTCCAAGAATTGGTCAACGTCGCCCAATCGCTAGAAAACAGTGTTGGACAGTTCAAGGTCAAATAAGCGGCTGCAGCGCCATTCGCGAGCCCCGGATTCTTCCTGTTTCCAGCATTTTCTTTTCCCGTTTCACCTACCACTGTTGCTATCGCACGAGCGGTTCCCATGACCCAGATTCCTGCCCAATACAATGACGCGACGGACGGCGCAGCGGATGACCTAACCGGTCCATCCGGTGGGAGCACCGACCCGTCGAGCCCCGCTTCCGCTGATGCCTCGACTGAGTCAGCAACGTCCTCACGCGACAGCTCTCCACCGTTGGAGATGAATGAATTTAATTACTACGCGACGCCCAGCTCACGACGGCGATCGCGCATGCAAACGGCCCCTGAAGTGGCCGGTCCGCAACGGCGTGCCGACGACCCCGGCAACAGCCGCAGTCGCTTTATCCAGCGCTGGGCCAACCTAGGAATGCGCAGCAAACTGACGTTGCTGTTGATGATCGCCGCTGCCGTTCCCACGGTCGGTCTGGCCCAGGGACTGATTACCGTCAACAAAGGCAAAGCGTTCCAGGATGCAAAAGCCCAAGTGGCTCAGGATGCCAAGGTTTTCCGGGATGCCCATGTTCTCTGGTATGAAACCGATGGTGCAGCCAGGGCCAAACGTATCGCGGAACTGGTGGAACTCGCCAAAGTTGACCTGAACCAACCCAAGTCCGTAGCTCCACGACGGATCGAGCTTCAGAACTATGTCACGCTGGAAGACGGTCTAGACCCCTCTGTCAGCCATAACTTTCAGATGTTGCTCGATGCTCAGGGCCGCAGCGTTGTTCAAGACATTCGCGTGCTCAATGCTCCCCAGGGCATTCCAGCCAATGAGCAAGAAGCCAAGCAGGCCGTGTATGGCCGCGTTACGGCACCGGTCGGAATCAACCTGGCGCAGCTGCCCATTGTGCAGACGGTTCTGGCATCCGGGGAGGCTGCGGCTGGCATCGATATTATGGATGCAGCCACGGTGAAAGCGCTCAAGCTCAACTTGCAGGCTTCCATTGTCACGGACTCAGACGTTCTGGAGGGCGGCAAAGCGGCCATGGCCAGTCTGGCGGTGCAGCCCATCAAGCGCGGCGATCGCGTCGTAGGGACGGCCATTGTCGGTACGATCTACAACCGTCACCAGACCTTGCCGGATGTATACAAAACTCGCCACAGTACGTCCGCTGCGGCTGTTTTTGCAGAAAATGTCACCATTGCCACCACGGAAGCCGTAGACGGAACAAATACCCGTCAGGTTGGGGAAAAAGCCCCCCCAGACATCGCTCGCCAGGTGTTGGAGCAAAAGCAACCTGCTCTAGACATCACGCGTATCAATGGCCATCGCTATCTCGGCTATTACCTGCCGATTTTTCGCGAGGCAAATCCAAGTGACAGTGCGAAGCCCATCGGTATGGCGTATGTGGGCCAGTCCCTTGAAGCACTCGACAAGCAGTTTTTGACACAACAGGCGACCACCTACGGTTTGGGCCTGGCCGTTTTGGGCCTAGCGGGTCTGCTAGCGGCTCCGGCGGCGAGTTCAATTACGGAGCCCCTACGAAAACTATCGGGTTTCATGAACCGGATTAGTCGCGGCGATCGCCGGCTTCGTCTCACGGATATCTATCGCACGGACGAGGTCGGTACACTCACCACCTCGCTCAACAAGATGGTGGCAAGCTTGGAAACCAATGAAATCCAGCTTCAACAGCAGCTCACTCGCAATCAAATCCTTTCAAAGATTGCCAATCTGCGCTCCGTCAATAGCCATGACATGGCCGAAGGATTACAGGATGCCCTGGAAGATGCCCGGCAATTCCTCAGTAGCGATCGCCTGGTCATCTATCGCTGCGGCTCCACCAGTGCAGACAGCCGAGTCATGTATGAGGCCAAGGCGACCGGGATTGCCTCCGCGGTGGAACTGAATGTGAGCGATCGCTGCATTCCCGAAAGCACGCTGGCGGCCTACCGCAACGGGGAATACAAAAGTAATCCCGATGTCCATAACGCAGGGTTTGGCCCCGAGCACATCGAACTGCTGGAAAGCCTAAGCGTCAAAGCCAGTCTGATTATCCCGATCTACAGTAACCAAGAGCTGTATGGCCTGCTCGTGTCCCACGACTGCAAAGGCTCCAGAAACTGGGCAGAAAGCGACATTACCATCATGCAGTCCATTGCGGCCCAGGTCGCTGTGACCATGGGATATGTCACGTTGCTTGAACAACAGCAGCAGTCTGAGCAACAGATTCGGACAGACAAGGAGCTCTTCCAACGCCGCGCCTTGGAGCTACTTCAGGAAGTGGATCCAGTCTCCCAGGGTGACCTGACGGTTCGGGCTCGGGTCACCGAAGATGAGATTGGCACCATTGCCGACTCCTACAACTCCACCGTCGAAAGTCTACGGAAGATTGTGGCGCAGGTGCAGACCGTTTCGGGGCAGGTGACCGGTACAGCGGAAAACAATGACGCCGCTGTCCAAAAGCTCGCGTTTGAAGCCCTATCCCAGTCTGAGCGCGTTACAGACTCCCTGGAAAAAATTCAGGCGATGACGGCAACGGTCAACGCACTAACCGAACAGGCCCAAGCGGCCCAACAGGCCGTGGTTGCCACAACCAAAACGGTGGAAACGGGCGATCGCAAGATGACCTTAGCGGTAGAAGGCATGGTCACCATTCGCGAGACCGTGGCCGAAACCACACGCAAGATGGAAGACCTAGAGGAAGCCTCCCAGCGGATTTCCCAGGTCATCCGTCTGATTAGTGGTTTTGCGGCCCAGACCCACATGCTAGCGATGAAAGCCTCCATTGAGGCCGCCCGCGCTGGCGAACGGGGAGAAGGCTTTGCCGTCATCGCGGATGAAGTTCGAACCTTGGCCGGCCGTTCGGCCCAAGCAACGGCGGACGTGGAAGCCATCATCAACAGTATCCAGATTGCAACCCAGGATGCTTTGGCTGCCATGCTGACCGAAAACAAACAGGTTGAGCGCGAGATGGAGCTGGTGGATGACACCCGCACCAGCCTCAACCAAATTACGGCAGCCAGCGCCCAGGTCAACCAGTTGGTGGTCGCCATTGCCGCCACCACCGACGACCAAGCTCGCACCTCCGACGCAGCCAGCCAGACGATTGCCGATGTGGCAGCCCTCGTTCAGCAAACCTCGGCGGAAGCCACTCACGTCTCCGAGTCCTTTAAGGACTTGCTGACCTCTGCCCAGGCCCTCCAGGCCGAAGTGGCCCGATTCAAAGTTCAGTAGTGCTCGTCCAATTTGTCCTGCCGATACCGTGCGTTTCACCCTCGCATTTTACTTCGGGGTCTTGAGTCCTGCGGTAACCGGCCTTCCCCTTTCCATTCATCGTTCAACAGGCTTCGCATACTATGGCTTTCACTCCTGACATTCACGATCGGGCCTACCAATTTTTTATCGAAGAGGTTCCGGAACTTCTTCAGGCGATTGAAGACGGTATCCTCATGCTTCGGCAAGACCGCAGCGCCAACGTGGTCCATGAGGTCATGCGGGCGGCTCACTCCATCAAGGGCGGATCAGCCAGTGTGGAACTGGACGCCATCAAAGAAATTTCCCATCGCCTGGAAACCGCCTTTCGGGCACTCTATGATGAATCGGTCGAGATTGATCTGGAACTAGAGACCTTATTACTCCAGGGCTATGACTGTCTTCAGCAGCCTCTGAACGAGCAGATGGAAACGGGGCGTCACGACCCGGAACAATCTCTGCTGAAGGCCATCCCCGTGCTGGAAGCCATCGAGGCTAAGCTCGGTGAAGAAGCCCTCAGCCAAGCCGATAGCTTCATTCCCAGTTCTTCGGACCTGGGCGTAGACATGGTGATGTCGATTTTTGAAATCGACGTCGAACAGGGCATTGCTCGCTTGGAAGAAGTCGCGGCCAATCCCGCAGCATTTCCCGTCGCGGGCGAGCTACAAACGCAGGCGGAGGTATTCACAGGCTTTGGTGAACTCCTGGAGTTGCCTGGATTTGGAGCGATCGCAGAGGCCATCACCCAAGCGGTTACCCAAGCCCCTGAGCGAGCAGAGGAGATTCTCACGGCGGCGCTGGTTGACTTGAAAATTGCTCGAGACCTCGTAATGGGGGGCGATCGCGACCAAGGTGGCGCTCCCTCTGAAGCATTGCTTGCCTTTGCCTCCAGCGGCTCAGCCAATACTGCAGCAACCGCCCCCGCAGCACCCACGGAAGACGCGATCGATGGCTGGGGTGAAATGGAATCGTTCTCCCTCACCGACGCCTTTGGGGATGATGAGGCAGATGCCTTTCCTTTGGACATGGATGCCGCAGCATTGCAAGACTTGCTGGGTGGCTCAGCACTAGGTGACTCGGCACTGGATGAATCAGCACTGGGTGACTCAGCACTAGATAGCTCGGCACTGGCTGAACCGGAGGAAACACCTACGGCAAACACCAGTCCTGACGTTATCGCTGAAGCACCTCCCGAAGCGACCGCCCCAGACACCATTTCTTCCGTCAACAGCGAGGCCAATGCCCCGGATTCAGGGGAGGCATCTGACTTCCTGCTGGATGATTTTGCGTTCCCTGATGAGCCGATTTTCCCTTCGGACTCTCTCAACACAGATTCCGTTGGCCCAGATTCCGTTGGCCTAGATTCCGTTGGTCTAGATTCCGTTGGCCCAGCCTCCATTGATGCAACACCGATCAGTCCCGAGGCGGCGACGACAGACGCAGCCCAGAGCAGTGAAGTCGCCAATGAAGCAGTCAGTGAGGTCGCCAGTGAAGCGACTAAATCCGTAGAGGATCCTTGGGTTCTACCCACCGAAGAAATTCCGATTGAGGAAGTACTGGCTGCGGTTCAAGCGAATGCTCCGGACGATCAGAAAACCAGCGAATCGGTCGAAGCTCCGGTAACTGAAGCTGCACCCGGTGAAGTAGCGCCCGATGAAGCCCCCCCCATCCCCGTTGCGGAGGAAGCCGTTCCGGCCTCAACAAACTTTGATGAAGCAGAAGCAGCGGGTAATCTCGCCGATCTGTTTGGCCTTGCTCCTGAGGCCATGTCATCCCAAACACCTCCCGACCAAGAGATGCCCTCTCCTGCGCCAGCAGGTTCGGAGGCTTCGGAGGAAGATGCAGTCTCAGCACTCTTCGGTCTTGAGGCGGACAACGACATGTCTCCTGAAGCAGATATTTTCGCCCAGGTTGAATGGCAGGGTGATGAGAGTCTCGCGGAAAAGGCAGATGCTGCTGATGCTGAGCAATCTTTGGCAGAGCCCTCAATCTCAGCGGTGACGGAAGCCATGGGGGAAGAGGCTGCGATCGCCCATGTGTCCACGCCTGATGCAGGAGCACAAGATAGTGCTTCTGCCGCTCCTGCCCAAGAGGTCCCCTCTCCCATTGAGGCACCTGCTGCAGGCGAGTCTGCCAACATCGCTGACATCGTTCCCGATGCCACCCCCTACAGCAGCCAAGAGGCCAGCGAGGATCTTGCCAATCTCCTCAATGTATTTGACTTAGGCAACGAAACGAAAGATGCGGCAGTCGCTGACGCAACAACAGCACCTGAGAATACAGCCCGTGCAGCCAGTAATGTCGCAGCCAGTGATGCTGTGGTAGAGACTCCTGAGGAGAGCATCCCTGATGGAACCTTTATCCAAATGGAAGCTCCCGCAGAAACGACATCATCAGCGCCCGTTGCCAACCTTGCGGAGACTCCCGCTGAGCCCTCCCTCAGCGACTTAATGAGCCCAGCCGTCATTCCAGAAGACGGAACCGTTATCCAACCCACGGAAGAGCCAGCCGTTGCGTCAACAGAAGCTCAGCTCCCAGCGCCGTCCTCTGAACAAGCAAACAAGCCCACGGCAGACTCTGGCATCCCCCCGATTGCCGAAACCTCGCTCACCGCAGGCATCGACGAACTCTTCGATGAGGGAACCTTCATTCAGCCCGAAGTGGCACCGGGCAACCCAGGCAACATGACCAATGCAGCCGTAGAAGTGGCCCTGGCGGAACTCCAAGCCATTCAGCCTCCCTCTATCCCTGGCGCATCTCCTGTCGCACCAGAAGCAACACCTTTCGCAACAGTCACTCCGACAAACGCTGCACCATCAGCGACTCCGGTCACGCCACCGTCTCCAGCCCCCTCGACAGAGGCTCCCGCAGAGACGCAAGTATCGCCATCGGCTGAAGTTGCCCCGATTCCTGCGGCTCCTCAACAGCCCGTGGCCTCACCTTCACTGGATGCCGCCGTCCAGGCCGTGGAGCAACTATTCGAACAGCTTCCGGCCAATGCTCCCCTGCCTGCTCCCGTCGCCACACCTCAGGCGGTGACTTCAGCAGCAGAACCCACCAAGGCGAAAAAGAAGGAGGAGAAAAAGCGCAAGGCTGCTCCCCTTTCAGGCATCTCCGTTCGCGTAGACCTCAGCGTTCTAGAGCGCATGAATAATCTGGTGGGCGAACTTGTCTTGAATCGCAACAGCTTGTCCCTACAGAATGAACAGTTGCAAACCGTTGTGGGGCAGTTGTCGAAGCGCTTTAAGAACTTTGAAGGAATACTGGCCGGTCTGCGAGAGGTTTCAGACCAAATGCTGGTGAAACCCAATCAGCCCAGTGTCAGCCCTAGCACTATTCCGCAGGCAGAGTCATCCGAGCCCAATAGCCTGACCGCTGGATTCGACAGCCTAGAGATGGACCGCTACAGTGGCTTGCACACACAACTTCAGGATATTTTCGAAGAGCTGATGCAGCTTGAAGAAGGTGTAGATGACATTGATGTTCTGCTGGAGCAAAGCACCCAATCCATCAGTCAGCAGCGCCAGGGTCTCAGCCGCCTGCAAAATGAACTGATGTGGGCTCGCATGTTGCCCCTAGACAATATCCTCAGCCGCTTCCCCCGCGTTCTACGCGATTTAGCGGCGAAGCACGGCAAGGCCGTTGATCTAAAACTGGACGGCACGAGCGTTCTGGTGGACAAGGGCATCCTGGAAAAACTCCACGACCCAATGTTGCACCTGTTACGTAACGCCTTCGACCACGGTATCGAAACCCCGGAGGCACGCCAGCAACAGGGCAAGGACGAACGGGGTACGATCGCGATCCGCGCCTTCTACCAGGGCAACCAAACCGTCATTGAAATCAAAGATGATGGCCGGGGTCTCAGCCTTGAGAAAATTGCTCGACGGGCAGTCGAACTGGGTTGGATGACCCGAGAAGAACTCAAAACGATTCCTCAGCAGGTCATTGCGGATCTGATTTTTGAGCCGGGCTTCTCCACCGCCTCAGAAGTCAGCGAGCTGTCTGGTCGCGGCGTGGGTCTAGACGTGGTGCGTGAACAACTCAAGTTACTCAAAGGCAACGTTTCGGTCACCTCAGCCCCTGGGGAAGGAACCAAATTCTCAATGAAGCTCCCCCTCACCTTGAGTGTGGCCAAGCTGATGGTGTGTCAGGTCGGTCCCTTGGCGATCGCCCTGCCTTCTGACGCCATCGAAGACCTCCTCGTCCCCGAACCCAAGCGCATCAAAACCGTCGCCAACCAACGCTTCCTTCACTGGCACGACGATCTGATTCCGATCCACCCCATGGCTGAGCTGCTGGACTACAGTTGCCCCCTCCCGGATGCCACATCCCTCAAGAACCTCACCGACGCCACCATCCCTGTGCCCCAGGAATGGGCGATGCCGATCCTCATCTTCAAGCAAGGTGAGCAGTTCTTTGCCCTAGAAGTCAATCGTCTGTTGATGGAGCAAGAGCTTGTCATCAAGCCCTTTGGCAATGCCGCTCACGCCCCTGAATATGCCTACGGCTGCACCATTCTGGGGGATGGGCAAATGATTCCAGTCTTTGACGCAAGCTCCCTGCTTGGCTCTCTCACCCAAGAAGCGAGTAGCTTCAGCGGCACCGGAATCAACATCGGTGATGAACCCGTTGCTGCAGCTCCTGCAGCTCCCTCCATGAGCAGCGTGGGCTCAACACGCATGTCCAAGACGATTCTGGTGGTGGATGACTCCACCGCCATGCGTCGCACCCTCGCCTTGAGCCTGGAGAAAGCGGGCTACCGCATCCTTCAAGCGGGTGATGGACAAGAAGCGCTGGAACAACTCCGTCAAAGCTCCACAATTCAGCTGGTGATTTGCGACGTCGAAATGCCAACGATGAATGGCTTCGAATTCCTCAGCCAGCGCCGCCGCGAGCCCGAACTGCTCACGATTCCAGTGGTGATGCTGACCTCTCGCAGCAGCGATAAGCACCGTCGCCTCGCCCTCCAGCTGAATGCCAATGGCTACTTCAGCAAGCCCTACGTCGAGCAGGAATTCCTCAAGTCCATTCGCGGCATCCTGGATGAGTCTCCCGCAGCCGCAACGGTTTAGAACCTGTCATCGAGTCGGCTCCAACGAAGATCAACCGACTCGATGAGTGCCCCCGTTCTTATCACTTCCCCAGTGGCGATCTAGCCTTATCTCACCCACGATCACTCTCCTCCCTCCTTGACCCATGACGACGCTTATTCCCAATCCATCAGCGATGTCACGCCATACCGAATCGGGAAAAGAATCCCAAAATTTGGTCAAACTGGTCGTTTTCCCCATGGGAAGTCTGACCTTAGCACTACCGATGAAGGCGATCAGTCGCGTCATCAACATGCCCGAGGTTCATGGTAGCGGGCTCAGTCCAGTGGGTGTCACAACCGTGGGTAATCTGCAGCTCACTATCATTGATTTGCATCGACAACTTTTCCAGGTCTCTGCACCCCAGCGCACCGGGAAAGGGGGGTATCTGATCATCCTGCCGACGTCAGCAGGCTTCCCAATTGGGATTCCCACCGCCGAAACACCGCTCTTAACCGATGTTCCAACCGGTGACATCCGAGCCCTTCCCGAAGCCTATCGTCAAGCAGATACACTTTCGATCGCAAGCCATCTCACCCGAATTACGTTGGAGAGTGGCGAAACTCAGTCGGTCTTTCTGCTGGATGTTGCAGCCGTATTGGCTTCCCTCTAAAGGCGGTCCGAGGCAATGCCAACTCAAGTCATCTCCCATCACGCCCAATAGGAATCTTGGCCCAGTAGGAATCTTGGCGTTAATAGCTATCCCAGTGGATTCCTATTCTGTTTGGGAATTATAAATTTAATCGCATTTACCGTTCACTCTCTTCTCGGTGAGGAAACGCCATGAGAAACCCACAGATCCGACGCCCGATCCAGCGTTCGCAAACCTTGCGGCAGCGATTTCGGCAGCAGTGGAATACATTGCTCGGTCTAGCCAGCTTGTGTCTTGTTCTCGTCTTTACCGCTTGCACCCAATCCCCGGAACAACTGAACAGCGTCTCGACCCCCTCTAGCAGCAGCGGAACAGGTGCAGTCCCCACCGAGATTCGCATTGGTTATCAAGTTGTACCCAATGCCGAACTCCTGGCAAAATCCAAGGGATTCGTCGAAGCCAAACTGCCCAACACTAAAGTCGTCTGGCGTAAGTTTAGCTCTGGCGGCGATGTCAACCAGGCCATGGAAGCAGGACAGCTAGACGTGGGCCTAGTCGGCTCAGTTCCGGTCTCGACCGGCGTTGCCAAGACACTCCCCTACCAGGTCTACTTTATCCACGACATCATTGGCGACAATGAAGCATTGGCCGTTTCAGCGACATCTGATATCGCTAGCCTAGAACAGCTCAAGGGAAAACGCATTGGCGTTCCCTTTGGTTCCACCACCCACTTCAGCCTGTTATCGGCACTGGAACTGTCAGAGATCAAGCCCCAAGAAGTCGATATTATCGATCTCTCGCCTGACGAAATCCTGGAAGCTTGGAACAAGCAGGAAATTGACGGTAGTTTCATCTGGCATCCAACCCTTGGCAAAATCAGTGGAGACGGTCTGGTCTTGGTCTCCGCTAAGCAACTGGCCGCCGATGGGATCATCACCGCCGATCTGGCAGTGGTCCACAATGATTTTGTCAGCCAGTATCCTGAGGCCATGGCACAGTATGTGTCAGCCCTAGATGAAGCCGTGCAACTCTATCGTGACGACCCCCAAACAGCGGCCCAAGCGATTTCTGGGGATCTCGGCCTTTCGACGGATAAGAGTCTTTTGGCCATGAACGAACTCGTGTGGCTCAGTGCAGAAGAGCAGGCAGGTCCTAGCTATTTGGGCACACCGGAACAGCCCGGTGCCCTGGCTCAGGTTCTGAAGGATTCTGCAGAGTTTATGGTTAGCCAGGGTGCGATTCCATCGGCACCGGCGATCGCCACCTACGAGCAGGCACTATATCGCAACGCCATTGACACAGCCAATCAGGAAGTGGCCAGCCGATAGAGAGCGCTAAGCACCGTTGCATCGTAGCGTTGCTTCATGACTATCTGCGACAAAAGTCTTGCCGCAACAACTTAGCGGAGCAATCCACCACTAAAGCCGAGGTCCGGCGATGCGAACCGCATCCGGGACCTCGGCTTTGAACTGTTCCATATAGCGTTCAAAGCGTTGAAATAATTGTTTGGCGAGAGGGTAGCATTCCTCCGACGGGGCCAAGCATGCCGACGTCAACCATGGAAACTGCTTCTGTTCGAGGGAAGACTCCAGCGCAGGGTGACGGGGGTTGACCAAAAAGATTTGCGGAAACGCCGGCAAAGACGTCAGGCGCTTGCCCCAGCAATGCATCCGTGCGATCGCCGCTTCCCGCGTCAGCTCAGCACTAAAACAGGGTCTAAACGATCCCCAGCCCTCAGTCTCAGCCTGTACCGCAAGACAGTCACCATGGCCCGCTGCATCGGCCCAGTTGCCGTAACCACAAAGATAATAATATTGCGCCTGGGCCAGGGTGAGGCGAGCCACCGGGGGGAAAATCCCCAGGTCATCCGGCAGATAGAGCACCAAGGCTTGAACCGCTGCCTGACAAGACTGCTCCATCCGAGGCATGAGCAACTGAGGTCTCTCGCTCCAGCGGCGATCGCCAAACATCGGGGCACCACTTTGTGCATCGAGAATCACATTTTCTAGCAATGCACCGAAACCAGGTTTGTACGTCCCTGTTGTATTAGCTGCAATGTTAGCGGCTGTCAGGGGAGCCTCCGCTGCTAAGCCCGAGGACGACATTAAAACGTTGGCTGCTCCATAATCGGCGGCGGCTATCGTTGCCACTTGAGTGTCAGACCAAATCCAAGGCAAGACCGTTCTCTGGAGCATGAATCCACGACTGGGTAAGTCCAACGTGCTCAGGAGCTTAATCGCGAAATCATCCGATACATCTACATCAGATACGTCTAAATGATCAGGACATACCGTTGTCTCTTCCCCCATCACCAGCGCACAAGCCGAGCCTGCCCCATCTCGAATCACCCGACATTGGTCTAAGGGCAAAATAGCGTGGGCCAAGAGCAACGGCTTGGCTAAATGCATCAACGCCGCCACCAATTCACCGAAGTGGCGAGAACCGCCCAATAGTGCCAAATGGTGGGTCGGATGCAGTGCCGTAAACACATCTCCCCGCAGCTCAGGTTCCAGGCTGGGCTCGCCTTTCAGCCCCGGCAAAACAATCAGCACAATCGGTGGGGGTGGTGCTGATTCAGTCTCAACAACGGATTGAGGAAATGCCATGGCCCCCGTGGACCTGGCGGCAGCTTCCAAAGGGCGCAATAGTTGGTGGATGAACAAAGCTTGAGATGCCAGCTCTGTCACAACGCGAACCTCCACACCCGCCACTAATTCACCATCCACCACGTAGAGCGATCGCCCCTGAACATAGGCCTGGGCTTCTTGGTAGAGATGGCGAAAGGCAGCTTCAGACAGGGCAGAAGGCTGGGGGAGAGGCGGTCCAGATTCATCAGATGACAAACCATCAGCGGCGAAATCCGGAGGGGACAACGAATCCAGCGATGGCGTCACCGCAAAAGAAGATTGGGCCGCCCTTCGATCAAGGCGATCGCGATCAAGATGCTCAAGCTCAAGGCAATCGAGACCAACGCTATCCAAACCAACAATGAAAGTATTACGGGGCGATCGCGTTGTATGAGGAACCGTTTTGACACAAAGCGCTCCATCTAGGGACAGCCCTCCCTCCCCTCGCATCAGCGCATGCTCCACCAGTTCGGGCACCGACAAGTTGTCATAGACCTGGAGCAGATGGTTGAATTCCAGCTCCGGTAGACGATGGCTCCCATCCGGCGAGAATAGGCGTTGCTCCGCTCGTGCCTTGGCAACCCGTCGAGACAGTGCCTCATAGGCGTGAGAACGAGTATCAGCCCCTGAATCAGACCCAGAACTAAGGCCAAAATCGGAGCCAGAACCATCATTCGAAGGTTGTCCCTCTCGAAATCGCATAGCAAACCTAACAATTGGACCGAACGCCACTGGACCGAACGCTATTGGACCAAACTCAATTGGGCCAAGCCGCCCCCCAAGCAAACGAAACGAAGGACGATCGTCCCCATTTCCCTAACAGTAGCCCTGGTTTTTGTCAGCACGAACGTTTGTTACGCAATACGTCCTAAAAATGCAGCAAAACTGCACAAATTTTGAGAAATTGAGGATGTATCACTGTTTCAAAATTTCGTTTCAAAATTTCCAGTATGGCTTCTAGCGCATCTCCAGCTCCCATTGCGGCAAAACAACCCAAAATCCTCGAAATTCATGGCGATCGCCGGGTGGATGACTACTACTGGATGCGCGAGCGGAAGAATCCCAACGTTATCGCCTACCTAGAAGCTGAAAATGCCTACACCCAGGCACAAATGCAGCACACCGAAGCCCTGCAACAGCAGCTCTACGACGAGATGTTGGGTCGTATCCAGGAAACGGATCTCTCGGTTCCCTATCGTTACGGCGATTATTGGTATTACAGCCGAACGGAAGAAGGCAAGGCCTACAGTATTCTCTGCCGTAAGCTGGGCAACCTAGACGCGCCGGAAGAAATCCTGCTGGATGAAAACGTGCTTGCCGAGGGACAAGAGTTCTTCTCCCTCGGGGACTATGAAATTAGCCCCAACCATCAACGCTTGGCCTATTCCACCGATACCAATGGCTCCGAGCGCTACGGGCTAGCCTTCAAAGAGATCAGCCACCAAGAGAGCAGCCAAACGCAACCGTTTGAGGAACAGATTCCGGACGTGGGCGGTGTCGCCTGGGCCAATGACAACAGCACGGTCTTTTACACGCGATTGGATGATGCCAATCGTCCCTATCAGCTCTGGCGACACCAGCTGGGGACAGACCCCGGCAGCGATCAGCTCATCTATGAGGAGTCCGACGAAGCCTTTTATGTGGACATTGGTGCCACTCGTAGTGAGGCTTATTTGTTGCTGGACTGCAATAGCAACATCACCTCTGAAGTGCATTATCTGGATGCCAATCATCCCGACGGCGAATTCCGGCTCATCGCCCCCCGCAAAAAAGGAGTGGAGTACAGCGTGGAGCACCATCCCGGCGATGGCAGTGATGATGCAGGGAAAGGCGATCGCTTCTACATCACCCACAATGAAGACGCCATCAACTTTACATTGGTCGTCACTCCGGTGAGCCATCCCCAGCGGCAGCATTGGCAAACCGTGATTCCCCACCGGGAAGACGTCATGCTCAGCGGCATCAGCGCCTTCGCAAACCATCTCGTGATCTACGAACGCCAGCAGGGACTACCCACCATTCGTCTGCGCAAACTGTCCACCCATGAAGAAACCCAGCTTGACTTTCCCGAACCCACCTACGCGGTCTATCCCGGCGCCATGGCGGAGTTCAAAACCCAGACCCTGCGGTTTAACTACACCTCCATGGTGACCCCCTGGTCCGTGTTTGACTATGACATGGACAGCCACAAGCGAGAACTGAAAAAAGAAAAGCCGGTGCTCGGAGGCTTCGATCGCAGCCAATACCAAAGCGAGTGGCTGATGGCCACAGCCACAGACGGCAGCCAAATCCCTATTTCACTGGTCTACAAAAAGGGAACCCCTCGCGACGGCAGCGCCTCCATGTACCTGACAGGCTACGGCTCCTATGGCTATCCCAACTCCGCCTGTTTTGATTCCAAGCGCCTGTCCCTGATCAATCGCGGCATTATTTATGCCATCGCCCACATTCGCGGCGGCGGCGAACTCGGCCGCAAATGGTATGAAGACGGCAAATTTCTCCACAAAAAAAATACGTTCACCGATTTCATTGCAGCGGCGGAGTTCCTGATCCAGCAGGACTGGACTCGCTCGGAGCGCCTCATCATCGGCGGCGGGAGCGCAGGGGGATTGCTGATCGGAGCCGTCATCAACCAAAGACCGGAGCTGTTTGCGGGGGCGATCGCCGATGTCCCCTTCGTCGATGTGGTCACCACGATTCTCGATCCGGACCTTCCCCTCTCGGTGATGGAGTGGGATGAATGGGGCAATCCCAACGACGCCACGTTCTACGAATACATGAAGTCCTACTCGCCCTACGACAACGTCCAGGCCCAGGACTATCCGCGTTTGCTCATCCAGGGCGGGCTCAACGATCCCCGCGTCTCCTACTGGGAACCGGCAAAGTGGGCAGCCAAGCTGCGCGATCTCAAGACAGATCCCCACCAGCTCTTACTCAAAACCAATATGGAAGCAGGCCACGGTGGCGCATCCGGTCGCTACGGAGCGCTCAAGGAAAAAGCCTTCGATTATGCGTTCATCTTGGATTGTCTGGCCTAGATGACTTCACTTAAACGACTTCCCATGGAGCATGTCCTAGGGAGAAAACTCAGGCATCAGCACTGCTGTCGTCGGCTGGCGAGTCCTCTGGCTGAGGCGGGTTTTGTTCATTTTTCCCACGCACAGGCGGCAGCGCTTCAACCAGGCCCATGGCAAACGCAGTATCCGGCAGCTCCCCGGCAAAATATTTCCCCGGCTCAAATAGTTTGCCGGGGGTAAAGCAGTGGGACTTCAGCAACACCAGTTGTTCCGTGGCAAACATGCTGCGATCCATTCGCCGTTCGATGGCCATGGGTTCTACTCCATAAAGGCATGACTGCTTCAAAGAATAGCGCTAGAAATAGACCTGCACCCCACAGAAATCTCGAGCTTGGGCAGAATCATCAGGCTGTTCGTTGAACCGTACGCGAGAGGCCTCGGGAGCTTCGCAGCGGAGCAAGAGGGGATTCGTCGGCAATGGATTGATCGGGGATACGTCGGCAGACACTCCAACGGAGGCTGGGATGGCCCGTGGGACATTGGGTTGGACAACGGATTGCCCCGCCCCTCCAATCCCTGTCCGATCACCATCAGGCTGATTGCAATTGAGAATATCCACTCGGCTACCGTCCACCACACCATCAACGCTGTTTCCAGCATAGTTGCGGCAGTTGACGCTGTGGCTCCAGCCGGGACGTGCCGTATTGGGGGGTAACAGTGCCGGAAATTCAGCACTGGATGTGGGGCTCAGTGGCCGCAGGGGTGGCTGTAGCCCCCTGGTGCGATCGCCAGCACGCTGGGCTGCAGCCGGAGATGCGATCGCAAGCGAGATACCCGCGATCGCCAGAGCCACCGCTCCGAAAGGTCGCCAGCTGCGAATCTTTAAAGCATCAGGATGTGGAAAAACCATGAAAATCACCGGGGGAGTCAGAGGCGAATAGCCAGTCCATGCCATGCCATTCAATCCATGACGCCGTTAGCGAGGAGACGCTCAGAAAACCTATCCTCACGAACGTAGTGCCCAATGCCAAACAGACATGAGCCAACACACATGATCAGGCAGACATGGTCAGGCAGGCAGGCAACAAATGCCATACATCGATTCTAGACAGACCGGTGTGTTCAGGCAGGCCCTCGTAGCGTTACGTTGCAAATACGTTTCAAATCGATAGATTTGTCATCTCAGGATGCAATGAAGCATCCCAGTTCTCATCGACAAAAATAGCGATTAGAAAGCAGCCCTCGCTCTCCCGAGACACCTTCAAAGCATCTCCCTACTCTGCGGCAAAACTACTCACGGGCCGTTGGTTTTGGGGTGTCTCCTCCAAAACCCCTGACACAATGGCTGCCATCAGCAAACAAGCAATCAACATCATCCAGCTCGGCGCATTCGCGGAAGCATTACTTTGAGGCTTACTCATAATCGTCGCTGCAGGTCCCTAAGAGTTAACGGCAAATAAACTGCCCATGACTCAAATCATCAGAGGTGAAGCTGGATCGGCATTGTCGATTAAGCCGTCGCAACCATCAACCATCTGACTCCTCTATCTGCTCCATAGCTTCCAGTCCCCATGGGTAAATACCGGAATCCAACCCAGGAACTTCATAAACTAAACGGATTTTTTGAGACTTTATTCAACAAATCCTTAATAAACAAGGCAATAAAAAAGGCGGGTTTCCCCACCTTTTTTATTGCCTTAAAATTCTTTTTGCAGAAATCTATTCAATGACGTCCAAGCTCGGCGAAGCCATGACTTGAACATCATCATAAGCGCACAAAAAGCAATTCATTCAACGCACAATAGAAACGTTCCTAGACCAACTTAGAAGGCTTAAGATTGACACTCGGCTGGTAATAAACTTTACCTCCATCATTCGGAACAAAATGACAGCGATTGAAGGACCGGATAAAGCTGCGGAAAATCGACTCATCCGACTTGCGGTAGTAGTCTCCCAATACGGGCTTAATGGCTTCCGTCGCTTCCTTTAGATTGTAGTGAGGAATGCTAAGGAAAATATGGTGTGCAACATGAGTACCAATGTTGTGGTGAATCGGATTGAACAGACCATAGTCCCGATCAATCGTGGAAACGGCACCTTTCAAGAAATACCAATCTTCAGAGCGATACCAGGGAATGTCATCCTCGGTGTGGTGCAGGTAAGTCACCAGGTCCAACCACACGACAAAAATGATGTAGGGAACCAGGTAGTACTTCAGCAGGAAGAGTAAACCAAACTTGACCGTGAGGGCTCCGAGGAATGTCACCATGGCCAACAGCCAAACCGTACTGGTGATGACATCATTGCGCTCTGAGGGCTTAAAGAGGGGACTACTGGGCAGGAAATGAGACCCCTTACGCCCCGAAGAACGCAGGAACAAATAGAAGGGGTAGGCCAACAACAACAACTTGAAGCGAATCAGCTTTTCCGGTGCTCCCATGGATTCGTAGGTTTCCTGGGAAATGGGATACCAGCTTTCGTCAGTATCAATATTGCCTGTGTTGGCATGGTGAGTGCGATGGCTAATCCGCCAGCCATGGTAGGGCACCAGAATCGGACTGTGAGAAAGATGTCCCACGAGGTTATTCAACCAACGGTGCTTGGAAAAGGAACCGTGGCCACAATCATGTCCAACCACAAACAGCGCCCAGAACATGGTGCCCGCAGCAAACCAAAAGACCGGGAAAAATAACCAGGAATCGAGATATGCCGCCAGGGCGTATAGTCCGGCGATGATGCCTAGGTCTAGAAAGAAATAAGCGAGCGATCGCGCTGTCGAAGGCTCAAAGCAACGGGCCGGGATCGCCTGACGTACGTCCTGAAGCGTAAAAGGAACACGCTCCGGCTGCCGTTTTGTCGCGGACTCAGGGGCGTACCCCTGAGAGGAAGAGACGGGTGATTGCACAAAGTTTTCCAAATCGGGGACAGTCTTAACCAAAATTCAAAGACTGTTACCTATGGTCTCATATTGCTTTCACCTCGATCCCCAAAAATCCCACGAAAGATTACTTGAAATGCAGACAGCCCATGCTACCCTAGAAAAGTTGTCAAATACCGCACACCTGGGATTTCGGGTGGTTTGGGAGAGATGAGGGGACCAATGAATTCCCCCCTTTGATGTCCCAATGAAGCTACCTGGGTGGAGGATCAACCCGAAAAGGAGAAAAATATGGCAGTCGTTTCACTGGCCCAAATGATGGAGGCCGGCGTTCACTTTGGGCACCAGACCCGCCGCTGGAACCCCAAGATGGGCAAGTACATCTACACCTCTCGCAATGGTGTACACATCATCGACTTGGTGCAGACCGCCCGGTTGATTGATGGCGCTTACAACTACATTCGTACCTCCTCGGAGCAGGGCAAGCGCTTCCTGTTCGTTGGAACCAAGCGTCAGGCAGCGGGCATCATCGCCCAGGAAGCCGCTCGCTGCGGTGCTTATTACGTCAACCAGCGCTGGTTGGGCGGCATGCTCACCAACTGGGCAACGATTAAGGGTCGTGTTGACCGCCTCAAGGATCTTGAGCGCATGGAAGAGAGTGGCGCGATCGCCATGCGTCCCAAGAAAGAGGGTGCTGTGCTGCGCCGCGAGCTAGAGCGTCTGCGCAAGTACCTGGGCGGCATCAAGAACATGCGCCGTCTGCCCGACGCCGTCGTCATCATTGACCAAAAGCGCGAGTACAACGCGATTTTGGAATGTCAGAAGCTCGGTATTCCCATCATTTCTTTGTTGGATACCAACTGCGACCCTGACCTAGCCAACATTCCTATTCCTGCCAACGACGACGCGATTCGTTCCATCAAGCTCATCATTGGTCGCCTAGCCGACGCGATCTATGAAGGTCGCCATGGTGAGCTGGAAGCTGAGGAATTCGTCGAGGAATATCCCAGCGCTGAAGAGGACTATGCAGGCGCAGAGGACGCAGCGCCTGCTGAAGACGCAGCGCCTGCGGAAGAAGTGCCTTCCGCTGAAGAAGCAGCTCCCGCTGAAGCTGCGGCCGAAGCTTCTGAAGAAGCACCTGCCGCTGAATAGCGTTTTACCCAAGCTGGGTTCTTCGTCTGGGATAACGCATCGGGATTAACCCCTTTCTTTGGGACATTCGTCTCTGGGGCATGCAAGGATAAGCCGTCGAGTTTTCTCGCCGTATCGTCTTTGGTGCCCCTAGCGTTAGCCCACAACCAACGCTCCGATCTGTAAATCTGTTTGTAATTCTGATTAAGGGAGGCTAATCATGGCAGGTATTAGTGCCAAGCTCGTTAAGGAACTGCGCGACAAAACCGGCGCAGGCATGATGGACTGCAAAAAGGCACTGAAGGAAAACGACGGTGACCTGGAAAAAGCCGGTGAATGGCTGCGCCAAAAAGGCATCGCCTCCGCTGGCAAAAAGAGTGGCCGCACCGCCGCAGAAGGCTTGGTCAGCAGCTACATTCACACGGGTGGCCGCGTCGGCGTGCTCGTAGAAGTCAACTGCGAGACTGACTTCGTCGCTCGGGGTGATAAGTTCCCGGAACTGGTTCGCAACATTGCCATGCAAATTGCCGCCTGTCCCAATGTCGAGTACATCACCACCGATGATGTTCCCTCAGACATGTTGGAAAAGGAAAAGGAAATCGAAATGGGCCGGGAAGACCTGGCAGGTAAGCCCGAAAATATTCGCGAGAAAATCGTGACGGGCCGCATTGAAAAGCGCCGCAAGGAACTGAGCCTCATGGATCAGCCCTACGTGCGTGACCAAAGCATCACCGTGGCAGAACTCGTCAAGAAGAGTATTGCTGAGCTCGGCGAAAACATTCAGGTTCGTCGCTTTTCACGCTTCGTTCTAGGTGAGGGCATCGAGAAGGAAGAGAGCGACTTCGCAGCTGAAGTCGCAGCGGCAACTGGCAAGTAAGCCCCCGTCGCCCCCATCGACTCCATCGATTTTGCTAACGTTGCATTCCCGGGGTCTCCCTGGGAATGCTCTGTTTTTTAGAGCGCTTTTCTAGCATTCACGTCCGCCCTTCGTTGACAAGCACCATGGCCAAATCCGTTGCGCAAATCAACCGAGAGCTTGCCAAGCTTGAAGAACAGTCCCAGGAAATGGGTCAGGAGCTCAAGGGTCTTTACGGCAGTTATCTCGATGAGCTTAGCCAGGTCGCCTATCAGCAACTCATTTCGGTCTGCTACGAACTCTGCACGCAGTTTTATCCCGATCTGTTTCTAAAGCTGTCCTTTAAGGACCGTGACAAGCTCCAACGCAAGATCAAACAACAGGGAAAAGCCCTCAAAGATCGGCTTCATATGGAGCAATTGTTCCAACCGGATGAGTCAGAATTAGAAGCGCTAGAGGCGGCCCTAATTGATGGATTAGATTTAGTTGCGGGTGCCCCCTCCGAATCAGAGCGCAATGAATTGCCCACCCTTGAGATTCCTGGACTAGAATCAACACCGCCCAGCGCAGAGAAGGCGGCTAGACCTCTAGATCTCCACGCTCCAGACCTCAATTTATCGGGTCTCGCCCTGTCGGAATCCTCTGAAGAGACAGCAGCTCAAGAGGCAAACCCAGCGGATTCAGAGCAGTCCCCAGAGGGGAATGCGAGTTCGGAAGGCGAAGGCTCAGGACAAAATGCTTCAGAGCCAAACGTTTCAGAGCCAAACGTTTCCGAGACAACCAACGCAGATTTTCGTGATGGCGCGGCAGGCATCCCTCCAGAAACATCCGGGATACCAGAGACGCCCGAAAGGGACGACGACACCGACCCCCGCCAACTCCCCATCACACTCCTTCCCTCCGAAGGAGAACCCCTGTCCCCTGGCATGCTGGCGAGTGCGATCGCAGCGGAAGCCGAGGACGATGCTGCCGAGCGACCCTCGCCACTCCCCGCCAACATTACTCCTGCCTCCCCGTCTGAGCTGGAACTTCCGACCATTCCCCGGGAAATGATTCTTTGGCAGGAACGCCTGGAACGCACGATTTCCCAACGACTCCGCCAAAGTTCCCAACGCATGACGCGGCTCTTAGAAAAATCCGGGGTACTGAATAATCAATTACCCGACGGCTTGCTCGCAGCATCCTCTGACCCAGAAGAGGAGGAGGATGGCTCTCGGGATATGGCAGAGGAGAATGGACCCCGACGTCCAGAACAGGGATCGAATAAGTCCCCCCATATTTTGAGCTTGATGCTGGAACCTGCCGGTGGCAATAAGAAAAAGGGCAAGGGTGACCCCATCCAGATCGTGGCCATTTATCTCCGCCTGTCTGAGATCGAATTTGCAACACCGCTGGTGATGGGCTGGCGCAACCGCATCCGTGGCAAGGTAAAGTCACTCAAGCAATTGACGGGACAGTATGAGCAACTGGAGCGGGAACGGGCGATCGCCGAAGCCGAAGATGCCTGGCGCAGCACCTGGTCCAACGAATAGTCCTTGCCTCACCCCCCTTGGCTCAACCAACACCCCTTAGCTCAACCAACACCTCTCATATAAAGGCTTGCATCAGTCCTTGGTGTTCGCTCCCATTCCTTCCTAGAATGGGATGAACGTCAGAACACCTGTATTCCTACCCATGGCCTTGGCCCCCATGACTTCCTCCCCGAGTAGCTTCCCTGATTGGAAGCGGCTTCAGCAGGCCCTAGCTGTGGAAGCCGAGCGTGGCTTTAATAATTTGAAGGGGAATCGGCACCAGTTTAGTGAGTTTCTGGTACTGAGTTTTCAGCAAACACCGGAAACGTTTTTAGCCACGGATCAGGTGCGCTGGAAAGAGGTGGGCGATCGCTTCACCACCTACAACGACCTCAGCTACGCCCAGCGCCAGCACCTCGTCGCAGAGACTCGACGATTGCTCTACCAACTGCGCAAAAACTACGAGGTCAATCCCACCAAAGCCTCCAGTGCCAAGGAAGCAGGTGCTAGCTCATCCCAGGGGTCCGGTTCGCGTTACCCGGCAACAGAATCTGGCCAAAACAAGACGAGCCAAAACAAAGCCAGCAAGAACCAGGCGAGCAAGAACCAGGCGAACAAAACGAAGAAAAGCAAAAAGCCCAAAACCACCGCCCTCAGTCCACCTCAACAAAATTTGGGCGGTCCCGCTCGCGATCTGGAGATTCCCCTCACCCAGCTCAATGGCATTGGCCCTAAGGCGGGCGAAAAACTGGCCAAACTGGGCATCTGGACCGTGCGAGATCTGCTGTTTTATTACCCTCGCGACCACCTGGACTATGCCAAACAGGTCAATATTCGCGAGCTAGAGCCCGGTGAAATGGCAACCTTGATTGCGACGGTCAAACGCTGCAATTGCTTCAGCAGTCCGCGCAATCGCAAGCTGACCATTTTCGATCTGACGGTCCGGGACCATTCGGGACAGCTCAAAATTAGTCGATTTTACGCCGGGGCACGCTTTGGCAGCCGGGGTTGGCAGGAGCGGCAAAAGCGGATGTATCCACCCGGCGCGATCATTGCCGCATCGGGCATGGTTAAAAAGGGTAAGTACGGCGTCACGCTAGATAACCCCGAAATTGAAGTATTAGATAGTAGCGAGGGGCGCATTGAATCGCTCAAAATTGGGCGGGTTGTGCCAGTTTATGCCCTCACAGAAGGGGTTGGGGCTGATCTCGTGCGGCGGGCTGTGATTGCGGCGTTGCCCTCGGCCCCACGATTGCCCGATGCATTGCCAAAGGGCCTCAAGGCCAAGTATGACCTACTGGAATTGCCGGCGGCGATCGCTCAAATCCATTTCCCCGAAGACAACGACCAACTCCAAGCAGCGCGTCGCCGTCTCGTTTTCGACGAATTTTTTTACCTACAACTGGGCCTACTCAAACGCCGCGCCATCCAGCGCCAGGAGCAAACCAGCATCGTTCTCGCTCCCACCGGCGAACTGATCGACAAGTTTCACGAGATTCTCCCCTTCGAATTCACGGGTGCCCAAAAGCGCGTTGCCAATGCGGCCCTGACAGATATGCAGCAATCCGTTCCCATGAACCGATTGATTCAGGGAGATGTGGGGTCAGGCAAAACGGTGGTGGCGGTGGTAGCGCTGCTGGCAGCAATCCAAGCCGGCTACCAAGGCGCATTGATGGCTCCGACGGAAGTCCTCGCAGAGCAGCATTATCACAAACTCGTGGAATGGTTTAACCAGCTTGGGTTGCCGGTAGAACTGCTGACCGGCTCGACCAAAACCGCCAAACGCCGGGAGATCCATCGCCAACTACGCACCGGCGAGTTGCCCCTGCTGGTCGGCACCCATGCCCTGATTGAAGATCCAGTGCAGTTCAGCAAACTCGGCCTCGTCGTGATCGATGAGCAGCACCGTTTTGGTGTGGCCCAACGGGCGCGGCTCCAGCAAAAGGGCGATAATCCCCACGTCCTCACCATGACGGCAACCCCCATTCCACGAACACTGGCGTTGACGCTCCATGGCGATCTTGATGTCAGCCAAATCGATGAGCTGCCGCCCGGTCGCCAAGCGATCCAAACCAGCGTGCTCAACGGCAACGATCGCCAGCAGGGCTACGACCTGATGCGCCGCGAAATTGCCCAGGGACGACAGGTCTACGTCGTTCTCCCCCTGGTAGAGGAATCGGAAAAGCTGGATCTCAAGTCCGCTGTGGAGGAACATCACAATCTCCAGGAAACTGTCTTTCCTGAATTCAAAGTCGGCCTACTCCATGGACGCATGAGTTCGGCAGAGAAGGAAGAGGCGATCCAGATGTTTCGCGATCGCCACACCCAACTCCTGGTTTCCACCACCGTCGTTGAAGTCGGCGTCGATATTCCCAACGCCACCGTGATGCTGATCGAACATGCCGAACGCTTTGGCCTCTCCCAACTACACCAGCTGCGGGGACGCGTCGGGCGCGGCGGCTCCCAATCCTACTGCTTATTAATGAGTTCGTCCCAGAGCGAAACGGCCCAACAGCGGCTCAAAGTCATGGAACAATCCCAGGACGGCTTTTTTATCTCCGAAATGGATATGCGCTTTCGTGGACCGGGCGAAGTTCTCGGCAAGCGCCAGTCGGGCCTACCAGACTTTGCCCTAGCCAGTCTCGTCGAAGACCAGGATGTCCTGGAAATCGCGCGTTCAGCAGCAGCCAAAGCCATCGAGAAAGACGAAACCCTCGATCGCTGGCCTCAGATGAAAGCGGAACTCAATTATCGCTACCAACGCCTCATGGGAGGGGCCATTCTGACGTAGAAGACAATACATTCAACCCACAACGCTATTTTACCTGCGCATTTTGTGGGTTCATGGGTTGCAGCAGAAACATGCCACACGGTCGAATTCAAATTTGGGCAAAGATGGCCGTCAAGTCGATCACTGACACTTTATAAAGTTTAAAAGTTTCTTCTAGATTCTCCAAGCAAGCTTCTACTTTCTTAAAGCAAAAATTGAGTACAAAAAGCGACAGTATCGAATTCAATTAGGTCTTGAATTAGGTCTTGCCATGATGCTTCAGAGAGAGTGAACTATTGTCATTTCATTTTTTTTATACATAGTCAACCTCTGTAAAATCACAAGGCCGCTTCATACAACGGATGTAATCCACGTAAAAGTAGACCGAGAATATACGGCATTCAGAAATAAAGCTTCCATAAAACGTCCTGTCTTGCACCATTTTTGTAGGGAGAAACAACCAGTGCGAGGAAAACTGTCAACTTGGCAAGACAAAGATTGATTGCATCGACTATCGACGCAAAGACATCAACAAAAAGTTCGTTCCAATGAACTTCGGTCATTCCAATGAACTTTGTTCATGCCGATGGACTTCCGTTGGGTCTCTCAATTCCAAATCTTTTCCATTGATCCATTCTTCTTTGATTCACATTTCATGTCGAACGACCTAAGAACATGCCCTAGGGAAGCCCGTTCTAAATTTTCAGCCGTGGTCGGACAAATTCTATGCCACCCAACTTGCAAAATCGGTCCACTCGCAACAGTTCAGATACTTTGAGTTCAGATACGAGTTCAGATACTTTGAATCAAGTTCCGAATCGGCGCGTCTCGAGGGCTCCAGTCCCCAAGACCCAAGCTCCTCTGCCGCGATCGCGACGCAGCAACTCCCAACGCAGAAAACAACGGCGGCGTTCCCCCTGGATTCAGTCGCCCGAAACCCAGCCCCCCTCCGGAGCATCACCAGGGCATCCTGTTCCCCCAGGGCAAGAGAGCCCTGATCCAGCAGAACGGGCCTGGTCTCCCTCCGTAGAGTCGGTCCTAGAGCAACCCCCATCTCGACTACCGCAGATGCTGATGCTTGGGGGACTGCTCTTTGTCGTCAGTCTAGGCATTTGGAGCTGGGTGGGTAAGTATGACCAAATCGGCTACGCCAGCGGCAAACTGATTCCCCAGGGTGAACTGTTTAAGGTTCATTCCTCAGAAGCAGGCAAGGTTGTGTCCTTAAATGTCAAAGAAGGGCAATTTCTCGATGAGGGAGAACTGATCGCAGTTCTAGACAATAATCTAGCGAAGGGGGAAGTGGAGCGCCTCCAGCAGGTGGTGCGCAGTACCGAGATTCAGCTCATTCAGCAGCAGCAGCTACTAGAGCAGCTCCGCATGGAGGTCCAAAGCCGAAAGTATATTTCGGATGCAGAGGTCCAGGCTCAGCAGGTGGCCATTGCCCAGGCCTCCTTACAGGTGCAAACCTCCCTGGGATTGCTCATGCAGTCCCAGCAGGACCTCATGGGCTATCAAGAACGTCTATCTCGGCTGGAGCCCCTGGTGGTGCAGGGAGCCATTGCCCGGGAGCGACTGTTTGAGATTGAGCAACAGATGCGCGATCGCCAAAGCACGCTGATTCAAAATGAGGGGGGGGTTTCCCAGGCTCGCACTGAAGTTGAACAGCTCCAGGCCATTCTTCAGCAGCGCGTGGCCGAAGGGCAACGGAGCGAGCTGGAGTCACAGCAACGCGTACAAAACCTACTGCTGCAAATCACCGAGCTTCAGGGTCGACTCCAGGAAAACGAAACGCTGCTCAACAATGCTCAGTCGCGACTACAACAGTTTTTCCTGTACGCCCCTGTTAGCGGTGTAGTTTCTTCGCTCAGCATGCGTAATCCAGGGGAGGTGATTCAACCGGGACAAACGCTGATGGAGATGCGCTCTGGGGATGACCCCCTCGTCCTGGAGGCTTCGATCAGCAGTGCCGAAGCAGGCTTTATCAAAGTTGGGATGCCCGTCAAAGTCAAGTTTGATGCCTATCCCTATCAGAAGTTTGGTGTGATTCCTGGCACGGTCACCTTTACATCACCGGACAGCGAAACAGACCCTCAATCAGGGACAACTGTCTATCGCATTAAGGTCAAACTCGATCGCCACCATATTGTTTCTGAAGATGAAAAAGTTGAGTTTCAAGCGGGGCAAACCGCGAGCGCAGAGATTATCATTCGCCGCCGCCGCCTCATAGACGTGGTGCTAGAGCCCATCCAGCAACTCCGCCAAAACAATGACGGGCTGGAGCCTCTGGACGCTAGCAATCCATCGCCAGCACCTTCGCCAGCACCTTCGTCCAACGACGAAGACCCTCCCGAAAGTCCTGATGGATAGGCCAAGATGGCTCCTGTTGCCATCGTTTCGCAATGCATCGAGATCCATTCCATGACCCGTTTCTTGGGATTCATGTTTTGGGTGGCATCTCTCTCTTACTCAGGTTGTTTATACAAGGACAGAATCATGACTCATAGCTATTCTCGTTCCTCTCAATTCACCATGGCCCGCAATGACAAGGATCAAGCCTTTTCTGACGTAGTGGCTGCCATTTCAGAAGGGAAGTATTCCTGGGCCTGCGTGCTCATGCTCCGCTCCGCAGGCTACAACCCCCTTCACTACATGCCTTACAGGACCTATAACCGGATTATCAAAGCCAATCTAAAGTTGGGTGGAAATCGTGCTGCCAAGCAAGCCGCCCAGAAAGCTGCCCAGCAAGCTGCCCAGCAAGCCGCCCAGAAAGCCGCCCAGTCCCCCCCTGATGGCACCAAGACTGGTCCCCAAAGCATTGTTCCATCAACTCAGATGAGTCAAGCCAACCCCGTGACTCAAATCAATCAGGTTACTCAAATCAATCAGGTTAATCAGGTCAATCCAGTCACTCCCATCCATCCAGTGGCTCAATCAACTCAGGCCATGTCCACCCCTTACACCAACCCCCCATCAGGCTCATCCAGGATTTCCGACCTATCTCACCTCGACCCCGCAGCCCCCGAAGAAAACGAGGCCATCCTAGGGGGCAGTGGCTCTGCCCCATCCTCCCAGACCGTCTCAAGCTGGTGGAACACACTCATCTCAAAAAGTTGGCATTAGTTCCATGCAACAACGGAGTAATTTCTGACGTAACCCAGAGGGAGACAAAACGATGACGCAGGGCTTGAGTTTCCAGATGCCTGCGAGCGCACCCGATCGCCAAGTTTGCGAAGCTGCGATCGCCCAATTGCTTGCCCAGGCTCAGTGCGATCTACAACTCGCCAAAGAGATGGCCCAAGCCTTTGAAATGGCCCCCATCGTACTGGGGGATTTAGTGAGTCAATCCGCCTCCGACTCCGCTAGCCCATCGGCAAAGACGAGCCAGGGACATCTACTTCTGGTGTTGCAAGGTCGGGTGCGCCTGCTCTGCGAAAGTGACGGTCGTCATGCCCTATCCCGGGACACGGTATCCCCCGCAGCCTCATCTGCTTCGACGTCTGGCTCGGGTATCCGGCGAGAGTTCTCGGCTCAGGTCATCGAGGCGGGCGCCACCCTCGGTGAACTGAAGCAATGGGACACCGACCAGCCCTACCGAGCAGTGGCGGCCAGCTCAGGCTGGGTCGCTCGCATTAGCTGGGCCCAGCTTAAACCCTGGCTCAAGCAAATGCCGTCGCTCCATGGTCTGCTGCGGGAAACAGCCCGACAGCGAGACGCGCTGATCTTTTTGCGAACTCAGGTCTTTGGAGACGATCGCTCTGTTGCCAGCTATCAGATCCAGCTCTTGCAAGAACAACTCACAACGATTGATGTGGCAAAAGGCACAGCGATCGCCACCGCCAACCCCATCTTGGAGGGGGGGTATGCTTGGCTGCGTCGGGGAAAGATCAAGGGCAAAAATGCCCCCCTGATCGGTCAGGGTTGGGGGCAACCGGAAACAACGCCACCCGATTGGATTGCAGAGACAACAGTACGTTGCTACGCGCTCGCCAGCGATCGCTGCTCAGAAGCCTGCAACCTCGGCTTCATTCAACTTCCCTTCTGCGACGTCGCCGACACGGAAAAAGCGGGCCCAGGCCTCGGTCGTCCCAAACCGGCCAATCGAGTCAGCCCCCTCCGGGGATTGCTGAACCATGAGTCAGCCCCTTCGAAGGCTGCGCAGCAGCAGGACCCCCAGGCCCCCAGTAACAAAAAGAGTGAGCCGGGTCAACATGGAGCGGGCAAGCTCCCTGATGTTGCATTCCCCAAGCCACCTCGGCAACTGCGGCTGCGACTCTGGAATCGCTTTCCGTTCATTGCCCAGCAAAGCATGGCGGACTGTGGTCCCACTTGTTTGGCCATGGTCGGCCTTTACTGGGGTCACCGGTTCAACGTCAACGTACTGCGGGATTTGGCCCATGTCGGACGCTCTGGAGCCACCCTCAAAAACTTGGCTGGAGCCGCCGAAAAGGTCGGTTTTGCGGCGCGGCCTGTGCGAGCGAGTCTCAACCGGCTGACTGAGCAAAATATGCCCTGGATTGCCCACTGGCAGGGCGATCACTATGTGGTGATTTACAAAGCCCAGGGCGATCGCCTGTTGCTCTCCGATCCCGATCGCGGCAAGCGCCTGATCTCCAAACAGAATTTCCTGCGCAACTGGACCGGCTACGCGCTGCTACTGGAACCCACGGCTCGGCTCAAACAATCCGAGGCAACCCAAAAGGCATCCCTGAGTCGCTTCTGGAAAATCCTTTGGCCCTACCGCAACACGCTTTGGCAGATTATCTTTTTATCCCTGCTGATGCAGGTGTTTGGCCTCGTTAGTCCGATTTTGACCCAGGTTATTTTGGACCAGGTGGTGGTTCAAAAGAGCATCGATACGCTCAACGTCTTTATTATCGGCGCCCTCCTATTTGGGATCTGGGAAATTGGTCTCGGGGCCGTTCGCCAATACCTCTTGGACTTCTTTTCCAATCGACTCAACCTCACCCTCGTGAGTGGTTTTATCAACCACACCTTGCGGTTACCGATGTCGTTCTTCGAAACGCGGCAGGTCGGTGACATCATCACACGGGTGCGCGAGAATCAGAAAATCCAAGCCTTTCTGATGCGCCAGGCGGTGTCCACCTGGCTGGATGCCACCATGGCCGTGGTCTATCTGGGCCTGATGTTCTACTACAATGCTCAGTTGGCCTGGCTGGTGGTTGCCCTCCTTCCCCCCATCGTGTTGCTGACCCTAGCAGCCACCCCCTTTCTCAAACAGCTATCCCGAGAAGTCTTCAACAAAGCCGCTGAGCAAAACTCCCTATTAGTGGAAATGCTCACGGGCGTCTCCACGGTGAAAGCGTCAGCAGCCGAGCAGGAAATTCGCTGGCGCTGGGAAGAGCGTCTGACAGAACTCCTCAACATCCAGTTTCGGACCCAAAAACTCACCAATGGCCTTCAGGTCATGAGTGGGTTGATCAACTCAGCGGGTAGCCTGGCTCTGCTGTGGTTTGGGGCCAAGCTGGTGATCGACAACCAGCTCACCATTGGTCAGCTCGTGGCGTTCAATATGTTGATCGGCAATGTCATTGGCCCCGTGCTTTCCCTAGTCGGTCTGTGGGACGAATTCCAGGAAGTGCTCATCGCTGTGGAACGCCTCAATGATGTATTAGAAACCAAACCCGAAGATCAGACGGGCAAGCCCATGCTGGTGATGCCGCCCATCCAGGGGGAAGTACGGTTTGAAAATGTCACATTCCGCTACGAACAAGCTGAAGACCAAAATATCCTACAAAATATTTCGTTCGCGGCTCATCCTGGCGAGAGCATTGCCCTCGTGGGTCGCAGCGGCTCCGGCAAAACAACGCTGATCAAACTGCTTCAGGGTATGTATCAACCCACCAGCGGACGTATTTCCATCGATGGCCACGATATCAGTCATGTGTCACCGTCATCATTGCGATCGCAAATGGGGGTCGTGCCCCAGGAATCATTCCTGTTCTCTGGCAACATCCTAGAGAACGTCAAGATCTACCGCGATAACTACAGCCTAGAAGAGGTGGTGGAAGTGTCAAAACTGGCCGAAGCCCACGCCTTCATCCAAGAGCTGCCCATGGGCTACTCCACCAAAGTGGGGGAGCGCGGGGCTAACCTATCCGGTGGCCAACGACAGCGGGTCGCGATCGCCCGAGCCCTCCTCGGCGACCCAGCGATTCTGCTCTTGGATGAAGCCACCAGTGCCCTAGACACGGAGTCGGAACGCCGCTTCCAGCAAAACCTGACTCACATTAGTCGTGGACGCACCACCTTTATCATTGCCCACCGCCTTTCTACGGTGCGCAACGCCGATCGCATCTTGGTACTCGATCGCGGTGTCATTGTCGAACAGGGAAACCACGAAGCACTCGTGGCCCAGAAAGGACTCTATTACCACTTGGCTCAACAGCAGCTAGAGTTATAGCCGAAACACAACTCCCTGAGCGACCCAATCCAGAAACAAATTGAGACATCCCCCCTATTCCAGCTCCTCAAGAAAGGCACGGAATAGGGGATTTTATTAGCGACATATTTAGACACAAAGAACCATTGGCATCAAAGCAAAGCAATAAAAAGTCTCAATCATTAGACATGGGATATCTCTGTCATTTAATTGCCTTAATTATGCTATATGAACGGACAAAATTTTCTTGCGAATCGGGCTTCGACTTCGCTCAGGTCTCAGCCCTGGCATGCCCACGGTTTCGCTGATTGAGCGGAGCCGGTTTCCCTGGGCTTGTGTCGAAGGGAAAACGGCAGCGGCACAGGCGATGTTTATTTCAGGCCACCGACTGATATGGACGTTTTCCTACCTAAAACAATAAATAGAGTAGACAAAAGGCATCGCTTCCAAGCTCTAAATATTTCATTTTAACTTCGTATTTAAGCTGCCATCTTGGCAGAACTCATTCTTTTATTTTATCTACGCTATTAGACAAGTAGTCTATCCTCAAATCCTTTCAATCTCTGACATCAACTCAGCGCAATTCTCACCATCATAGGAGTGACGTTCCCATGGCTTCCGTTCAACCCAGCATTGCCCCCTCAAACAATCGATTGCTCTTTTCAGAACCGATCGACTTCAAACCGCTCAAGCCAGCCTTCCCTAGTAAGCCCATTGTCAAAACAACACCAAACTTTGCGACGGCTGTCAGTAATATTGACTTTTTCTATAATGGTCCCACCGCTTCCAGTACACTAACCAGTGCAGAAAGCCAGGTGCTCGTCCAAGGCAACGGCATTGCGACGGCGATCGCAGATGCCGCCGCAACGTTCCAGGAGGAACCCAACTTCTCCAGCCTCTTCACCTTAAATGGCGTTGTCGGCGAAGAGGGCGCCTACAACTCTATTTCTCGCAGTGAAGCCCAGGTCATCGGAGCCTTTTCACTCAAGGCCAATGAGAAATTCTCCTTTAGCTTCTCCGCCTTTGAAGATTTGCTCTCGAAGGAGATTCGGAATCGCGATCGCGAATATGCCTACGCCGGACAAAACACCAGCTTTGTTGTCCTCGACATCAGCAACCCCTATCGCACCCGCGTCGTCGACTACTTCGCCATGAACGGCAAGCTCGAATCCGGCCGCTATATCGGACGACAGCGCCTTGGCCGTAGCCGCAATGTCAAGATTGTCTCCCAAGAAAAAGCACGCAATATCGGCGGTAATGACGGCATCGACGGCCTCACCCGCATCGTGGAAGGTCAATATAATCGCAGCTTTAGCCGCGATACTCGCCTTGCCGTCGTTGAAGTGGTCAATAGCTATACGGAAGTCATTGGCGATACTCTCCTCGGCAATCTCGGCCCCGGCGTCACCTACGGCACCATTCGCAATGACTATCTCTATGCCAATTATCGTGGCGGTCGCGTCTATGCCAGCTTTGGCAACGATCGTCTCTTTGGCTCGGATCGCAACGACATCCTCGAAGGCAGCTTTGGCAACGATCGCCTCAAGGGACGTCGAGGCAACGACAAACTCCACGGCGGTTTTGACAACGACATTCTCCAGGGCGGACGCGGCAGCGATGTGCTGGTGGGCGGAGAAGGCAAAGACACCTTTATCTTCAGAAGCTCCGAATTTAAAAGCCAAGAACGGGACATTATTGCAGACTTTGAGGTGGGCGTAGACAAGCTCGAGTTCAGCGGCTGGCGATCTCGGGATATTACCCAAGAGGCTCGCATCAGCACAACGCGTGATGGGGCAACTCTCAGCTTCAAGCGTGGGGGAGCCATTGTGTTCCAAGGTCTCAGCGCCGACGACCTCAAAAAAGCACTCCCCACCAGCCGCGGTGCCAGCGCATCATTCCAAGATGGCCAGGACACATTATTGCGTCCCAGAACCCAGACCTCGCTGGTGGGCTACGACAGCGTCAGTCGCTTTAAGCAAGATCCGGCGATCGCCCAACAGTTTAATCTGCCCGCCCCACGCCCCCAAGCCAACGCGGTGAAACTGGATGACGCGGCTCTCGTTCAAGGCATTAAGCTTGAACAGGATAAAGTTCAATTCACCGCAGATATCCAAGACTACTCGTTGCAGTACGTCCAGGGCAGCAACAAACCCCGTGGTACCTCCATCACCTACCAAGGCAGTGGCGACCTCACAGGCGCATCGATACAAGGCAACGTCGGTGTGGATACATTCAGTAGCCAAGTCTTCCAGTAGGCCCATCTTTCGATTCAGCTCATCGGCCAAATCGGTCCAGTTTGAGTGCCTACCGACTCAGAAAGATAGCTATCCTCAAAGCCTCAATCTGAAAGACTCAATCGAAAAGACTCAATCTAAAAGACCCAATCTGAAAGACTTAATTGCTCAAGCTAGGGTCAACGAATCCCTAGCCATCAGATTGGGATAAATTTGCCAAATTGGCCATTCTAATTGGGGTGAACTTCTTATCATAGGTTCACCCCCAGGAATTGATTGATCCCTCCCTCAGATTGAATCCTCACTGAGTAGATTCAAACAGCATTCACGGCTATTTCATCCCAACCTTCTCTTGGATTTTTCCATCATTCAATCCATCCTCCCAAGCACAGGAGAGTATTCGCATGAATTTTAACTTTCAAGACAAAATCAATCGCCTCAACGACAGGATCAATCGGACGGGAGGCAACCAAGACACCGTCAACGGTGGATTTGTTTTGGGGAGTTCCAACAGTGACACCATCGTCGTCACAGGCGGCGACAGTAATCCCAACAATTTCACAGTATTTGGCCAGAGCGGCAATAACTTAATTGCAGGCGGCGGTGGTCGCGATAAGCTTTTTGCGGGCAACGATGCTTCTTTTCTTGTCGGCCAAAGTGGCAACGATCGCCTGTTTGGCAGCTCCGGCAACGACCTGATTGATGCCGGTGCAGGCAGAGACCAAGTCTTTGGTGGATTTGGAGATGACACGATCGCGGGTGGCGATGGTGATGATTTCCTCATTGGTGAATTTGGTAACGATACGATTTTTGGCAACGCCGGTGAAGATCGCCTCTTTGGAGGACAAGGAGACGACATCCTCTTCGGCGGTGCCGGCGATGACTTCCTAGACGGCAGTAACGGCGGTGATGTCCTGGATGGGGGGGCTGGCAATGACACCCTCCTAGGGGGACTCAATGGTGATCCCAACGGTCCACCAGAGTTTTTCCAGGACTTCCTCTTTGGCGGAACAGGCGAGGATGTCATTCAGGGATTTGGGGGCGGTGCTGGAACCACAGGCTCCGGCAACTTCGATGTTGATTTCTTGGCCGGGGGCGGCGCAGCCGACGCCACAGGAACCCTGATCGAAAGTCAGCTTTTCGACGGTGAAGCTGACACATTCGTTCTGGGCGATGACAACGGCGCATTTTATACATCAGCCGGATTTGATGACTACGCCGTGATCTTGGATTTTGAGTTTGGCACTGACATCCTTCAACTCAGCCCCGCATCAGGGTACGGCGATCAAATCATTGACTTCAACGGCGATGGAATTGGTGACACCGCAATTTTTGCTATCTTGCCGGATGGCTCCGCTGATCTATCCGCAATTGTCTTGAGTTTCTCAGGCAACCTATTCGCCTAGATCGGCGTACGAATCGACTCCCCCCAGTCCCTCCTTCCACTCGTACGAGCATGCTGACTGAGGGACTGTTGTTTCGGAAATATCAGCATCAAGAAGAAAGCGGCAGATTCAATATCTGCCGCTTTCTTCTTGCGAGGCTTTCAGGGGAGAGTGCCAAAGCCCAATGAACTCCCCTAGAGCAAGCGGGCAGGGGAACGCCTCAAGGCACTGAGATGCTAAGACGCTAGCTCGGCATCGCCCAACAACGCTCAAGGGGATGCTGTCTTTTCAGAACGCTGCAAGCAGTAGAGGCACAAGCCAAGCCGCAATTAAACAGAGAAGAGAATGGCTCCCCTTCAAGGACATAGCAAATAGGTTTGCTCAGAGTCATGGATGACTGCTGTTGGGGTTGCAAGCTGAGGCTGCTGTGATGAGCTGAATAGACAATAGATCGGCCTTTGTATTCCTCAGTCTCTGCAAGGTATTAACAATCCTGGAGCATACCATTTCCATAGAATGATTCAATTATTTTCTCTCCATATAAACGAGTGCCAAAGTGGCAGTACAACACTTCCCGATTTCGTTATATTCATATTGTTGGTGAGCAGAGAAGCGCAGCCAACACCCCAATGAACACAGGAAGAAATCCAATGAACATTTCTGATCTGACCTACATGGAAGTTGCAACTGAGGAAGTTGCTGGTGCTCGCGGCATCAACATCAACAGCAACTTC
>CALIJJ010000025.1 GCA_938017515.1 uncultured Pseudanabaenaceae cyanobacterium
GCGATCGCGCTAATCCCCGCAATAATCAAACCAATCCCAAACCACTGCAACGGCGGCACCTTCTCATCCAACAAAAGCAAACTCGATAACGTCGTCGCCGTAATCGTCAAACCCAAAATCAGCGGATAGGCAAACGACAAATTTGCCTTGCCCAAAATCACAATATAGAACACAGTGCTGATGCCATACATCCCCAAGCCACCGACCAAATAGGGATTGAGCAACCCCTGACCCGACCCCTGCTTCAACAGCACCTGCCCCGTCGTATTGAGCATCGCGCTCAGCAGCACCAGCAGCAAAAATTGCATCGCGTCCCTTCAACCCTTCATCAGAACAGGTGTCCGAGCCCCCGCATCAAAGCAAGCTCGAACAAACACCTATCCTATCCTGTGGCCACAGCCCAACATCCAAGAGTCAGGTATGGTGATAGGACGATTTTGCATCTCGCTCCGAGCGCATCCACCCATGACGGCGATCCTTGGCATCTCGGCCTACTACCACGACAGCGCAGCAGCCCTCGTCATTGACGGAACCCTTGTGGCGGCGGCCCAGGAAGAGCGCTTTAGCCGCAAAAAGCACGACGCCCGCTTCCCCATCAATGCCATTCGCTACTGCCTGCAAGAAGCCGGACTGACGCTGACCCAGCTCGACGAAGTGGTGTTTTACGAGAAGCCCCTGATCACGTTTGAGCGACTGCTAGAAACCTACATTGCCACGGCACCGCGCGGGGTCCGGTCGTTCACCCTGGCGATGCCCGTGTGGCTGCGGGAGAAGCTGTACCTCAAGACCGTGCTGAAGCGGGAACTGCGTGGGGTGGGGGATTGCGATCGCAACCAGTTGCCTAAGCTACTCTTCACCGAACACCACCAGGCCCACGCCGCCGCCGCCTTCTTCCCCAGCCCCTTCCCAAAAGCAGCAGTGCTCTGCCTCGATGCCGTGGGCGAATGGGCCACCGCCTCCGTCTGGCTCGGCGACGGCAACCAGCTCACGTCCCAGTGGGAGCTGTCCTTCCCCCACTCCATCGGGATGCTCTACTCCGCGTTCACCTACTACACCGGCTTCAAGGTCAACTCTGGTGAGTACAAGGTCATGGGCCTTGCCCCCTACGGTGAGCCAAAGTATGTGGACGTGATTCTGGAGAAGCTGCTGGACCTGAAGGACGACGGCACATTCCGCTTGAACATGCACTACTTCAACTACGCCGCCGGACTGACGATGACCAACAAGCGCTTCGACAAGCTCTTCGGTGCGCCGCCTCGCAAGCCCGAGAGCCCACTCACCCAGCGGGAAATGGATCTAGCCGCATCGGTCCAAAAAGTGGTGGAAGAAATCGTTCTGCGCTTGGCTCGCACCGTCCACCAGGAAACCGGCGAACGCTATCTCTGCTTGGCTGGGGGCGTGGCGCTGAATTGTGTGGCCAATGGTCGGCTGCTGCGGGAGGGACCGTTTGAAGACATTTGGATTCAGCCTGCCTCAGGGGATGCGGGCAGTGCCGTGGGGGCTGCCCTCGCCGCTTGGTATCAATATCGCGATCAGCCCCGGCAGGCCCAGGGCACAGACTTTATGCGTGGTTCCTATCTCGGGCCTGGGTTCAGCAACGAGGATGTGGAAGCCTATCTGCAAGAAATCGACGCGCCCTACCAGCGCTTGGATGACGATGAACTCTTCCCGGCAGTGGCAGAGATTTTGGCGACTGAGAACGTGGTGGGCTGGTTCCAGGGCCGCATGGAGTTTGGACCGAGGGCCTTGGGGGGGCGATCGATCATTGGCGATGCCCGCAGTCCCAAGATGCAGTCGGTGATGAACCTGAAGATTAAGTACCGCGAGTCGTTCCGGCCCTTTGCGCCGTCGGTGTTGCATGAGCGGGTGTCGGACTATTTTCAGATCGATCGCAAGAGCCCTTACATGCTTCTCGTGGCGGAGGTGCAGGAGGAAATTCGGGTGCCGGTCGCGGCGGGGCAGGAGCAGGCCTTTGGCATTGAGAAGTTGAAACAGCAACGTTCAAAACTCCCGGCCATTACCCATGTGGACTATTCCGCTCGGATTCAAACCGTCCACCCAGAGACGAACCCGCGCTATTACAATCTCATCCGTGCCTTTGAGCAAAAAACGGGCAGTGCGGTGATTGTGAATACGTCGTTTAATGTGCGGGGAGAACCCATTGTCTGTACCCCTGCGGATGCTTACCGCTGCTTTATGCGGACGGAGATGGACTATCTGGTGTTGGAGAATTGTGTGCTGAAGAAGGCGGACCAGAAGCCGCTGCCGAAGGACGAGTCCTGGCAGGAGGAGTTTGAGTTGGATTGATGGGCTTCGGCTCCGCTCAGCCCTCGGCCTTTGCACTGGCCGGAACCTCACTGGCTGAGCCAAGCCGGATCGCGGGTTGAGCGGAGCCGGTCACCCCTGAGCCTGTCGAAGGGAAACCAGCGAGGCTATTTCAGATTATTAAATCGATATTGATACTATGTTTCACGAAATTCCTAAGGCGACTCGTAAAAACCTGCGCGAATTTGGCTTCGTGTTTGGGATTGGTCTGATTCTGATTTTTGGGTTGCTGTTGCCCTGGCTGCGGGGGCATGGGTCACCGAAGGCGATTTGGATTGTGTCGGCAATTTCGATGACGTTGGGGGCGATCGCACCCGCAACCCTCCGCCCGGCCTACTATCTCTGGATGCGCATCGGGGCGGTGTTGGGCTGGATCAATTCCAAAATTATTCTGGGCCTCGTGTTTTACATCATCGTTACGCCCATGGGGTTGGTGTTCAAACTCTTGAAGAAAGACCCCCTGACCCGGAAGCTCAATGCCGAGGCAACCACCTATCGCACGACTTCTGAGCAGCGGCAACCTGTCACGATGGAGAATCCGTATTAGGAGGCCATCGCTTCACAAGAGTCGCTTTGGTGATGTCTCCTAGGAATAAGTCTCTTGCTGTAATTTGCATGTGCAGTAGCAAAGCCAATGAGTGACCTCACAACGGTTTGAGAATCCCGCTAAAATAAGCGCATGAGCGAGCAACTGGATCGAATTGAATCGTTGCTATCTTCCCTTGCAGAGAGGGTTGGGCAGAATACGGAGGCTATCTCTGGATTGCGTCAGGAGATGAAGCAAGACATCTCCGGATTACGCCAAGAGGTCAAGCAGGACATTTCTGAGCTAAAAAGCGACATTGCCTGCTTAGACCAGCGCGTCGATGGTCTTGATACCCGCTTAGACGGCATCGACTGCCAGCTTAACGGCGAAGTCACTCAAATCACCCGGATCCTCCTAAACCTGGGTGACCAGATGCAAATTTATGAGCAAAAATTTGAAGACCTCAAGCTGCAAGTCAGCAAACTAACAGCAGAAGTGATTCATATGAAGGGTCTGTTTGAAGCCCACATGCGCCGCACGGACCGAATCCTCGACTATCTCGTTAGACACATCGGGCCAGACAGTGCTGCATAGGAGAAGTTTACTCATGATCCCTGTCCAAAAAACGTTTGAGCCATTCCGCTCCTTGCCAGACAACATCACCCTTCCCCAGCAAAAACTACTCAACTTTTGTCACCACTGGCATATCAGCAGCCTCGGGCTTTTTGGTTCCGTCCTGCGCCCCGATTTTAATCCCGAAACCAGTGATATTGATATCCTCGTTGACTTCCACACCGCAGCCCGCCACAACTTGCTCGACTTTGCTGAAATGCAAGAGCAACTCACTCATATATTTGGACTTAGAGTAGACCTTGTCAGCAAAAAAGGTCTAGAACGCAGCCGCAATTTAGAACGTAGGAACACCATCCTTTCATCCGCCCAGACCATCTATGACGCGCGATCGACAAAACCTCATGGACATGCTGACCTCAGCTCAACTTGCCATGAGCTACATCGCCAGTAAAAGCAAAGACGATTTTTTGAGCGATTCTCTGCTGCAAGATGCCGTTAATCGTCGTATCGAAATCGTTGGCGAAGCTGCCAATCGCGTCTCCAAAGAAGCCCGTGCCAAGGTGCCCGAGCTGACCTGGCGACAAATTGTGGGAATGCGCAACATCATCATTCATCAGTACGATGCCGTGGATTTGGATTTAGTTTGGGAGACGGTCCAGGAATACTTTCCTGTGCTTGCTGGGATTCTGGAAGGTGTTTTGGAAAGCGATCGCATCTAGTACTTAAGCTCCACCGAGAACGAGCCCTTCGATCGTGTCCGCATCCGTCGGCAAATCCGCCGTCAAGACCTCAGCACCCTCCACCGTCACCAAGACATCATTTTCAATGCGGATGCCGCGCACATCGCTGAACTGGGCCAGCCGCTCCCAGTTGATATTGCCTTGGTGCTTCTCACGAAACTCAGGATTTTCCAGAATCGCCGGGACCTGGTAAAAGCCCGGTTCAATCGTCACCACCATGCCCGTTTCTAGGGGACGGTTGAGGCGCAGGTAGCCGAGGCCAAAGCGATCGCTCCGCTCCCGCCCCTCGGCATACCCCGCCACATCGCCCAAATCCTCCATGTCATGGACATCCAACCCTAGTAGGTGACCCACACCATGGGGAAAGAACAGCGCATGGGCATCCTGCTCCACCAAGCCCTCCGGTTCCCCCTGCAAAATCCCTAGGTCCACCAACCCCTCCGCCAAAACCTTGCAGGCCAGCAGGTGAATCTCGCGATACTCCGCCCCCGGCTTAACCGCTGCCATGCAGGCATCATGAGCCGCCAGCACCACGTCATACAAATCCCGCTGTGTGCTTGAGAACTTGCCGGACACCGGCCAGGTCCGCGTAATGTCCGAAGCCCAGCCCAGTTCCGTCTCGGCCCCCACATCTGCCAACAGCAGGTCATTGGCTCCAAGTTCGTGGCAGTAGACCTCGTTGTGCAGCACCTCGCCGTGGACCGTGACAATGCTGTTGTAGGCCGTGGTCATGTTGTGGCCCAGGATGACCGATTCCATGGCGGCGCGGACTTCGGCTTCGGTTTTTGCCTGGGGCGTGACTGCCATGCCTGCTTTGTGGGCGCTGATGGAGACAGCGGCAGCTCTGCGGATTTCGGCGATCGCCCCCGCATCCTGACACAGCCGCACCCGCACAATCGCCTTGGCCAGAACACTGCTTGGGTCCTCTGCTAACGTC
>CALIJJ010000026.1 GCA_938017515.1 uncultured Pseudanabaenaceae cyanobacterium
AGCTTCAACGCCCCATCCTCCCAAAACCAAACCTCCGGCACCGCCAACGCCTCATACCTCGGCAACTTCTCCGCCCCACCACTCGTATAAACCACCTCAATCGACAAATCGGGAATCGCCTTCGCCTCCCCCAAGCAAAACGACTTATCCGCCTGCGCCGAAGCCACCCCATCCCGCTCCTGCGTCATCGACCCCGACGGATGAAACCTCACCCCCGCCATCATCAACGCCGTCGAAACCAAATAACCAATAATCTCAGCGCGCTGTTCCCGGCAAAAACCCTCGTGGCCAAAACCGGGCATCAGAATCTTAATCGCCCCTGCAAAATACGCCAACTTCAGCCCAGGCGAATCCTCCGCCACCTGCTGCATCAACTTAAACTTTTCCCAATTGCCACTCACCACCACCCGATGATCGAGCGGCTCCCGCGCAACAGGTTCCTTAACTAGAGCTTGTGTCATCCATCAGACCCGCATCTCTGCAACAGATCATAGCCCACCATCCCTAATCAAGGTTGCATTGCCGCCGCGATCGCTATCATGAACCCACAGGGAAGCCACGGCAGAACCAAACCATGAACCCACAAGCCCCAGAAGAGCGCGCCACCGCCGAACAAAACGCCAAAATCAAAGCCACCTCCTCCATCTGGGCCCTCGCAACAGGCATGCTCGGCATCTGCATCCCCCTCGTCGCCATCACCGAAAGCGGCGTCATCCTCCCCCTCGCCGTCATCCTCGGTGCCAGCATCAGCACCGCCAGCGTCTGGAACAAATTTGGCAAACACCGCGATCGCCACCACCAAGCCGCCCAACAGACCCAAGCCCTCGAAGAACGTGTCCGCAACCTCGAAGCCATCCTCACCAGCGACGATCGCTTCCAGCCACAGCTGACCCCTGCCACCCGCACGAATCAGCCGCAGCCCTTTAACCCACTCCAGTCAAAGCCTCCGCAGCCTTAAACGACGATCTCCAGCCCCTCTCTCAGAACTCTCGGACCCCATAACCACCGCTAATCTCCAACCGATCGCCACCGGTTCAACGCCGCCGCCAAATCCTGTCGCCGAAACTGAGCCAAATGACCCTCCGGAAACGCCGTCAATCCATCCAGATCCTCCTGTCCCACCAACGTCTCCACTCGGTCCAACACCTCAGCCACCGTCCCCTTCAAGCCCTCATTGCGTAACATCAGCAGCGCCGCCGCGATCGCCTTCAATTGCCCCGGCTCCACCAACTGCTCTAATGCTGATACATCAATCTCTCCTTTATTAATCACAATCGTATCCAGCCCCCGCGTCTTGCTTCTGGCCCGCTTTTCCTGGCCATCCCGCCCCCGGGGATTGGGCTTCGTGTTCAACGTCAGCCGCCGCGCCGTAACTTCGCCAAAGCAATCTCCGCCCTCCGCCAGACGGTCTGTTGCATAGGACTGGGCGATCGCCTTCGCCTTTTCCGTCACATCCTTGGGCAAAAACTGCTCCATGGCAATCACGCGATCCGCCGCCTCAAAATAATCACCGCTACCGCCCATGACAATGATTGTAGATACACCCTTCTCGTCATAGAGCTGCCGCACCTTATCCACAAAGGGCGTGATCGGTTCGTGATCCTTTGCGATTAGCGCTTGCATGCGGCGATCGCGAATCATAAAGTTGGTTGCAGAGGTATCCTCATCAATCAATAACAGCTCTGACCCTGCTTCCAGCGCTTCCAAGATGCTGGCGGCTTGGGACGTACTGCCGCTGGCATTGGGGGTGGAAAATTGTTCCGTGGACTGCCCCAGGGGTAAGTGGTTGATAAACGGTGATAGATTCACTCCCGCGACACTACGCCCATCCTCAGCACGAACCTTAACCGCACTGGCAAGGGTTGCGACCCCCTCTCTGCCATCACCGGGAATGTGGCTGTAAATGCCCTGCTCGATCGCATGCAGCAGCGTCGATTTGCCATGGTAACCACCGCCCACAATCAGCGTGATACCTTCGGGAATGCCTAGACCGCTGATGGGTCCAGCATTGGGTAAATCGAAGCTAACGCGTAGGGACTCAGGGGATTGGAAGGGGATGCTGGTTTCGAGGGGACGTTCGTCAATGCCGCTACGTCGGGCAAGAGTGGAGCCATCGGGAATGAAGCTCACGAGATGGTGGATTTTTAATTGCGATCGCAACCATTCCCCATCCTCCACAGTCTCGACATGGGCCTGTACTGCTTCTCCATCGAGTGCCTCAACGCAAAGGGCCGTGCGCAAAATCTCTGGCACATCCTCACACAACATCTGGGCCGCCTGCCGTCCCAGAATTCGTCGCCCCTGGGCCGGTAATCCGACTGTAAACCGCGCCTCAATGTCGCCGTTCTCCCCGATCAAAACGGTTGTCCGTTCCAAAGCGGCTTGGCTGGGTTGAGCCATTTCAATGCGACCGCTACTCCCCATGCCGCGTGACTGACTCAGGCTGTGGCTCCGTCTACAAAACTGACGGCTTAGGTAATCTTCCAAGCCGAGACGACGAGCATCCGTCGCATAGAGTGCCGGGGGAAGCCGAGCCGACTTCGCCGCTACGACCGCATGACACCGGCTGGGGGCCGCGAACGGATCCCCCTGTACCGCATCCACAGATAGCCAAAAGCCTTGTCCTTGGTAATCTCCGCGAATCTGTTTGTACGAGCGATAGCTCTGACGATCAAGGCTGATGAGTTGGTCATACAGTTCATCTATCGTCGTCATGCTCATCACTTCCCCACTGCACTGTCTTTCGGAATAACTGTCTTTCGGAATAACTACCTTTCGAAATAACTGTCTTACGAAATAGGACTGTCCCAAACAATCGGCCTAAAAAATTAGCCTAAAAAAGCGATTGTATCCAACGCAGTCCCAGCTGAAGCCAGGTTGAACCAAACTGCCGAACCGCCCAGTGCAAATATCCTCCGCCGAAAAAACCCGTCAGTGAGATCAGGCTTAAGATTGCAAACTGCCGCCAGCCTCGAATTTGGACCATGCGCAAATCAAACCGAGCCAGTAGGATCACCCCTATGATTAGCGCCGCCTCCGCCAAAACCGCCAAATTCACCAGCAATAGCACCCCCACAGAGGTGAAGAAAATCACGGCAAAAAACATGCGCGTATCCGATTCAAACAGCCGCTTTACCCAAACCCTCAGGGCCGAGAGGGGCTTGGTAAAAAAACCGGTTACAGCCAGGGTCACGACCCCACCGAAGACCCAAAATAGTTGTGGGTACACAGTCAATGGCCAGTGTTGAGACCAGGACTCCTGGAGTGTCGCCCATTGCCAACCAAAAAGGATGCAAGCCAAGTAGAACAGCAGCAGCGAAATTGCTAGAAAATTTCGAGATCGGGGATAAACGGCCATGGGCCTTGATGATGCCTCCCGTGAAGGGGTGTCACTAGAGATTCGTCGAAATTGCGTCTACGGGACAGGTCGGGATGCACTGTTCACAGACGATGCAGCGCGATCGCGCAAAATTCAGTCGGAATGTCTGTGGATCTAGGGTCAACGCCTCCGTTGGGCAGACTCCCGTGCAGAGCCCACAGTGGACACAGGTGTTTTCATCCACCACAATTTCCTGATTGGCCAGGGAAACCTGAATATCGCGCGATCGCATCCAGTCCAAGGATGCATCCAGCTCATCGATATCCCCCGATAACTCCAAAACGATCTTGCCCGTGTGGCTCGGAGCCACCTGGGCACGAATGATATTGGCCGCCACATTGAAGTCCTTGGCCAAAATATAGGCAATGGGCATCTGAACCGTTTGCCGAGGAAAGGTCAGCGTGACTCGCTTCTTCATCGATCGCGCCCTCGCAAGGCGGCGGGTTTCAGCAGGACATTCGCTAAACTAAGAGTACTCCCAATCTCCCACCTAACGTTCCAATAACAAGGTCCCCAATATCCCATGGCCGTTGACTCCCCTGACCAAACCGCCCCTCCGACTGCTGCCGGTAATACGCTGCGCAATGGGCTGATTGCCATCACCGCCATTGTGCTCAGCGTCCTGCTGTTTTTCGGCCTACGGACTCAAACCTCCGTGCCCACCCTCGCCAATATGGCCAAGGCTGCGGTTCCCTTAGAGAATGCCGTGGGCAATGGCAAGCCGACGCTGGTGGAGTTCTATGCAGACTGGTGTACGAGCTGTCAGGCCATGGCCCCCACCATGGCAACGGTGGAAAAGAACTATGGCGATCGCATCAATTTCGTCATGCTCAACGTTGACAACGACAAGTGGCTTCCCGAAGTCTTGGCCTACCGCGTGGACGGCATCCCCCACTTCGAGTTTCTCGATGCCAGTGCCGAGAGTGCCGGTAGCAGCCTTGGCGAGCAACCCGAGGCCGTCGTTGCGGCAAACCTCGATGCACTCATTGCGGGAGATACCTTGCCCTATGCCCAAACCAAGGGCACTGTCTCCGTCCTAAAAGACGAAACCGCCGTCACTGCCAATCGCCAAAGCGATCCTCGCAGCCACGGCGCTCAAGTCAAAAATTAGGGCAACCCCAGGGTCAGGCTTCGGTCAGACCTGGGGGTAAAACCCTTGCCTCCCAAGGGTCCCTAGCCGCGGTTCTTAATCTGCATCACATCCGTAATCTTGTCTGCAAAATCCGGCGCGATCTCCAGGGCTGCCTGGAGTTCGTTGAGGAACTGTTTCTCTTCCTCGGCAAAAACACCATCGGCCAGAACCAAATCTGCTGCCACGGCAAAGGCGGTCTGCTGAAGCTCTTCGCTCAGCGAAGCCTTGGCCGAAGCAAAGAGCGCACCGACGCCTTCCTTCTGGAGTGTTGCCAAGAGCCGATCAAAGAGGCGGCGCATCATGTCGTCGGAATAGGCTTCGTAGAGCTTCATCCGCGACAAAATAAACGGGATGCTCTGGGCCTCCTCCTCCGACAGGTAGCCATCGGATGCCACCGCCGCTAGGGCGATCGCCGCAAACGCCTCTGCTGCGCTCATCTCACCAAGGGTCTCAGTTCCCTGGGACCCCCGCATTTTTTCAAACAGACCCATGCCTTTGCCTCACGAATAAGGGCATCTTTTTCCTTTGATAATCATAGAGAATGCATCGGGCGTCCGATAAAGAACTGAACCGAGAGACGCTGAATTATAATGTTTAAATAGGGATCGCTTTGCAAATAGTTGTAATCGAAAGACTCGACATACAACTTGAGCGAACGCTGATTGTCATAGTGTCCCGATTCCTCGTTCTTTTTGACCGTAGCCCAAGGGCCGGTGGAGGCAACTGATGAGTTCTGCAAGTTCTAAAGATAGCAAGCGCGTCCAAGCAGCAATCCTTCGGAGCCCGGCAGAGCCCGTCACAAGCTCAGCCCAGCCCCAGACTGAAGAGAGCGACAGTAGTGCCGCTGCTCCCAAGGCGGATCGGGCAAAGCCAGCCTCCGATCGCTCAGCCCTCGCCCTCAAGCGCCATCGCTCCCACAGCATGGACAACCGTCCCGTGGACCCCAGCCCCATCAACGTCAGCCATACCGTCCGCATGGCTGGACAGCGCCCGATTGGCACTTCTGAAAATAAAGGCCAAGTTGATTTTTCAAAATCCCCCACTATTTTGAATCGGCCCATCGCGCCCAATTCAACCGCGGATGATAAGGCATTGGTTGAGTATCTGGATTAGATTCCCTTGGCTGATTCAAACCAAGTCCTCAAGCAGCTCCCGATCGCCGTTGGTATCCTCGGGGGGGGGCTGCTCCTCGCCAATCGCGTTGCAACACCAACGCTGCTCAGCTCCCAGTCGCGCTCCGACGCTCTGGGGGTGATTCTGAGTGCGTTTTTGATCCTGACGGGGCTGCTTTGGCAGCGGATTCAGCCCAAACCCCCGGAATCCGTCGAGCTTTTGGGAGAACAACAGTTTGACCTAAGCGAAGATTTACCGGATGCAACGCGTGCTGAGCTAGCCTGGGCCTCCAAGCTGTTGCTCACCAATACTGTCACCAAATCCGTCGTGGTGTGGCAGCAGAGAGACGGCGATGCGAGTCATCAGATTCTGCGGCGGGGCATTCTGCCCACCCAAGCCATGACCCAAGCCGGACCCATTGTTCAGCGTGTCCTTAAGACTCAAAAGCCCATTTATTTAGTCGATCTCAAGCTCTTCCCAGGTCGTATTGAGTTCGACTATCTCCCTGAGAACACCCAGGGGGTGATTTGCCAGCCCATGGGCGACAGTGTCTTGATTTTGGGGGCCGATGCTCCCCGTAGCTACACCAAGCAGGACGAAAACTGGATTCAGGGCATTGCCGAAAAATTGTCTGTGGCCCTCTCCGATGAACCTCTTTAGGCGCAGTGGCCTAATACAAAAGCACTGGTAACAGCAAAAGCACTGGTAACAGCAAAAGCACTCGTAACAGGTGTATTCGGTACAAAAATCAGAGAAAAAGTGGCGATTCGGTAACCTCGCCTCTATAATCGGCTCTGCCGTACTCGGCAAAGCCAATCTTTGTGACATGATCGGACTATTACCTCAGACAATTCAACCTCACTATCCGTTAACCCTCATTGTCAGCCCATCGGGAGAACTCATGAACCCAAACGACATGCGAAGCCTTCAGCTGCGGGGATTGGGTGCTTGGATCGTCACCCTGTTCTTATTGGTGGGGATTGGCTCAATTTTGCCGGATTGGTTGATCAATTTATTTTTTGTCTTGGCGGGACTCGCCATTATTGCCCCCGTGGCTGGATTCTTTGGCTTACGTTGGTGGCTGCAGCGTAATCTCGTTCAAGAGAGCTGCCCCGTATGCTCAGCGCCGGTCAGCGGTCTCAAAACCACCAACCTGCAATGCCAAAATTGTGGTGAGCCTCTCCAGTTTGAAAATGGCAAGATCAAACGGGTAACCCCCCCTGGAACGGTCGATGTCGATGTCGTCGACGTAACCGCCCAGGTGATTGAAGATTAGGACTTTAATCTAAGCCAATCTAAGCCCTGCGCTAGCGCTTGAGGGATCGCAGCTCATCCGGCGTTACGACTTTTTCTTCCGTAATGATGCCGGTAATCAAGTCAGCCGGGGTCACGTCAAAGGCAGGGTTGTAGAACTCTGTGCCTGGCGGGCAAATTGTGGTGTCTCCAACCTTGGCAATTTCTTCTGGGTTGCGTTCTTCAATGGGAATTTTGCTGCCATCAGCCAGGGAAAAGTCGATGGTGGACAGGGGGGCCGCGACATAAAACGGAATGTTGTGGGCCTTGGAGACGAGGGCGAGACTATAGGTGCCGATCTTATTGGCCGTGTCACCATTCGCCGCAATGCGATCGGCCCCGACAATGACGACGTCTACCCGACCTTCTTTCATGCACTGGGCTGCCATGCTGTCAGTAATGAGCGTGACGGGAATCTTTTCCTGGACACATTCCCAGACGGTAAGTTTGGCGCCCTGGAGTCGAGGGCGTGTTTCGTCCGCATAGACACGCTCCAGACGCCCCTCTCGCCAGGCTGAACGAACCACGCCTAGAGCCGTTCCATACCCAGCAGTTGCCAGAGCACCCGTGTTGCAATGGGTCAGAATTCTTAGTTTCTCTGGTTGCTCCGGTAGGACCGCCAGCCCCTGTTCTCCGATGCGATAGCACGTCTTGAGATCATTCAGATGAATATCTTGGGCTTCCTGTAGCAGGATATCGGCGATGCCGGTGATGGGGGCATCGGTGCTGCGGGCTAGGGCAACCATGCGATCGATGGCCCAGAACAAGTTAACGGCTGTGGGGCGCGTGCCTCGTAAGAGTCCGGCGATCGCCTCCAACTTCTCCAAAAAGACCTGCCGCTCCGGTACATCGACCGCTTCAGCCACAATTTCCTTGGCACCGAGATACATCCCGTAGGCTGCCGCCACGCCGATCGCCGGAGCTCCCCGCACAATCATCCGCTGAATCGCCTCAGCCATGTCAGCACTACGACGGATCTCAACCAGGCCATACTCCCGGGGCAAGCGAGTCTGGTCCACCAGTAGAATATGGTCCCCCTGCCACAGAATCGGATACACATGACTGGCTTCGGACATCTTATGGGAGGAGAAGGGATCAAGCGACACGGTCGTTTCGGGGATAGGGGTAAACAGAATACGTACGAAGAATAACGGAAAAAATAGGACAAACGTCGTGATCTTGCAGCCTAGTGACAGCCCTCATTCGGGAAAGGAGCAATCACCATGGCAATCGGCGAAATGTATGTCCTAACCACGGGCAACAGTGCCAGGAGCATCGTCACCGTGGGAAGGCATCAGTGGTGTCCCGTGTTTCCTTAAGCTTTGTCTATAAAGTCGCTGAACTTGAGTCAGGATACGATTATATTATGGTGCCTGAACCGTGCTTTCTGACCCAAGGAGCGCGCTCTATCCCCTCGCTCGCGAACCTCTATGACAGCTGCGGCCAACTCTCCCCAGACTTTCTCGGTCACCACACCGCTTTACTACGTTAATGGCGTTCCCCACGTGGGCAGCGCTTACACAACCATGGCTGTCGATGCCGTCAGTCGTTATCACCGTCTCCAGGGTCACCCCACCCTGATGATTACGGGCACTGACGAACATGGTCAGAAGATTGAGCGTACTGCGGAGGCTCGGGAACTGTCTCCCCAGGCTCACTGTGATGAAATCGTTGGTAGCTTTCGGGATCTATGGAAACAGCTCAATATTCAGCACGATCGCTTTAGTCGCACCACCGCTCCTCGACACCAGGCCATTGTGGAGGCTTTCTACCAGCGTGTGGAGGAGCAGGGCGACATTTACCTGGGTCAGCAAAAGGGCTTTTACTGTGTCGGTTGCGAAGAATTTAAAGAAGAACGGGATCTGCTAGAGAACCAACATTGCCCCCTCCACCCGAACCAAAAGGCCGAGTGGCGCGACGAGGAGAACTATTTCTTTCGCCTCTCCAAGTATCAAACGCAGCTCGAAGCGCTTTACGCTGAAAACCCTGACTTCATTCAGCCCGCCAGCCGCCGCAACGAAGTACTCAGCTTCGTCAGTCAGGGGTTACAGGATTTTTCGATCTCTCGGGTCAATCTCGACTGGGGCTTTCCTGTTCCTGCCAATCCCAAACATACGCTTTACGTTTGGTTTGATGCCCTCTTGGGATACGTAACTGCCTTAGTGGATCCAGAGGATGAACCGACCTTAGACAATGCCCTCAAACAATGGTGGCCGATTAGTCTGCATGTCATTGGTAAGGACATCCTGCGTTTCCACGCCGTATATTGGCCTGCCATGCTCATGTCTGCCGGACTTCCCATGCCGGGGCGCGTCTTTGGTCATGGTTTCCTTACAAAAGATGGTCGCAAAATGGGCAAAAGCCAGGGCAATACCTTAGATCCCGTTGCCCTCGTGGAGGAGTTTGGGGCCGATGCTGTGCGCTATTACTTTCTCAAGGAAATTGAGTTTGGCCGCGATGGTGACTTTGCCCGGACCCGATTCATCAATGCCCTCAATGCGGACTTGGCCAATGACCTTGGCAACCTGGTCAACCGCACGCTCAACATGGCCAAGCGCTACTGCGGCCAGGTGGTTCCGCCAGCGGGTGAATTTGGCGACGATCATGCCCTGAAACAGCTTGGGGTGGATTTGGGCGATCGCGTGGCTAAGTCTTACACCAACCTCGCCTTCAGTGAAGCCTGCACCAGCGCCCTTGCCCTTGCCCAAGCCAGCAATCGCTTTCTGGATCAGCAAGCACCCTGGACCAAATATAAGGAGGGCGATCAGAAGGCTGTTGAGGAAATTCTCTACGCTGTTTTAGAGTCAGTGCGACTGGTCGCCTATGCGCTCTCTCCCATCGTGCCAACGATCAGCACCGCAATTTACCAGCAGCTCGGTTTTGAGATCGATTTCAATGCGACTGAGGGGATCGGGCAAACGGCCCCCTATTCGCTCCATGGCCAGTGGGGGGCTCTGCCAGTCGGCCAGGCCCTGCTTAAGCCCAAACCTGTGTTTCCCAAAATTGAAGTGCCTGAGCCTGAAGGCACAGGAGGGAAAGATTGAGATTACGTCACAATTTGCCCGCTTGCAGCGGTTTTGGCTTGATAATCCTTTACAGTGCTCGTGTTTCCGCCCAGCCACGGACTTTAAGTCCAGGTTGTTGCGACTTTACTTAACTTTTTTTCCGATTTTCGTTTTTTAAAACACTTTTTGATTTCATTGCTCCTTCAAACCTAGCTTTTTCAAATCCACTTTTTCAAATCCACTTTTTTCAATTTTTTTATAAATGTGAGGATCAAACACTGTGCAACAACCCATTGATCGAGATTCGATCTTTACGCCAGAGCAAGTCCTCGAGAATCGCGGGCGCGTCGCGATTTTCATTGACGGGTCAAATCTGTTCTATGCCGCGCTACAGCTTGGCATTGAGATTGACTACACCAAGCTGCTTAGCCGCCTTACGGGAGGATCTCGCCTACTAAGGTCCTTTTTCTACACAGGGGTCGATCGCAGCAACGAAAAGCAGCAGGGCTTTTTGCTCTGGATGCGTCGCAATGGCTATCGTGTCATTTCCAAGGATTTGGTGCAGCTGCCCGATGGCTCCAAGAAAGCAAACCTAGACGTAGAGATTGCGGTGGACATGATGGCCCTGGTGGGGGCCTATGACACTGCGATCCTGGTCAGCGGTGACGGAGACTTAGCCTATGCCGTGGATGCAGTCAGCTATCGAGGGGTCAGGGTTGAGGTGGTGAGTTTGCGGTCTATGACCAGTGACAGCCTGATCAATGTTGCCGATCGCTATGTCGATCTTGAAGGGATTAAGGAACAAATTCAGAAAAATCCTCGCCAGGGATACACCTACAAACCCCTAGGCGAATCTGATAAAAAGCGGGATTCCACGAGCGAAGAGAATACCCCCAGCAATTCTTGAAGCGCATTCCACCAGTAATGCTTAGGGAAATGCCTTTCCGTTGGCCAACCACTTTGGCCTGGGAAAAGCATCCCTAGGATTCCCACAGGGTCATTCCATCATCCCCTCCCCGTAGAGCAGTAGGGTCTGCGACTGCCAAATATCCTGCTGCTCACCAGAGCCATCGATTACACTGGGGTGACAAAAATTCCCCCCACGCTCTATGCCTCTTGGGTTTCGCCCCGCTCTAATCCTGCTTCTGAGCCTTGGACTCTCGGGATGTTCTATTTTTCGCGAACCGGCACCACCGGAACCGCCGAAGGAACAGTCCGATGCCCTCATTTTTGAGAATGCCACGCTGGAGCAGGCCAACGAAGGCGGGGAGCGGCTGTGGAAACTGCGCACCACAGAAGCGACGTATACCCAGAGCGGCAAGACGGCCAAGGTGATGAAGCCCCGGGGCAAGCTCTTCCAGGACGAACAAGAGATCTATGAGGTGGAAGCGGCGGAAGGTGAAGTCAATGAAGACGGAGAAGTTGTCTTCCTCCGCCAAGACGTTGTTGTTCAGGACTTACGCGATGGCGCCACGCTTAAGGCGGACGAAGCGGAGTGGCGCCCTAACGAGGATCAACTCATTCTGCGGGGAAATGTGGTGGGAACCCAGGCCAGCCTAAAGGTCTTGGCTCAGGAGGGCATTTGGCGAGATAGCAGCAATCAGGTGCAGCTCACGGGCGCTCCTGTGGTCATGACCCAGGCACAACAGCGGCTCAAACTGGAAACAGAAGGGATGACCTGGCACATTGCAGAGCAAAAAGTAGTTGGCGATCGCCCCCTGAAAATCCAACAATTCGCCGAAGCCAACCCGGAGCAGGTGATCCGCACGGCCACTGCTAATCAAGGGGACGTTAACCTCGAAACCCAGTCCATGCTTCTCAAAGAGCAGGCCAAACTCAACTTTGTGGAACCCTCCTTGGATATTGCCAGCGAGGCTTTGCGCTGGAATCCTCAGCAAAACACTGTCGCCAGCGAAGCCCGGGTTACAGTCGTTGATCGGGATGAGAAAGTGACGATTGTGGGCGATCGCGGCACTGCCAATCTCACGACGGAAATTGTTGAATTCACCGGCAATGTCGAAGGTGTTTCAGAGCTACGCCAGTCCAGCATTAGCGCCGATCGCCTCAAGTGGTTTAGCGCCAATCAAGACGTGGAGGCAGAAGGCAACGTCAACTATGTCCAAACTCAGCCACCGATGGAAGTCTCAGGCCCCAGTGCCGTGGGTAACCTCAACGAGGAAAAAGTGCTGATGACTGGTGGGGATGTCAAAACAGTGGTGATTCCGTTGGATGGAGGCTGATAGAACGATAGAAGCTGATAGATCGACAGAAGCTGTGGCGTCGAGGGAAACCTGGCATGTATCCCCTACTGGCCCAGCAGCGTCATCAACTTATCGGCGAGGGCTGCGTGGCTGAACTCAGCCAGCGTTTCCTGGCGTAGCCATTCACCCTGACAGCGCTGGTCCTCACCCTGAAAAATATCTAAGCAGGCACCGGCAACGGCTTCGGAATCCCGATGGGGCACCTGCCAGCCCACCCGTCCATCTTGAAGGGGATCCGCTGAACCATCATCATCTCCGGATAAGACCGGCACACCACAGGCCATGGCCTCTAGATAAACAATGCCAAACCCTTCCTGGGAAGGCATTACATAGGCATCCGCTAAGCGGTAATGGTCCACCAGCTCGTCGTCATGGACAAAACCAGCAAACACGACCCGATCTGCAACCCCTAGTTCCTCGGCAAGCTGAGCCAAGCGCGGTTGATCATCGCCACGACCAATGACCAGGTATTTCACATCGGGCTGCTCATGCAGGATTTTCGGCAGGGCGCGAATCGTGACATCGACGCCTTTATAAATATCACCGGACCAAAGCCGAGCCACGGTCATCAAAACCTTTGCATTGGCTAGACCATAGCGTGTCACCAGCTCGGAGTTCTTTGGGGCGGGATGGAAGCGATCGCCATCCACCACGCAGGGTAGCCGTTTGACCTTACTCAGCTCAATTCCGTTGGCTTTACAGAGCCGCTGTCCACTGTAGCGACTGACCGTCCAAATCGAATCAGCAGCTTGCAAGGCTTGACGGCGTTTTCCCGCCAGTGGCTCCCAAACTTCCTTACCGTGGGTAATCACCGTGTAGGGAATCCCCAGGGGCTTACAGAGCAGCTGCATCAACGGTGCCACAAACAAATGGGTGCCAATAACGCGGCGAGGACGACGGCTAAGACAGTGAAGCGCTAGCTTGACCGTCAGGTTTAACCGACTCAACTGTGGGCTGGAGGCTTGGCAATAGTGGAAACGTAGGCGAGGTTCCTGGTCAAAGGGATTTGTTCCGTTGGGGTCATCACGCAGCAGGAAAATATCCGCCTCCCAAGTCTCATCCGCAGCCAGGTAAGCGCGCAGGAGATCCCGCACATAGGATTGAATCCCACCCTCGGCGGAAAAGATTTCCAAGCCAATAAAAGTATGTTGAATTGGTGACCGGTTACCCACGGAAGTTCCTCAAAGGTTACTGATGATGACAAATTGCTGCTGGTGAAAAGTCACTGCGAGTAGAGCCCGTGGGTCTAGGGTACCCAAACCCTAGAATGCAAAAAGCGCTGATGAAAAACCATCAGCGCTCTTGCAAATATTCAGTCGCAAATATTCAGATTTGCATCAAACCTTTCATGGCGTCAGGACCTAGAACAGGCCGAGAGTCAGAGAAGTATCGATGGGGAATGTAGCACCGATGCCGAGCCACAGTGTTGCAACGGTTCCAAACAGGAACATGGCAGTTGCAACGGGACGACGGAACGGGTTCTGAAACTTATTCACGCTCTCAATGAACGGAATTAGCATCAGGCCCAGGGGCACAGCAGTCTGGAGCATAATGCCCAACAGTTTGTTGGGGACAATGCGCAGAATCTGGAACACGGGGTAGAGATACCACTCAGGAAGAATTTCCAGAGGAGTGGCAAAGGGGTTAGCAGGCTCACCGACCAACGCAGGGTCGAGAACAGCCAAACCCACCAAGCAAGCAATGGTGCCCGCAATTACGATGGGAAAGACATAGAGCAGGTCATTGGGCCAAGCGGGCTCACCGTAGTAATTGTGACCCATGCCCTTGGCCAGTTTTTCGCGAAGAATGGGATCGGTCAGATCCGGCTTCTTGAGAATGGACATGATTGGGAGGATCTCCTTCGAGAATCGTGTTAAATCGACCGTTAGAGTTCGGTAGGTACCCTTCAGTCTAAAAGCAGTTTGCCCAAGGGCTCTGGGGTTTAGACAGAAGTTTACGCACGTCACTCAGGATGCTTCGTCAACGCAGATAAATCGTGCCCTACAAAGGACCAGAGATACCCTGCTTACGGATCATCAGGAAGTGAATCAGCATGAACACTGTCAACAGCCAAGGCAACACAAAGGTGTGCAGGCTGTAGAAACGAGTCAGAGTCGACTGACCAACGCTCTGGCCACCACGCAGGAGTTCAACCATAAGGCCGCCAACCACGGGGATAGCTTCAGGGACGCCGGAGACGATCTTGACCGCCCAGTAGCCCACTTGGTCCCAAGGGAGGGAGTAGCCGGTCACACCGAACGAGACCGTGATAACGGCCATGAGCACGCCAGTGACCCAGGTCAGCTCGCGGGGCTTCTTGAAACCGCCGGTCAGGTAGACGCGGAAGACGTGGAGGATCATCATCAGCACCATCATGCTGGCGGACCAGCGGTGGATGGAGCGAATCAGCCAACCAAAGTTGACTTCCGCCATCAGATATTGAATTGAGTTGAAAGCCTCTGTGACGGTGGGCTTGTAATAGAACGTCATTGCAAACCCGGTCGCAAACTGGACCAGGAAGCAAACGAGCGTAATCCCACCGAGGCAGTAAAAGATGTTTACGTGGGGAGGAACGTATTTGGTGGAGACGTCATCTGCGATCGCTTGAATCTCCAGGCGTTCCTCAAACCAGTCATAGACCTTCGCCATGAAACCGCAGTTCCTAAAAATGCATGTTTGTCCATACGAAATGTAACACGGCTGCCGGGGGCCTAGGGGCGGAACCTTTACGGAAATCGGTATTTTCGAATTGGCTGTCAAAATGAGAGACAGAGGACTGATTTATGAGTGACGCCCTCACGTTTTCTGGCTCGCTAAACGTCGTGGGGCCAAAGGCTTAGTTCTAGGGATTTGTAGCGATTTCGGTGCGATCGCAGTCCGAGCCTTTCTCTCTCCCAAATTCCACCCACCCTCCTCCGCTAAAACAACCGCTACAATTTGTTACATGATTAAGACTGTCCTCAAAATGTGTCTCTCGGGATCCTTTCGAAAACGACGCAACACGGTTGAAAAACGACGCAACACGGTGGCAACCCTAGGGCTCGTGATGCTGTTGCAGCTCACCCTGTGGCTGAGTTGGATGCCAGCGGCCCAGGCGCTCACCGATGAGCAGCAGCTCTATAACGAAGCCTGGCGCATTGTCAGTCGAGCCTATGTGGACGAATCTTTTAATGAGCAAAACTGGTGGCTGGTGCGCCAGAAAATGCTGCGCAAGTCCTTTCCGAATCGAGAAGCCACCTACCAGGCCATCCAAGATTCCCTCGCTCGTCTGGACGACCCCTTCACGCGACTGCTGCGCCCGGAGCAGTACCGCAATCTCCAGGTAACAACCTCCGGCGAGTTGACAGGGGTCGGACTGCAAATCTCCAAAAATGCGGAGACCAACATTCTCCAGGTTATTGCTCCGATTGATGGCTCCCCTGCCGAATCCGCAGGGGTCTTTCCTAAGGATCTCATCCTAGAAATTAATGGGGTTTCCACGGTGGAGATGAATCTGGACGACGCGGCGGCTCGGATGCGCGGTGCGGCGGGGTCTCCCGTCACGCTAACGATCCAGCGCGATGACTCTGAGTCTCCCCTAGATATTGTGGTGACGCGCCAACACATCTCCCTCAATCCAGTGGTGGCGGAACTCAGGCAGGAAAGCGGCGTTCCACCCGTGGGCTATTTGCGGTTGAGCCAGTTCAATGCCAATGCGGTTGAAGAATTTGGCCGAGAGTTGCGATCGCTCGAACGCCAAGGCGCCAAAGGCTACATTCTTGACCTGCGCAATAACCCCGGTGGATTACTCCAGGCCGGCGTGGCTATTTCTCGCATGTGGATTGATGACGGACCCATCGTGTACACCGTCGATCGCCGAGGCATCCTGGATAACTTTTGGGCGGATGGTTCTGCGGTTACCGAGGCTCCCCTGGTGGTGCTTGTCAATGGGGGGACCGCGAGCGCCAGCGAGATTTTAGCTGGGGCACTCCAAGACAGCGAGCGTGGCGAACTGGTTGGGCAACAAACCTTTGGCAAGGGACTCATTCAATCATTGTTTGAACTCTCCGATGGCTCTGGCCTCGCCGTCACGGTGGCCAAATATGAAACGCCGGATCACCATGACATCAACAAATTGGGGATTGAACCCGATGTGACGGTGGAGTTGGATAGTCTGCGCCGTGACCAATTGGCGACGTCCGATGATGGCCAATATCAGACAGCATTGCAGCGTCTATCTACACTGATGGCCGCTGAGCCTAAATCATCTGAGCCGGTCGCATGGGGCAATCTATCGGGGGGCAACCTGTCGGGGGGCAACCCATCGGCAGGTGTACCGGCCATGGCCAATGCGAGCTGATGGCGTCCGGGTCTACCATGACCCACTCCACGGCGGAGTGCCGCTCCATGGCAATGACCCCACCGAGCGACTGCTGATGCAGCTGATCGACACGCCGGAGTTTCAGCGACTGCGGCGCATTCGGCAGCTCGGTCCTGCTAGCCTGACCTTCCATGGGGCCGAAGCGTCTCGTTTCACCCACTCCATCGGTGTCATGGTCGTCGCCCGCCGCGCCTTCGATGCTTTGGCGCTTCACTCCCCAGAGCTACTCCCCCACCGCACCACGGTCCTCTGTGCGGCCATGCTGCACGATATTGGCCACGGCCCCTTTAGCCATACCGCTGAGGATATTTTTGGGGGCCACCATGAAGACTGGACCGCCAGGATTTTGCTGGAATCGAAGGTGCTCAATCCACTGTTGCGTAGTGCCGATGCGGATCTGCCGGAAATTATCATTGCGACCTACCGCAAGCAGCATCCCCTCCCCCTGGTGAGCCAGCTGATTAGTAGCCAGCTGGATTGCGATCGCCTTGATTACTTGATGCGCGATACCTACTACACGGGCGCATCCTACGGCAGTCTGGACCTCGAACGAATTTTGGGCGTATTACGCTACGACCCCCAGCGCCGGGAGGTGATTGTGGCAGCCAACGGACGGGCAGCCATTGAGCATTACTTGATCATGCGATCGCTCATGTATGACCAGGTTTACAACCATCCCAAAAACATTGCGGTGGTCTGGGGACTCAAGCAAGCCTTCCTGCGAGCCCAACAGCTCGGTGCCGACGCCTTAGATGCTGATACAACCCTAAGCGCTTGGCTCTCCGAGCCGGACTTAACGAACCTCGCTCTGGATGATTACCTTGCCGCAGATGACAACGTTTTTAACTACCATTTGCAGCGCTGGCAAAACCATTCGGATCCCCTGCTGTCAGATTTGTGCCGTCGCTACGTCGATCGCGACTTATTCAAAGCCTGGGATATCTCAGGACTGGCACCCGCGGGTCAGCGGTTACTGTTGCGGCAGGTGCGTGCTCAGCTCAACCGCCAAGGGTTTAGTCCTGACATCTATGCAGGCATCGAAGTCGCCTTCAGTCGAGGCTACAAACCCTACACCGAAGGCATTCGCGTACAAACTCCCACAGGGATTAGAGAAATTGGGGAAATCTCCCCTTTGATTCGTGCCCTTGTCCAGACCCACCAGAAAAGTTGGCTTGTCTATCCTCCAGAGATGGAAGACTCCACCATTCAGGAGCAGATGGACGCCTTGATTGTCTGCCAGCCTTAGCTTTTAAGGAGCGAATGAGAAGGCGTGAATGAGCGATGCGTCTCAATCCTTGGGTGCTTCAACCAGTGATTGAAAGGCTTGCAAGCTATGTAATTTCTTGAAATCCGCATCCACCCGAGCCATCTCTCGATAGGTTTCTGGCTGCTGAGCAATGACATCCTTTAGGTCCGACAGAGACTCATCCAGGTCTCCGAGCAGTGCAAAGCAGCTCGCTCGGTTGTAGAGACAATCGACGTAATCGGGTTGCTGCTGGAGTGCCCAATCGTAGCTCTCAATGGCTTTGCGATGCTTGCCCTGGTGGGCCAATGCGACGCCGCGATAGTAGGCCGCACTCGCCATGTCCGGCTTGAGCAGTAGGGCTTCTTCGTAGCTGGCGATCGCTTCACGATAACGATTGAGCTGTCCCAGGGCGTTACCCCGGTTTTGCCAAACCTCAGCACAGTCGGGCCACAGCGTCAGCACTTTGTCATAGCTGGTTAGGGCAGACTCGTAGCGATCCAGGTTGTAGAGCACATTGGCCCGACCATTCCAGGCTTCCACCTCACCGGGACGCAGCAATACTGCTTGGTCGTAGCAATCCAAGGCTTCTTCATTGCGGCCAAGGGCAAAGAGTAAATAGCCCCGGTTCTGCCAAGCTTGGTAATAGTCTGGGTCCGCTGCAATGGCCTGTTCAAAATCTTGCAGGGCCTCCTGCCATTGCCCCATTTGTCCCTGGAGATAGCCACGGTTGTTCAGGGCTTGGGCATAGTCGCTGCGTAGGCTCAGAGCCTGGTTGTAGTTGGCCAGGGCCTCTTCAAGGCGGTCTAGCTTGCGCAGAACCACACCTCGACCGTTCCAAGCTTCCGGTGATTTGGGACTGAGGGCTGAGGCATACTCCCAGTTCTCCAAGGCTTCTCCATGGCGTCCCATACGATCGAGAACCTCAGCCCTCTGCATCCAAGCCTCACAGCATTCCGGATCCAGGGTTAGGCAGCAGTTATAGCTGGCGATCGCTTCCTCATACTGGCGCAGCTTCATCAACGTGATGCCACGCTGCACCCAAGCCATCAAATCCTTGGGGTTGCGAGCCACATGAAGATCCCACTCTTTCAAACGGGATTGCAACATGCCGTAGCGTCGCTCTCGGTGATCGGCAGACACGCGGATGCGGTCTATGTCAAGGAGTTCAACGTCTTCAGAGACTTCGGGTTGAGAAGGACCAAGCCGAACCATAGGGTCAATGTCCAGTCAGGCTAAGGAGAACACATCGCGTGCCTTTTATCATTTCTAGATCAGCACCCTTGTGGGTAGATTACCGCATTTCCCTTGGGGATTGTGAGGGTAAAGCTACAAAAAGGGGGCAAAGGTCGCGAGCAATACAATTAGATGGATCGGGTAGATTGGGGTGATTTTGAAACTGGGGTGATTTTCGGTCTATTTCTGGCTCACAATACCGGACCATTGCACCTTCTTCTCACCTGTGCGGCGATAGGAGAAAAAGTGCTCAGGCTCTTGGTAGGTACAGTGGGGGGCCACGGAAATTTGGTCGTGTCTCAGCCCCAGTTGTCGTAGCTGTAAAACATTGACCTGACGCACATCTAGCTTGACTTTACCCGGTTCCGGGTCGGGCAATATGGGAGGGGATTGCATCGTGCTTAGCTGGGCCAAAACTGCTGTGTCTTGCGCCTCCGAAGACGGTGTTCCAGAGTGCTCACGATTGCCATCACTCGATGCTTGATCGAGATCAACCAGCGATCGCCCTGTTTGGGCCGCCACGCTTTCCGCGACTTGGTACACCTCCCCCGCGATCGCCGGGCCCAGCGCCACTCGCAAATCTGTCAGCTGGCTGCCCTGAGCTTGGAGTTTGGCGATTGCCTCAGGAATAATCCTTGCTGCCGTACCCCGCCACCCTGCATGGATAGCACTCACCTGTCCCGTACGCACGTCCCCGATCAAGGCGGGGGTGCAGTCGGCGCTGCATACCCAAACGGCTTGCTCGGGCCCGGTGGAGATCAAGGCATCGGCATGGTCAAAATCTGGATTTTTCTCAGCCTCTGGCGTGACGGCATTGATCCCATCTGTCGCCAAAACCCCATTTCCATGGACCTGTTTGACTCGATAGACTGACGCCACGGTCGAAAGCGTCTGGGTTAGCTGCCCCGGCGGATTGGGCCAGCATTGCTGGGTAAAAAATCCATGCTTCCAATCCTGTAAGAGTTGGCAGACAAGATAGGGAAACTCACCCTCTGTCTGCCAATGCCAGGCTGACTCAACCCGCTTCATTACTCATCCATCCCGTAATATTCATGTGTATAAGGTAACTCACACCCCTGGATTCAGCTGTGGGCCAGGGTGGGCAACCCCATGGGGGGCGATCGCAGTTGACATTCCCAGTCTAAAAAATTACTCACGGACAACCGCAAAACCATTCTTTAGCCTTGCCTCCCGAAAATCTCAATCCTCCCAAGCTCAATCTCCATACTCTCAGGGCCGAATGGGCCGAGCGGTGTCCGGACCCAGCCCCCTTTCCCCTGCACTTTGAAATTCATGAACAGTTGAATTCGACGAACGATCGTCTCCAAGAACTCCTGCATCAGGGGGCTCCTGCCGGAACCGTCGTCATTGCGAATGAGCAAACCCAGGGCCGCGGACAACAAGGCCGTGCCTGGATTTCCAATCCGGGTGGGCTCTACCTGTCCATCGGTCTTCGGCCTCAAATCTCTGCCACCGAAGGCGGTCGCCTCACCTTAGGCTGCGCCTGGGGGATTGCCATGGCATTCCGTCGCGAAGGCATTCCCCTCGATCTCAAATGGCCCAACGACCTACTGCTCAATGGAAAAAAGCTTGGCGGCATCTTGACTGAAAGCCGCCTACGCGGTGCCACCATTCACCAGGCCAGCGTTGGAATCGGCCTGAATTGGTCCAATCTTGCCCCCGCCAACGGAATTTCTTTGCAACCTTTCCTGGAGAAGCATTCCCACGTGCGAATAACGTCTCTGGAAGGGGTCATCGCGCTCGTTCTGTGGGGGGTGCTTCTGGGTTGTCAGCAGTGGCAGAACTCATCTATTCCTTTGAAGGAACTATTGAAAGATTATGAAAAGTTGGTCAAGATCGTTGGCCGACCTGTTCAAGTCGGTAGTGAGTGGGGAACCATGACAGGAATAGCTACCACGGGAGAATTATTGATTGATTTAAAGGGTCGATCGCTAAAATTCCCCCCCGGCACGATTCAGCTAGGTTACGATTAGTACGGCTTAGATTAAATTTCTATCGAGCACATGACATCTCCAAAGTCTAGGGATCAACATAACGCTTCATCCAACCAGCGCCTGCTGAAATCTTTGGGATGTATTAGCACTATTGGATTGTTGGGCGGCAGTAGCATGCTCAGCGGGCTTGCCCTGGCAGAAGAATCTCTCGTTGATTCCCCGGGGGACGGAGAGGCCCCAGCTTTGGTTGAAGATTACCTTGCAGAGGCCCCGGCGATCGCTCCACCACCACTGCCGCTCGAGATTACGCCGCGTCCTATGCCGCAACTGATTGCAGAGGCGGCCCTCGGTGTAGAGCCCGCTGCTGCCTTTGAACCTGTGCCCGAACCTGTTGTGGCTATGGAGTCCACGGATGCATTTGCGCCAGTCTCAGAGCCTGTTCTTGAAGCACCCGCCTACGACGAGCCCTATACCGATAGCTACTCTGAGCCCGCCTACGTCGAGCCCTACGCGGAAACGTATGCCGAGCCCGCTTACACTGAACCCTATTCCGAGTCTGCTTACACTGAATCCTATTCGCCTGAAGCCTACGTTCCTGAAGCTGAAGCTCTCCCAGCTCCAGATCTGCAGGCCCCCGTTGTCGAATTGACGCCAGCGGATCTTGCTCCCCCTGCTCAAGAGACCTTTGCGAATGACGCCGGTTCCGATCTGAATGCTGGCGGGAGTGGCGCGGTCATCGATACCAGCGACCTCTACTCAACAGGAGCAACCAGTACCGAAGGCGTTCAACAAATTGAGCAACCCACTGTTGTCATTACCGAGCGTGAGCCCGCGAGTTGCGAACAAATGCTCCAGGCGGATGGCCTCAGCTGCGGTGATGCACCGGTCGTTGCTACCCCCAATCCCGCCGCTGGCTCCACAGATGGCGAAATCTCTACACCCTCCCAGCAGGTCGCCGGTGCCGATGATGTTCAGGGTGCACCCGAGCTTCCCACTGTCACCCTGTCACCAGGCGTTGTCTCTAATGTCGCTTCAGGCAATGCCGATTTGGGTCGCTCAGTCTCCTCTGGGAACGTAGCCTTACCTTCACCAACCGTCGCTGCAACGACTCAGGTTACGGGGAACGCATCGTCCTCCAACGGCTATAGCGTTACGATTCCATCGAAGCTTAAAAATCCTCTGTCCTTTGCGGTTCAGAGCTTGGGACGTTCCTTCTCCCAATCAATGGATGCAACGAGCTACTATGCTCGGACTCAGCGTCCATCGGCAATTCCAGGTAATGGCGATCGCAGCCTCCTCTTCCCCCTCTCTGTGCCCAGCCCGGTTTCCTCGGTGTTTGGCTGGCGAATGCACCCCATCCACAACACTTGGCGCTTTCACAGCGGCACCGACTTTGCCGCAGAGCAGGGTACTCCCATTGTTGCTCCCCTTTCGGGAGTCGTCACCCTGGCTGACTTTGTCGGAGGCTATGGCCTGACCGTTACCATCGACCATACCGGTGGTAAGAGTCAGACGCTGTTCGGTCATATGTCTGAACTCTTTGTTCATCCTGGTCAATATGTTCGCCAGGGGGAAGTGATTGGTCGGGTTGGCAGTACAGGCAATTCAACCGGTCCTCACCTCCACTTTGAGGTCCGTCAGCAGGATGCTCAGGGCTCCTGGGTTGCGATTGACCCCGGTCGTTATCTGGAAGGGTCTTTGGCTCAGCTCATGCAAGTGCTGCGCAACGAGCCTCTGCAACTCAGCCCCATTCCCATTGCTCAGTCGCCGTTCAAGATTAAGCCAAGTCTCTCGACGGGCCTCTTGCCGCTCTTGCAGCAGCAACCCCAAGTGCAGGCTCAGGCTCAGCAGCAGCAAACAGCACTTAATCCTTCCACTCCCCTGGAACGGGCCGTTGTTCAGGTTGTTAAGTCTTTGGAAGGTCAGCCCAGTCAGCGTCTACAGGCGAGACAAGTCGGTGCACGCCGAATTGTCTCCCAAGGACTAACGCAGAATGCGGTTCCGTCTGGTGTTGTTCCCTTACCCTCCGCCCTTGCTCAGCCTGTCTCCTCTGCTTTCCCCCAGGTTCCCGCAAGTCCGCTCCTCCAGGAACCCACGCCGCTGCAACAGCCTCAGACGCTCTCGCAGCTTCCCCTTGAACATGACCATGCTCATTAAGTAGACTGCGAGTTGAAAAATAAATGCCCTCCCGAGCTACTCGGGAGGGCATTTATTTTTCAGGTTAAAGCAAACCGATGCTTCCATCGTTTTAGAAGACCTTTCGTTTTAGAAGACCTTTAGCCGCTTGAAGATCTCAACTCGCTGGGCAATTGGCTTCGCCTGCATCCTCTCGCATGGAGCCAAGAAGGGTCTCAATGACAACGCAGCGACGACTGCCTGGTTGGTTCGGCAGCTGCACTGAAATGGTGTACGGAACAGTGAATTGTGCGGGGATACTGCCATCAAAATTGAAATAGATTCGTGCAGGAGTTGCACCATCCGAAGTGAGAACTTCTAGGTCTGTGCCTTCGCTTGCCGCAATATTTTCTTCGCTGAGGATGCCGATCTTGGCAGCATCCAGCACTCCATTACCGTTGGGACGGG
>CALIJJ010000027.1 GCA_938017515.1 uncultured Pseudanabaenaceae cyanobacterium
AACGTTTCCGGGGGGGCCTCAATCTGAGGGGGCACACCGGCATCCTCTTCCTGCCATTGTTCTGGGTCCGCATTTACTTCATCGGAGAGAGGGGCTTGTCCCAAAGGGAAAAAGCGTTCCAGAATCGACTCTGTCCCCTCCACTTCCCCCGCATTGGCGCTTTCATAGGCCGTTCGGTATTGCTGCTGCTCGTAGTGCTGCTCGACAATATTGATCAGTTGGAAGTAGAGCGCAAACGCTCGGGCCGCTCGGATGGCACTGTCAAGCTCCAGATTCTCTACGACATGCAGCAGCTCTTGCTCTACATCCTGGGGGGCCTGTCCTTCCGGAGAGCAGAGTTTCCGCAGCTTCGTCAGTACCCGCACCAATTCCGGACCACATTCCTGTTTCAGAACCGTTTCCCAGAGGTCTTCTACAATTTTGAGGCGATGTCGAAGGGCGAGGGTCGTGGGGGAGGTGGCGGTGGGTGTCACTGAAGTTGGTTGATTAGGAGTCAGTTGATTGATGAGCTGGGAGGGGGATGAAGAAGAAGTCGCCTGGGGCAGGTCGTCAGAAGATTGCAGACTGGGACTCATCGGAAAGATGCTCTCGAGGGGATCTCTACCCGTGGACGGGCGTGGGTATATAGGTGAATTTTAGAGGATGGCGGGCGATGCTATGGAACGAAAGGATACGGATTTATCGCGGTTTGTCGGAGCGGTTTGTTGGAAATGAGCCGGAATGATGCTGCCATTGGTCGAAACATCGACGGATTCGGAAGCGCCATGGGTAGGAACCGTAATGAATCGAAAGCGCCATGGGTTGGAACTAGCGGTGCAGTGGGAACAGACTTTTCGTAAAAGCCAGTCGTGAACGCGAGGGCATCGTTCGGGTTATCGTTCGGGGCATCGTTCAGAGCAGGCACGCCAAGCTGGGCGGTTTCCCCTACGGTTCCGCCGAGGAGGCTTCTGAAGTCATTCCGGAAGCGGTATCCGAGTGCATGCCAGGAGTCATGCCAGGGACCATGCCAGGATCACCAGAATCCATGGGGGTCTTGAGCAGGGGGAGGCGATCGCCCCGAAAAACTTCTTCACTGGTTTGGCCCAACTGCGCAACCATGACTGACAGCCACCGTCCAGCAAGGGAGGCCGCGACGACGGACGCAGAGGCCAACCCAACGCCCCAGGCTATACCGACGCTTGCCGGGTCCTGGCGATGGCCCAAAACAGGGGTTGGACGAGGGGAGGGCTCTTCTCGAAATGAAGGATTGTCAATATTTAGCATCGGCTCGGAAATCTTGAGGAGTGGGATTAAGTCAGCAGAGGGGCATCGTTTGCCCATATCCAAAATGAAACGGTTCAAATGGGGACACAAGCTGGCCATGCCATCGGTTAGAGGATATCGATAAAGGGAAGGCAAGCTGGCTCTGGAATCACCCCCAGCCAGCAAATTTGTGGTATACCCTTGCACAGCATGATTTACTCATGATTCTACGGTATCCCTATCGTCCCGCCGCGTTGCCTCGGCTGCATTGACCCCAGAGATGGCCCAATCTACCCTTCCGAAGCCGAAGACCTCCACTAAGGCTAAGTCCAAGTCTGCTGCCCGCTGGCTCTGCCAGCAGCTCAAGCAGGCGGGCTTAGCCGATGGTTTTAAGCTGAAAACCCAACAACGCGGCAATACGCTTCATGTACTCCTGGAGAGTCAGCCTTGCCCGGATATGTTGGCGGTGCTGGATGCCCTCTCCCTTGCGCTAGAGTCCTCAGCGCTGCCTGTGACGGCGTCTCCGATCTATCGCCTCTTAATTTACGGTCGGGCCAAGGGCGATAGACAGCCCCGCTGGAAGAAACCGGTGGACCTGGGGCAGCTCGATCGCGTTCAGTATTGGGTGCATGAGCAACGCCAACAGCGGGCCGCTGTCCAGCGAGCGGCAGCAGCAGCGGGCCTCGAAGAGAGTGAGTTCGCCCAGATTGAGGACGCCGCTAACGCCGCCGCTGAAGCGACTGGAGAGGCCCAAACTGCTGCGCTGATTGTCTCCAGCCGTGCCCAGGCCAAGACCGGTGATCCCGAGGCCATTGCTCACTATCTCAGCGAATCTCTCAGTAGCCTCGGCATTTCTGTGCGTGTGGCGGTCAAGGCCGCAACGGAAGAGACCTCGTTGATGGCCAAGCAACGGCTTTGGGTCCTGTGCGAATCCAACTACAGCCTGGATGCGGCGGTGACGGCGGAGCGGGTGGTGATGCAGCTGCGATCGCTCGATCTAGAGGGCTTCCAAGACGCCGCAATCTTTAGCCAGGTTCGGGGAGAAGTGCGGCCAGACTGGGCCTTGCGCATCGACCTTACGCCCAAGCAGGAGTTGCTACGTCAATGGGCGCGCTGGGGGGATGAAGAGGCCATTGTGCGGCTGCTTAATCCAGTGCTGCTTCAGCTCAACTGTATCGTCACAGCCCAGGCCCAGAACAAGTCACTGCAGTTGTTCTGTCGGTCCATTGCAGAGCCCCCCCAGCCCTTGGATGCGGGGTTGATTAAGACTGCGATCGCCCCCCTCCTCGAAGACCTTGC
>CALIJJ010000028.1 GCA_938017515.1 uncultured Pseudanabaenaceae cyanobacterium
CGAAGGACAAGTACCAGTCGAAGGACAAGCACCAGCCGAAGAACCGAGCCCGTCGGAGCCTCTTGGGGAGGTATTAGACACCGGGTCGCTTCAGTTGCCAGAGGTGCAGGCGATCGCCCGCGAAGCCCGAGCTGCCCTCTAGTTCTACCTAGCTCCGGCTCGAGACCACCTGGCCACAGGAGAGATGGGGCGGTGCGATACCCTTCGTATGGGCTAAGAGCCGGACGTCGCCTTGGGCATTGAGCTGCCACCCAACCGCTTCCCGATAACGTGATGGGAGTCGTCGGGGCTGGGGGGCGACGGCCTGCGATGGGCGCCTGTCTTGCCATAGCCGCTGACCCCCCAAGGGATGGTTGGGATTTTCTGGGAATCCACTGCGGCCCGAGATAATGAAGCGTTCGGTGTCACTGCTATCACCATGACGCTGGCAGGCTGTTGCAATTTCTGTTTCACCGTCGAGCAAGGTCGTTGGTAAAGGGCTCCGGTCGTTTTGGGGATTGTTTTTCAACGTGGACAGTTCGACGGTGCCGCTAAAGGCCGATCCGAGATCCGAGGACGCAGACAGAACGCTTTGGGATTGCCCCACAAACGCCGCCTGAATTTGCACTTGACCGCCCAACCCCCCTTTGGCATTGGCCCGAATCCCACTGTCCTGAAGCAGAAGGAGCGGTGAACTCAGGCTAATGTTGCCGCCGTTGCCGGAGCCAGATAGGGCCGTGGCGGCAATTTCGCTGTTGCCTTGGAGGAGGGCGATCGCACCAATGTCCAGCGCAATATTGCCACCGCCCCCCCGTTCAGAGAGGGCCAGCAATCGCGCTCCATCTTGCAGTTGCAGCTGCGGTGTCGAGATGTCGAGTTGCCCTGCGGATTCGTTGGCATAGTTGGTGGTGGAAATTTGCGTGGGCAGTCCATCTGCGGCGCGACCGACCAGTTCGATGTGTTCCCGAGCAGTAATGCTGACGTTGCCGCTGCGACCCCCGCTGGGGATGTCAATAATCCGGACCCTGGCACCGCCGGTACTGGTGATTTGGGAGCCGGATTCAGCGCGGAGCCGATCGGCCACAATGGTGACGTTGCCGGGGATGCCGCTGCTGCCAAGGCTGGCGGAGAAGATGGCATTGGGCAGCACTGCGTCGGGGAGGGGCGATCGCAAGCTGAGGTCCGTGGCTTCAATCTGGATTGCCCCGCCTGGTGCAGGAGAAAACGTCGAGGTATCAATGAAGGCACTGTCACTGAGGATGAAGGGGCCTGTCTCAATGGTGAGGTTGCCGGAGGAACCCAGACCATAGGCTGAGGTGGCGATGGCCGAGGCCCCATGCCAGAGCTGTTCGGATACTTGGAGTTGAATATTGCCACCCTGGCCCGCACTAAAGGTCGGTGTCCAGAGAACGGCTCCGTTGTTGAGGCTGAGCCGGGGAGTGGTGATGTTGATGTTTCCGGCGTTGCCAGTGCTGACGGTACCGGTGGTGATGCCCGTGAGGCGATCGCGATCGGTGGGACGAATCTGCTTTTTGAGGGCCCCAAAGACAAACGTATCCTGGAGTGTGCCGTAGCCATTGCCGTTGAGGGTGACGGACGATGCGGCTTGAATGTGAATCGGACCCCCCGCGCCTTCGCCGAGGGTGAGGCTGCTGAGGAGACTAACGGGATTGAGATCTAGGGTGTGTGCCTGAATCTGAATGCCTGGACTCGGGCCGTTGCTGCGGTTGTCCGCAATGACGCGAGAATTTTGTAGCGTGATGCGATCGCCCCGCAGCGTAATGCCACCACTAGGGGCCGTGAGATGTCCGTTCTCAAAGTGCAAATCTCCGCCAATCAGACTCAAATTTTTGCCGTCAGTAACGGCTAATCCCAGGGAATTTCCCTCGGGAGTGAGCCTTTGGGCACGATTGACAATGGCCGCTGGATTTTGGCCCAGCTCAAAGCCAATCGGTTGGCTGAGGGTGAGCAGCGGCAGGGGGGAGGAAGATGCCGGGGGATGGGCTGACCCATGAATGGGGGCGGTCGAAATGCCAAAGCGAGCGCCATCCGCAAAGGCGATCGCCTGGGCCGTTGTGGCCACAAATGATCCCCCCAACTGGAGTTGAGCCTCTGGGCCAAATACGATGCCGTTGGGATTCAGCAGGTACAGGTCGGTGCTGCCCTGGGTCATGAGGCGACCCTCAATGTGGGAGGGCCCATGGCCTGTCACACGGCTAAAAATCGCTGCAACGCTAGGGCTATGGTCAAACCGGACAGAGCCACCCCGGGGGACAGAAAATTGCTCGAAGCTGTGGAATAGATTCTCCCCAAGCTGCTGTCCATCGGTCACCACAAAATTGATATTGCCTGTATTGGCATGGTCTGTATTGGCATGGTCTGTTCCAGCCACCGCTCCATGGACAGAGTGATTCACAGTGGTGGACAGACTGTGATCGGAGAGGACTGGGACTGCCACTGGGGGTGTTGTCGCTGGGGTTGTTGCCAATAGGGTCGGCGTTAGGAGAAGGCTCTGGGCCGCAGCGGGTGGATTGACTGTGAGCCAAAGGTTCAGTAGCGCGGCCATGGCCACCCCTTTTTTCAGGTACAGAATGCCTGCCTGGCAAAGGATGGGGGGATTGCTCGTGTTCGTTGCTTGTCTCCCCGTGGCTGCTATTTTGCAATGGCGACGCATTTACCTACCCTGAACCAACAGTGCTATCTATATCTTGTATTCCCTGACAAGCCCTTGAGGGATGAAACAAGACTGGAGAAATATGTTGGAAATGAGGGGAGGGTATGTAGGTTCTGCGGTGGGATACTCAGCTATTTGCCGTAGATGATTCGAGCTGGCGTGGGTTACGGAGTTCTCTCGTTTTGAAGCTGCATCAAGATTCCTCTGAGTAGCGCCAGGTGGTGGGCTTGCTGGGGATTGGGCTGTTGTGTGGGCGTGTTCGGGGAGGCTGGCGACTGATCGATCTGTTGAATGATGAGCCTTGCCTCGCGCTCATAGCCATCGAGACTAGCGCGACCGGCATAACTCAAGCGTTCTAGGTAACGCTGGGCACCGTGGCGGTAGCGGCTGTCTAGATCGGTTGGGGGGCATGGGCTTGGGGGTGAGGGCGGGGCCTCCGAAGAATTCAGCTCCGAGTCCACCTGGGTCAACTGATTGAGGACGTAATTGGTGCCGCCGACCACCGCTGCCCCTAGGGGACCTCCCAAGGCCCAACCAATGCCGCCTGCCACCACGGTTCCTTTGCCAGGGGTACGCTTGGGGCGGCTAGAACGGAGTCGCGGGGGAGTTGTTCCTGTGGCAGGGTCTCCAGAAATTCCGTCAATCCAGGGCTCGTCGGGATAGGCAAGATCGAGGCTAAGTCTGGGGGCTTGAGGGGAGTTGCCCGCAAATTTCTGGGCTTTCAGGACCCAATCCACCAGATTGCGTTGCAGGGCTTCCCAATCGGGTTGCAGGGCGATCGCCTCCCAGGTTTTGAATTCAAACCGCCGCAGGGCATCCACGGCTTCAGCTTCATAGCGCGTGAGCAAATGGTCGAGGCTCAGCCAGTCGCGCAGATGGTTTAAATCCTGATCAAACCCCTTGGCAATAATGCCTTGGGCTTTCCGCTGAATCTCGCTACGTTCGCGATCGCGCTGGGCTGCCGCCGCCTCGGATTCTGCTTTGCTCTCACGCTCCAGCGTTGTAATGTGCCGTTGAAGTTCTGCCTCAACGCGTTGCCCCAGGAGATCCATTTGCCGCTGCTGAGCCGTCGGTGTGGCCTGGTTCTCGCCGTAATGCTGAACCAGTGTCTCGAGTGCTGATAGCAGCGTCGGCAGTCCTGACGTTTGCAGCAATGCGGCATCACCCTTGAGCTGGGCCCGCAGTGCTGGCAGAGCATCGACCCGACAGAGATTGCTGACACCGTTGGGCAAATCGGAACGGAAGCTCTCGGCGACAAACCGCATCCGATTCATCACCTGCTTTTGGTCATCCGGCTCCAGCAGATTGAGGAAATTGACCACAAACAAAACGGTTTCAATGCCCCGCTCCTGGAGCCAGTCCCGCAGATGCTCCCGCTCCCCCAGGGTCATCAGTTTGCGGCCATCGAGCATTTGGATGACCAAGTCAGCGGTGAGGAGTTGATCGCGCACCAGTTCATCCTGGGCTTCGCGATCGTTGGTGCCGGGGAGGTCCAATAGCTCAACGCCGCCTTTGAGTAGGGGATGGGGGCATTCCACGTCCACGGAGATGACATCGTCCCGCATGCAGCGTTGGTCGTCGAGGCGGGCAAATTGTTGGAGGAGGTCGGTTCCGTCGGCGGAGTGGCGATCGCCATTGGCTAAGGTGATGTGGCTGCGGAGCGTCGGACCATAGCGCACCAGGATGGCCGAGCCCGTCGTCGGAATGAGGTCGATGGGCAGTGCTTTTTCGCCCAAAATGGCATTGAGCAATGTGGACTTGCCATAGTTAAACGGACCAAAGACGGCAATGCGGTAGGCCGAATGCTGGAAGCGGGTCTCCATGGCCTGGAGATCGCGGCGGAGTTCGTGACCCGATGACAGAGCTAAGGCACCCAGGGCTCGCTGGAGCAGTTCGAGCAGGGCTGGACAATTGGGCTGGCCGATTTTCTGAGGACTCTGGCCGGTTTGCTGAGGGATCTGGCCATTGTCCGATGCTTGAGCGGGTCCTGAATGGTCTGTCTCGGGGGGCATGGCGCGACTGAGAATAGAGGAAAATTTAAAAGATGACCGTCTCTTTACTAGGCTTCAGTTCACCGAGGGCCTATTCCGACCCTTGATTCAATTATAAATTTCCTGCGAGAACGATTAAAGGCCTTATCTCCTGGGAAAAATAAATTGTATCGTACGGAAAATCTGTTCTGTCTCAGTCGGCTACTCTCCATCGATGTTGCCATCGATTCACCCCAGATTTCTCAACACCTCGTTCCGATCAAGCTTCTCGTTCAATTCTCTGAACCGGCCTCTAATTGCCCTCTAGCTGGCCTCTAACCGATTTGAGTCTGTTCCATTCTTCGTCGCGGTGCTCTCCCATTCCCCTACATTGACGAATTGCAATGGCTCCCTCCCGTTTTCCCGGTTTTAATCCCGTTTCATTTGATTCGGTTCCTCGACGGTCCGTTTCCCAGACCGCTGCGATTGGTGCTGCGGCACTGACCCTGGTCGGTGGTGCTGCTGAGGCGACACCGATACAGACGGCTCCTGATTCTCAGCCCCCACCATCCTGGACGGTGGCTGAGGCGGTTGCCAGCGCCCCCCTGTCTGGCTCGATGTCCATCTCTGCTCTTTCGAGTGCTGTCCCGACGCCACCTGTGGCGACCATGGCACCCGCTGCGGGAACCTTGGGTTCCTTGGGGGCAACGGCGCGTTGGGCAACAGTGGTTGGGCAGGTTCAGCCCCATACCTCGGCGCAATGCTGCTTTAGTGAGGCTGCGGCAACGGTGCGGTTTCGTCAGCAACCGTCAAGCCCGATTCAGTTTGCTGATGAGCAGAATTCGATTTCTAGCCATCAGTTTTATTTGCTTCTGGTCCTAACGCTTTGGTTTGGAGCAACAGCCCCCTGGATTTTGCGGCAGTTTTGGTTGTCCCAGCAGCGGATGTCCCACTGGAATTATGCGAGTGCTGCAGGGAGGAGTCGGTCTCGGGCAGGGCAATCTTCTCGCCAGGCCCAACGAACGGGCTTGTATCATTCCAAGCGTTACCGGGCCATTGCCTTAGATTCCACCCGTGCCACAGCCCAGCGCTTTGCCAAGCCTCGTGTTGCTGTGTCTGCCCAGCGCTGGAGTGATGAGGGTGTCTATGCCACGTTTGACGGAAGCGAAGAGCTGGTTTATGAAACGCTGCCCCCAGTCTTGGTGAGCGATCGCCCCTCGCACCCCGAACCAGAGTCAGAAGTACAACCCGTGACCGAGCTGTATCCTGTGGCTGTGTAGCCATGGGGATTGAATTCGGTCAACGATGACATTGGTCATGACATTGGCCATGACATTGGCCATGGCATTGGCGGCATAAAGAAGTGGGATAAGACAAAAGTGGGGTCGGAACAATCACTGTTCCGACCCCACTTTTTTAACGTTCTTTTGTGAGGATGGTGCTAAGTGCGTTGCACTGTTTATGCTGCGCTGAGTAGTTCCTGATAGGCCGACTCAATGCCCTCGCAGGCCGTGGTGACCTCCGTTTCTAGATTGTTGAGGCGATCGCGTTCCTGCCGCTGATCAATCTCCCGTGCCTGCTTTTGCTCCATCAGATTATCCAGTTCCGCCTGGCGAGACTGAATGTCGTCGTCGATGCGGTCCATGACCTCCTGTTCATAAGTCTCGAAGCTCTCGCGCACGGCGGTGTAAATCGGCTGCCACTGCTCCTGAGCAACCTGGGGCAGGTGCTTGACCAACTCATCCTTCAGCACTTGGTTGACCTTGCTGCGAGCATCGCTGGCCTGGAGTGCGCCGATGCCTAGACCCACCAGGGCAAAAGCGATGGGGCCGAGCATCATGCCAAACAGGGAGGAGACAATCAGGGCGATGGTCACGGAGGTGAACAGGTTGAGCAGCAGGCTCATGAAGTCAAACCCGACGGCGGCGAGGGCCACGCCTGCGACATTACCCGTAGCCAGCGAGAACAGACCCATGGCCCACTTGGCCCAGCCTGGACTTTTGTCATCACCGACGCTGAGACGAGGATGGGTCGTCAGATCCTGCCCGGTGAGCTTGGTATGCATGGCATCGGTGACGGCCTGGTAGGAATTACCGTGGCGTTCTGCTTTGCGGCCCAACTGCTCAAAGGCATCCTTGAGCTGGCGTTCGGCGGTGATGCCCCAGGCGTAGAACTTGTCGTTGAGGTATTGCTGGAAGGCTTTTTCGAGTTCTTTGCTGAAGGCTTCCTGGCGATTGTGATTCAGCGCATCAAAGATGCTGAGTTCTGGAGGCTGATAACGAGTGAATTCCGATTCAAACGTATTTTCTAAGTTGAGCAAATACGTTTTGAACGAATCCGCAATGGCGCGGGACTTGTCATCGCGTAGGTCGCGGATTTCTTTGCGGAAGTCCTCACGAATTTCTGACAGGCGTTCAAATTCAGGCTGAACTGATTCGATACGCTCGCTCAGTTCTTCAACGCCCTGATTTAACAGGGGGAGACGGCGGGCGATCGCCTCCTGAACCCGCTCCGTGGCCTGCCGACCCAGCGTCCGCGCCTGACGAAACTCCGACACTGCTCGCTCCTGGGTTAAGAACGTATTTAATGCGGTGATGAAACCGGGGAAGCCCGTGCCCTCTAGATCCGCATCGGTATCCTTGACACGACGACGCAGGGCTTGCAGGGCAGAGACTTCAAAAACCCGCTCTTCATAGAGGTTATAGCCATCCACCTGGCAGTAGTCTTCGAGATTGGCTTCAAATACCTTACGCAGGCGGCCTTCCGAAGCCTGTAGTTCCTCAGTGTCGTCGGGGTCAATCAAGCTTTCCTTGACCTGATCCCAGGCATTAATCAAGAAGAAAACCGATAGACCGCGATCCTTAATATAGTTTTCGAGATAGCGACGCTCGCCCAGGGTGCAGGGCTGGGAGGCCCGCATGACAAAGAGGATGGCATGGCAGTTGCCAATGAAACCCAGGGACATTTCGTTGCGAGCTTCAGTGTCATTGAGACCTGGGCTATCCACAATCTCGACGCCGCGTTCCAGTAACGGCAGCGGATATTCCACCACAGCATGGCTGACTTCAGGGAAGGCCTGTTCGCGGCGTTGTTCGAGTTCCTTGGCTTCCGCGGGATCGATGGTATAGCGTTGCTTGAAATCACTAAAACCGATGGTTTCCGGTTCGCGATCGTCCACAAAATGAACGGTCACTTTTTTCTCTGGACCGTAGCGTAGAACCGTCAGCAATGCCGTACAGGGATTGACATCAGACGGCAGCAAGTTTTCCCCAATCAACGCATTGAGAAATGTGCTTTTGCCCCGTTTCATATCGCCCAAAACTAAGAGACGAAAGACCCCTTGCTTGAGGTTGTTGCTGGCGCTGCGGGCATCCTCAATTTCTCGCTCCAAATTCATTTGACCCGACGCATCGGCACCTCTCTCCTCAGCCTCTTCTAGGGTGGTGGCGATGGTGCCGAGGTGACCTGCGATACGCTCGCGGATCTTGGCGGTGCGCTCAAGGTCGTTGAGGAAGTCACTATTTTGACGTGAGGGAGGTTGAAGCGTGGGAGTCATAAAAATGAGTGGGTGCAATCCGCAGCTTGAATTGGGACAGTATTTGGGCCTAACTTAGTTTGCCCAATTTGAGTGGAAATGACGATGGTCAATGGACGCCTGAAAAACTGCCCTGAATCCCTATCGTTCGTCGGGAAGCGTTGCTAGAAATCGGTATCTTTGGCGCTGATTCCATCTATAGCGAATTTCTTCTGGAGAACAACTGCCATGGTGGCGATCGCATCCCTTGCACTGGTCTTTATTCTATTCAGTATTCCAGCCTCCATTGTCGGCATTAAATTACTGCTAGATGGTTTCCGACGGCCTCAACCTTCCGTTGATTCATTGGCCCATCAAACGGGCTGGCTTGGGATCAGTGTGTTGTCTGCGATGGCGATGACAACGCTCCACTGTTGGCTTTTGGATGGCTTTCTCCGCTTCGCCATGGAACACACATGGCAGCAGGGTGTCTCGTCTCCCACGATGCTTATTCTTGCGGTGGCACTCCTGGCTACGTTACCGGGAGTTGCGATCTTGACCGCAGGGCTGACCTACCGAGGGATGACTGTCATCTCCGTAAAATCGCCCCAACCAACGGCCTAGAATGACCTGCAAATCATCGAAAGATTACGTACAAAACCCTATAGAGATGAAGCGATCGCTGCGGTAAGAAAAAGAAGAAATAAAACCTAAGTACTCCCCCTGACGTGTCTCCGTATATGCACCATACTGAGTACATCGCTCGGGGGTGATTCCGCTAAATTACCGAACGGCATGAGTCGTTGTCAGAGTGCCTCTACCAAGAAGTTTTTCACCGCCATGGAAAACGGATACACGCCAGCGGAACGCTCCCGAGATTTTTTCAAAAATTTTGGGTAGAGGCTATGGTTTTCAGTCAAACGAAATTCAAGCAGACAAACATCAAGCACCAGATCGCAGGGGTCGGCATGGCAACCGTTGGTGTAACGGTGGGTCTGTTGGGTTTTAGTGCTGCTGCTGAAGCACGTTTGGCTGCGGCCACTTTGGTTGAGCCCGGTTCTGTGGAAATTGCCATGGTCTCCCAAGCTGAACCCTGTGAACCCGGAAAAGACACTGTACTAAGCAGCGCACTCAACAGCATCGAAGCCGGTGGACAGAACACGTCTCCCCTGGCTCAGGCGTCTGTTTTGGTGGGAGCGACTGCCTTTTTAATCAGTGGTTGCCGGTGGCTGCAAAAGAATGCCAGCTAAAGGGATGTCAATAAATCCTGAAAATGAAATCCTGAAAATGCTGCTGAATCGTCGTTAATGCATCACACTCTTTCTGCCGTTCGCGCTAGCGTAGAACCATCGCTGAGAGCAACAGAGACTTGCTTGTGCGTATACCCAGGCTAGATACTGTTCTACGGCCTGTGGTTCAACGCTACAGGTTCGAACGCAAGAGGAGAGGGTAGAAGATGCTTGAACAATATCGCCAACATGCTGCTGAGCGCGAGGCACTGGGTGTGCCACCGCTGCCGCTGGATGCGGAGCAGACCGCCGCGCTGTGTGAGCTGCTGAAGGCTCCTCCGGCGGGGGAAGAAGAATTTTTGCTGCATTTGTTGCGCGATCGCGTTCCGCCTGGGGTGGACCAAGCCTCCTATGTCAAAGCTTCTTTTCTGACCTCGATCGCCAAGGGCGACGCCACAAGCCCTTTGGTTTCTGCGAAGGAAGCCGTGGAGCTGCTGGGTACGATGATGGGCGGCTATAACGTCGCTTCTTTGATCGAACTGCTGAAATCTGACACGACTGAACTGGCTGAAGCCGCAACGGCAGCCCTGAGCAAAACGCTGCTGGTTTACGACGCCTTCAATGACGTCATGGAGCTGTCGGAGAGCAACAGCTACGCCAAGCAGGTGGTCGATGCCTGGGCCAATGCGGAGTGGTTTACCAGCAAGTCTAAAGTCCCCGAAACCATCACGGTCTCGGTCTTTAAGGTTCCCGGTGAGACCAACACCGACGACCTCTCCCCCGCGCCCCATGCCACGACCCGTCCGGATATCCCCCTGCACTCTCTGGCGATGCTGGAAAGCAAGATGCCCGAGGGACTGGAGACGATCGCCAAACTGAAGGAAAAGGGCCATGCCGTTGCCTACGTCGGCGACGTGGTTGGAACTGGCTCGTCTCGTAAGTCGGCGATGAACTCTGTCATCTGGTGCATTGGTGACGATATTCCCTTCGTGCCCAACAAGCGCACAGCGGGCGTGATTCTCGGCGGCAAGATTGCGCCAATTTTCTTTAACACCGCTGAGGACTCCGGCGCATTGCCCATTGAGTGTGATGTCTCTAAGTTGGAAACCGGCGATGTGATCACGATTCATCCCTACAAAGGGGAGATCACCGATGAAGCCGGTGACGTGGTTTCAACGTTTGAGCTGAAGCCTGAGACGCTGCTGGATGAGGTGCAGGCTGGGGGACGGATCCCGCTGTTGATTGGTCGCTCTCTCACGGACAAAACCCGTGCTGCCCTGGGCCTGGAGGCCAGCACCGTCTTCACGCGCCCCACGCCCCCAGCGGACACGGGTAAGGGCTACACGCTGGCTCAAAAGATGGTCGGCAAAGCCTGCGGTACCGAGGGCGTTCGCGCTGGCACCTCCTGCGAACCGCTGATGACCACGGTTGGTTCCCAGGACACCACCGGCCCCATGACCCGCGACGAGATGAAGGAGCTGGCCTGCCTGGGCTTCAGTGCGGACTTAGTGCTGCAAACCTTCTGCCACACAGCGGCCTATCCCAAGCCCGTGGACGTGACCACCCACAGCACGCTGCCGGATTTCTTTTCCAAGCGTGGCGGTGTTGCCCTCAATCCCGGTGACGGTATCATCCACTCCTGGCTCAACCGCATGTTGATGCCCGACACCGTGGGCACGGGCGGTGATTCCCACACCCGTTTCCCCCTGGGCATTTCGTTCCCGGCGGGCTCTGGCTTGGTGGCTTTTGCAGCGGCGATCGGTGCCATGCCGTTGGATATGCCGGAGTCGGTTCTGGTGAAGTTCAAGGGCAGTCTGCAACCCGGCATTACGCTGCGGGATATCGTCAACGCGATTCCCTACGTGGCCATCCAGGAAGGCAAGCTGACGGTTGAGAAGGCCAACAAAAAGAACGTCTTCTCCGGTCGCATCATGGAAATGGAGGGTCTACCGGACCTGAAGCTGGAGCAGGCCTTTGAGCTGACCGATGCCACGGCAGAGCGCTCCTGCGCAGGCAGTACCATTAAGCTGAGCGAGGAAAGTGTGGCGGAGTATCTGCGCTCGAATGTGACGCTGCTGAAGAACATGATCGCTCGCGGCTACCAGGACTCGCGCACGATGGCCCGCCGCATTAAGCAGATGGAGGCTTGGCTGGCGAATCCGAGCCTGATGTCGGCGGATGCGGATGCGGAGTATGCCGATATCGTTGAGGTGGATCTGGACCAGATCAAGGAGCCGATTCTGGCGGCACCGAATGATCCCGACAACATCAAGCTGATGTCGGAATGTGCCGGGGACAAGATTGATGAGGTGTTCATTGGTTCTTGTATGACCAACATTGGTCACTTCCGGGCTGCTGCGAAGATTCTGGAAGGGGCTGGCACGGTGAAGGGCCGCCTCTGGGTCTGCCCGCCCACCCGTATGGATGAAAAGCTGCTGCGGGAGGAGGGCTACTACGCCACGTTCGCGGCGGCGGGCTCTCGCTTGGAGATGCCGGGATGCAGTTTGTGCATGGGCAACCAGGCCCGTGTAGCGGATGGTGTCACTGTGTTCTCGACTTCGACGCGGAACTTTAATAACCGTATGGGCAAAGGGGCGCAGGTCTATCTGGGCTCAGCGGAGCTGGCGGCGGTTTGTGCGCTGCTGGGCTACATCCCGACGGTGGAGGAGTACCTCAATATTGTCGTGGACAAGCTCGACCCGTTTGCGGCGGACCTGTACCGTTACATGAACTTCGACCAGATTGCTGGGTTTGAGGATGAGGGACGGTTGGTGTCTGCTGATGATGAGGAGCAGTTGCTGGCCAGCGTGGGCTAACGCTGGGTTAGGGGCGATCGGTTTAATCGCCCACCCGACCCGACCGTAGGGACGAACCGCGTTCGTCCGGCTGTTTGCAAGCGCTTGGCATTGGCCAGATAAACAGCGGTTTACCCCTACGGTTTTAATGAGGTAAGCCGTCTGTAAGGTGAACTGCCATGGTCAACACGGTATTAGTCCCCAAACCTCCTGTAACCGATGTCTGGGTTGCGGCGACTTGGGATGAGTTCTTGGCTGCATCGGCTCAATCTGAGTTAGAGCAGTCAAGCTGCTACTACGACCTGGGCATGATGAGGATTGAGACCATGCCCATTGGGTTTGCCCATGGCAAAGATAATTCAACGCTGGTGATGGTGAGCACGCTGTTTGGGACGATGCGAAATATCGCATTTTCAGCGTTGACGAATGCTAGTTTTCGAAAGTTGGGATAGCGTGAATGCCAACCTGACTTGGCGTTCTATATCGGGCAGGATTTACCCAATATTCCCCGCAGCAATAGTCCCATTGATGCCGATCAGCATGGTGCTCCGACGTTGGTGATTGAGGTGGTAGCAACGACGCTGAGTGATGATTTGGGGCAGAAGCGGTTGTTGTATGAGCGTTTTGGGGTCGCTGAATATTGGGTGGTTGATGTGGACTCGATGGTCGTTACGGCGTTCGAAGTCAGGAATCGGGGGAGTCGCCAGATTCAGGTGTCGCAGGTATTGGAGGGATTGGCGATCGCCACTGTGGAAGAGGCTCTACGGCGGAGTCAGATGGAGGACGATGGCGCAGTCAATCGCTGGCTGATGCAGCAGTTTTCCATTTAGGACACTTCCCTTAGGCATCGCCACTCATTTCACCAAACTTTCCCCCAATTTAATAAGCACCAAATATCTCTAACATTTTCAATTTTTTCTATCACTTTATCTTCTATATTTATATTTGTTTTATTCTCAATTTCTTCCACAATTTCAACCACGTTAATTTCATCCATCTCCAAATCTTTAATAAGACTGTTGTTCATACTTATTTCCTGTTTATTAGAAGGAGACAGGAATGTTAAAATCAACTCAATCGTAGAACTTTTAGTGAAAGAAAAACCATCGCTGTACAACTCTTCATTGGCATCTAATAGTTCTTCCGTTGCCAGATCCACCAATCCTTTGTCAACAAGAAATTCTAGTAAATCATTCAGACACCCTATGCCATTAGCATCCTCATCACTGATTTCTAGATCCATTTCTTCTTCCAATCTCATATATAATTCGATGATATCCAGCTCATCAAACCCAAGATCCCAAGTGAAGGAAGAATTTGGCCAAACTTCATTTATATCAATAGAGCCTGCTTCACTGATAACGCCTCTGAGTCTTCTAAATATGAGGACTTCATAATGTGTTTTCTCCTTTTCCCATTTTTCCAGTCTTCTTCTATTTGACTCTTGACGCTCTCTCTCACATTTCTCACGTTTTTTCTGCTCAAGTCTAATTTTTTCTTCAAGCGCATCTTGCTCAAGCTTGAGCACTTCTTTGAGCAATTCTTCCTCTTTCCTGAGAGCATGTTCACGTGCTTCTCTTTCCTGCTTTAGTTGCTGAGCTCTTTCCTTGCGCCTTTTCCTTCGTTCTAAAGAATTTCCCTGGTGATGATTACTTTTTTCGTGTAAGTTCATGATTAAAAGATTCAAGTACGAGCTCTCTTTGCAGAATTGTCAATGCACCATGACACGTACTTAAGCGATTTGATACTCATTCCTTCAGTGTAAATGCTTGCACTCGCTTCTTCCTCACTTTACTGAAGTTTGATTTTCAATCTCTATGGGTCTGATTCCCCGTAGCTTGCTGCGTCCGTCAAATACAGCATCCGAAGGGAGCCGTTGAGCGAAGACGAACCGCGAAGCGTGTGAGCGGAGTGAAGTGATACTCCGTCCGCTTGCGGCAGAGGCGTTCATTTCGACCAAGATTTTCGTTGCGATCGCACTGAGAAATCTTAGTATCCTCAGTCAACTGCTGAACATAGCCCGCATTCTGCTTTCTCGATCCAACCGAGGCTTGCTTTTCAACCTATCGATTCATATGGCTAAATATTGGAAACGAAAGCCCAGAAGAAAATATTCCCTTGGCAATCAATCGCTATGATTTCCATAGGACTAAACCTTGTTTTGTTCACAGCCCTCGTTTGTTTCCTCTTCGGGTCAACTGCTTCACCATGAGCCCCCGCATCTTCTTCATCGGTGATTCCTTCACCAACGGCACTGGCGACCCCACCAGCCTCGGCTGGGTTGGACGTGTCTGTGCCCAGGCGATGAGCAAAGGCAAGCCCCTCACCTGCTACAACCTCGGCATCCGAGGTGACACCACCCAACTGATCCACCAA